>DASTRL010000097.1:0-14405 GCA_035761265.1 Steroidobacteraceae bacterium
CCCTACCAGATTGGCCTGACCACTTTTCCAATAACGAACACAGAGGGGAATCAAGGATGAGAATTTCAAGGAGCGCGCCATGGCGCGCGTGTTTGTTTGCACTCGTTCCGATCACGACATACGCACAAACCGAGCCGGTCATCGTCGAAGCCGAGAGTGGCACGCTCGGCACGAGTCTCACCACCGGCACGCTGAATGGCGTCGACTACGTCACGACGACCGTCAATGCAACCACGTCACCGACCGCCGATCGCATCGCGACCTATTCGGTGACGTTCCCCGCCGCTGGCAACTACGAGTTGTACGCGCGCTATCGCATCGGGCCGGCGGGCGGCGACGACGACAGCTTCTATTTCGGCCAGGGTTTCGGCGAGAAGACGCCGGCGGTCGACAACCAGTGGGCACTGCAGAACACCACGACGATTGGCTATACCAATCCTGGCGACTCGGTGCTGGCCGGCGGCGGCACCGCCGGTACCCAGGTGTTCAAGTGGGTGAAGCTCACCGGGGCAACTGGCCCCGCTGCCTGGACGGTTCCTGACGGCGCACTGACCCAGACATTCCAGTGGGGAGCACGCGAAGACGGCATGTTCATGGACAAGCTGGCGTTTGGCCGCCCGGGCGTGTGCTACACCGTGGCAGACCTCGATGCGGGCAGGTCGGCGTCCGGAACGTGTCCGCCGCCCCCGCCGCCGGATCCGCCGCCCTACACGCGCACGGATCCGCCACTTGCCACCGGCAAGGACAAATTCCTCGGCGCCGCCTGGAGTCCCGGGACGGCCTCGCTGAACTTCGCCAACTACTGGAACCAGGTGACGCCTGAAAACGGCGGCAAATGGGGCACGGTGGAAGGCACGCGCAACGTCATGAACTGGACGCAGGCCGACGAAGCCTACGCCCTGGCCAAGTCGCATGGTTTCGTCTTCAAGTGGCACACGCTGGTGTGGGGCAACCAGCAACCGAACTGGATTGCCGCGCTGCCGCCCGAGGAGCAGCTGGCGGAAATCAAGGAGTGGTATGCCGCCATTGCCGCGCGGTATCCCGACATCGACCAGATCGACGTGGTCAACGAGCCACTGCATGCCCCGCCGAGCTACAAGGCCGCGCTCGGCGGTGACGGCGCGACCGGCTGGGACTGGATCATCACGGCCTTCACCATGGCGCGGCAGTACTTCCCGAACGCCAAGCTGCTGATCAATGACTACAGCATCACGAACGACGGCAATGCCACCACGCGTTATCTGCAGATCATCCAGCTGCTGAAGGACCGCAACCTGATCGACGGCATCGGCGACCAGGTGCATGCCTTCTCCACCACCGAGCCGGCGCCGATGACGAACCATCGCGCCAACCTCGACCGGCTCGCCGCCACGGGGCTGCCGATCTATGGAACGGAGCTCGATCTGGACGGGACCCTGGCGGGTGTGATCAACGACGACGTGCAGGTTGCCAACTACAAGCGCGTGTTCCCGGTGTTCTGGGAACACCCGGCCGTCAAGGGCATCACGATCTGGGGTTACGTGCGTGGCTTCCACTGGCGCAACGCGCAGGGTGACTGGCTGCTGTATCCGAATGGTGGAGAGCGTCCGGCATTGCAGTGGCTGATCCAGTATGTGGGCAATACGGCCGCGACCGTGACGCCGGGCCAGGCGTTTTCGATCAGCGAGTCCGCGGCTGCCGGCACTTCGATCGGAACGGTGCTGGCCACGGACCCGGATGCAGGTCAGACGCTTTCGGATTGGCAGCTCACCGACACCAGCGGGAAGTTCGCCATCGATCCGGGCACGGGCGCCCTGAGCCTGGCGCCTGGAGCGGCGCTGGATTTCGAATCCGGCGTCAGCTATTCGGTGAGCGTCTCGGTTTGGGACGGATTCCGCCGCAGCGCGGCGGAAACCGTGACGATCCAGGTCACGAACGAGAACGACAACGCCCCGGTCATTACCGCCGGGCAGTCCTATCCGATCGACGGCGGATCGCACGACAACGTGGCCCAGGTGCTCGCGACCGATGCGGACGACACCAACCAGCCGGGCTTCACGAACTTCTCGGGCTGGAGCATCACCTCCGGCAACACCAACAACGTGTTCCGCATCGACAGCGCGGGCACCTTGCAGGTGGCTCGACCGCTGCTGGTCGATTGGCGCAAGAGCTCTTATTCGCTGGGCAGCCTCGTGAGCGATGGAGCCAACGACAGCGCAGTACAGTCGGTGCAGGTCACGATCCCGAATCGCGTGAATCTGTGCCTGTTCAACGCCATCGGGCTCGACGCGCCGAAGCGCACGGCACCGCTGCTGATCCTGCTCGGAGCTGACCTCGGATCGTGCAGATAGCGGCACTGATTCCGCGGTTCGAATTGGAGGGCCGACGCGAGTCGGCCCTCTTTTTCCCTGCCTGACACCACTCTTCTTCAGCGGCCAATGAAGTCCTTCTTGCCGATGTCCACGCCGTTGTGGCGCAGCAGGTTGTACGCGGTGACGTGGTGGAAGAAGAAATTCGGCAGCGCCCAGACCTGCAGGAACTCCAGGCCTTTGAGCTCCACCACCCGGTCGCGAAGCTGGATCCTGATGTCGCGATCCTCGCTGCCCTCGAGCGCGCTCGGTGGCACGGTGGTCAGGTAGTCCAGCGTCTTCTTCACGCGCGTCACCAGCTCGTCCATGCTGGTCTCGTTGTCCTCGAACTTCGGCGGATCGATGCCCGCGAGCCGCGCCATGGAGTTCTTGGCGAAATCACTGGTGAGCTGCACCTGGCGCGAGAACGGCAGCATGTCGGGAGCGAGTCGCAGGCCGACGAACACGTTGGGATCGAAGTTGCGCGCCTTGGCATTCGCCACGCCTTTGTCCATGACGACCAGCAATTGAGTGAGTGCCTTGCGGAATACGTCATGGCTCAGCGCGTACATCGATATCTTCATGGGTCTTTCCTTTTTAGAACCTTTGGTGAAACAATGCGCGCACCTTCGCTCTCACTGGTGCGCATATGAGTGAATTATGGTCCGCCGCCCAACTCGCGGTCTTCGCACGCGTGGTCGAGCTCAACGGTTTCTCCGCCGCCGCGCGCGCTTATCGCGTACCGAAAGTCGCGATCAGCCGTGCCATAGCCGACCTCGAAAAATCCATCGGTGTGCAGCTCATGCGTCGCACGACGCGACGGATCTTCCTCACCGCCGCGGGCGACGCCGTGCTGCCGCATGCGCGCGCCATCGGCGTCGAGGTCGAGAAGGTACGACAGCTCGCGCAAACATTCTCTACCTCGCGCGAGGGACCTCTGCGGGTCGTGGCCGATCCGACGTACGGGCGCGTGCTGCTGGCGCCGCTGGTGCCGCGCTTTCTCGACAGCTTTCCGGACATCGCACTCGACGTGGTGCTCGATACCGACCAGAGCGCCGAGTGGGACGTGGCCATCCGCGCCGGCGCGAACGAGGACCCGAAGCTCGGTGCGAAGCTGTTGGGCGCGCCGCCCGCGGTGCTGTGCGCGACGCCCGCCTATCTACAGAAACACCCCGCGCCCGAACGACCCGAGGGGCTGCGTGACCATGCGCTGCTGACTCCGGCCGGAGAGGGCGCCGAATACAAGTTCCAGATGACCAAGGCCTCGGCGCGCGCCGAGGTGCGTGTACGTCCCAAGCTCGCGGTCGACGACCCGGCCGTGCTGCACAGCGCGACGGTCGCGGGTCTCGGCATCGGCCTGCTGCCCGAATTCCTCTGTCGCCAGGGCGTGGCGACCGCCAAGCTGCGCAAGGTGTTGGCCGATTGGCAGCCGCCCTCGGCTGCGCCACTGTATGCGGTGTTCCCGGCCGGCCTGGAGAACGATCCACGCGTGAAGAGTTTCGTGGAATTCGCCGCCGCCAATATCGTGCCCGCGCTGGCGCACTGAAGGACATCGCTATGTACCGCGCACCGGTCAAGGACATCCGGTTTGTACTGGACGAGCTCATTGGCACCCAGGCCGTGCAGGCCTGTCCGCAATTCGCCGACTACTCGAGTGAAACCGCCGACGCCGTGCTGGGCGAAGCCGCGCGCTTTGCGGAGACGGTGCTCGAGCCGCTTTGCAAAAGCGGCGATCGCGAGGGCGCCCACTGGAGTGCCACGGGCGTGACCATGCCCGAGGGCTTTCGCGGCGCCTACCAGCAATTCTGCGAGAGCGGCTGGCCGGCGCTGCGCGGGCATGCCGAGTTCGGCGGGCAGAACGTGCCTGCCGTGCTGGGCACCGCCGTCGAGGAACTTTGGGCCTCCTCGAACCTCGCGTTCAAGCTGTGCCCGATGCTGACGCAGGGCGCGATCGAGGCCATCCAGCGATTCGCAACTCCCTCACAGAAGCAGCTGTTCCTGCCGAAGATGGTGCGCGGCGAATGGTCCGGCACGATGAACCTGACCGAGCCGCAGGCCGGCAGCGACCTCGCGCAGGTGCGAACGCGCGCCGTGCCGGCTGGACCCAACTACCGGATATACGGCCAGAAGATCTTCATCACCTACGGCGAACACGATCTGACCGAGAACATCATCCACATGGTGCTGGCGCGCATCGACGGGGCGCCGCCGGGCGTGCGCGGCATTTCACTCTTCATGGTGCCCAAGTTCTGGGTCAACGCCGATGGCCGTCCCGGGGCGCGCAACGACGTGAACTGCGCCTCGATCGAACACAAGCTCGGCATCCACGCCAGCCCCACCTGCGTGATGATGTACGGCGAGAACGAGGGTGCGCTCGGCCTGCTGGTGGGCGAGGCGAACCGCGGTCTCGAATACATGTTCGTCATGATGAATGCGGCGCGGCTCTCCGTCGGCCTGGAAGGCTATGCGCAGGGAGAGCGCGCGTTCCAGCAGGCGGCCGAATGGGCCCGCACGCGCGTGCAAGGCAAGCCGCCGGTACCGCTGTCCAAGGTTGCCGGATCCGCGTCGCTCGGCACCAGTTCGTCACCGGCGCCCATCATCGGCCACCCGGACGTGAAGCGCATGCTGCTCACCATGAAGTCGACGGTGGAGGCCTGCCGCGCGCTGGCGCTGTATGCCGCCCACCAGCTCGACCTTGGCGGCGCGCATCCGGATCCTGCCGCGCGAGCGGCGGCGCAGGCGCGTGGCGATTTTCTGATCCCGGTGGTCAAGGGATTCTGCACCGAGAGCGGCGTGGAGATCGCCTCGATGGGCATCCAGGTGCACGGCGGCATGGGCTACGTCGAGGAAACCGGCGCGGCGCAGACGCTGCGCGACGTGCGCATCACCACCATCTACGAAGGCACCACGGGCATCCAGTCCAACGATCTCATCGGCCGCAAATTCGGGCGCGATGGCGGCGCCACGTTGCGCGCTTTCACGCGGGAGATGCAGTCCTCGTTGCAGGCCATCGCGGACGGCAATGCCACGGTGACTCGCATTCGAGATGCGGCCCTGGATGGCATCGCCAGACTGCAGTCCACGGCCGATTCACTGCTGGAAAAACTCGCGGGCGCGCCGGACCGCGCCATGGCGGTCTCCGTGCCCTTCCTGGAGATGTGCGGCTGGACCATCGGCGGCTGGCTCATGGCGCGAGGTGCGGATATCGCGGCGCGACGGCTCGCGGAAGGCGGGACGGATCGCGAATTCCTGCAGGGAAAGCTCGCGAGCGCGCACTTCTACGCGACACAGTTGCTGCCGCAGGCGCTGGCGCTCGAGCACATCGTGCGCCAGGGCAGCGAGGCCGTGGTCACCACCGATGCCACGCTGATCTGAGGAACGCACATGGACCGGCGGAATTTTCTGGCCTTGGGAGGGCTGGCGGCCGTGGCAGGAGCGGCAGCGGCGCAGGAGCAGAAAAGTGTCGCGCCGCACGGCCAGGCCCAGATGATCACGCGACGCATTCCTTCGAGCGGCGAGGCATTGCCGGCGATCGGCCTCGGCACGTCGGGTGCATTCGAGGTGGGCGCCGAAGAATCCGCGCGCGCACCGCTGCGGGAAGTATTGCGCGCCTTCTTCGATGCGGGCGCGACTCTGATCGATACCTCGCCCATGTACTCGACGGCCGAGGCCGTGCTCGGCGACCTGCTCACTCCCGCGCAGCAGGCCAAGGTGTTCATGGCCACCAAGGTATGGACACCGAGCTCCGGCAATGCCGCCGAGCAGAAGGGCATCGAGCAGATGCAGCGCTCCATCGCACTGCTCAAGCATCGGCGCGTCGAGCTCATGCAAGTGCACAACCTGGTCGACGTCGAGGCGCACCTGAAGACCCTGCGACACTGGAAGGCCGAAGGCCGCATCAAGTATCTCGGCATCACGCACTACACGACGAGCTCCTATCCGGACCTGATCTCGGTGATCGAGCGGGAGAAGCCCGACTTCGTGCAGTTCAACTACTCGGTGACGGTACGTGAAGCCGAAAAGCGCCTGCTGCCGCTGTGCGCCGATCGCGGCGTCGCGGTGATCATCAATCGGGCTTTCGAGGACGGCAGGCTGTTCGACAAGGTTCGCGGCAAACCGGTACCGGCCTGGGCCGTGGAATTCGGCGCGAAGAGCTGGGCGCAGGTGTTCCTGAAATTCGTGCTCGCGCACCAGGCCGTGACCTGCGTGATCCCCGCCACCGCCAAGGTTCGCAACGTCGTCGACAACCTGGGCGCGGGCTTCGGCCCCCTGCCGGACGCGAGTCACCTGGCGCGGATCATCGAGGCGGTTGGTTGACGGGCTAGCTACCCGCGACGATCTTGTAGATCTGGCTGTCGCGCACGTCGACCAGGTACAGCTCACCGTCCGCATCCTCCGCGAACGACGCCGGATTCAGGCCGGACGACCAGCCATCGGCGCGCACCACCATTTTCGTGGGCGCGGTGTCCGTGGGGATGTGCCAGATGTATCCCGAACTGTAGTCGGTGAACACGTATTGCCCGATCAAATTCGGGATGGCCGTGCCGTGATAGACGTAGCCGCCGACCACGCAAATCCCGGTGGTGTGGTCGTACTCGACGACGGGTGGCAGCAGCGGCGTGGCCGGCGAGCCGCAGTTGAATCCCGTGTCGAACGTGCCTTCCTTGCAGCGCCAGCCGTAGTTGCCGCCCTTGACCACCAGGTCCACTTCCTCGCGCGTGTGCGAACCCACGTCGGCAACCCAGAGCTGGTGAGTGCCGCGGTCGAAGCTCCAGCGCCAGGGGTTGCGGAAACCCCAGGCATAGATCTCGGGGCAGTCGGCCGTGCCCGTGCCATCCATGTTGCAGGGTGCATTGGCGGCGAAAGGATTGCCCGCCGGGATCTTGTACGGACGCGAGCCCGTCGACCCGCTGACGTCGATGCGCAGGATCTTGCCCAGCAGGTTGTTGGTGAGCTGGCCATTGCCGGCCTTGGCCGTGTCGGAGTCATCGCTGCCGCCGTCGCCCATCCCGAGGTACAGGTCGCCGTCGGGTCCGAACAGCAGGTTGCCGCCGTTGTTGTGTCCGCCGGGCTGCGCCATCTCGAAGACGATCTTTTCCGAGCCCGGGTCCAGCGTGGCGCCATCATCCGCGGTCTGGAACTCCGAGATGCGCATGACGATCACGTCAGGACTGGTCTCGTGCGTATACGCCACCCAGGCCCGCTTGTCGGTGGGGTAGTTTGGGTGGAAGGCGAGCCCCAGCAGTCCATGCACGTTGCGGAACACCACCCGGTCGGTAATGTCGAGCACGCTGCTGGTGGTGGCAACGTCCGGCGTGTCGGCGAATGCCACGACATGGCCGTCCTGCTGCACGACGATCCAGCGGCTGGTGTCATGCGGTGCGCGCAGCATGGTATGCGCGGCCGTGAACGTCAGTCCCGGATAGACGCGCTGCACCGCGATTTTCACGGGTCCGTTCGCGGGTGGCGCCATGGTGCGTGCGCTGGCAGCGCTGGAAGCCGCCGAGTCGTTCGGCGTGCTGGCCGCATCCACGGCCACCACGGTGTAGCTGTAGCTGGTGTCTGCCGCGAGATTGGTGTCCGTGTACGAGGTGGTCTGCACGGTGGTGATGGCGGTGGCGCCGCCATCGCGGAACACCTGGTAGCCGGAAATCCCGCTCGCGTCCGTGGATGCATCCCAGCTCACCAGGATGGAGCTCGAAGATTGCGCGACGGCCGTGACGTTCGCCGGCACGCTGGGGGGCGTGGTGTCGGCCGGCGGTGGTGGTGGCGGCGGGTTCGGACCCGGCGCGGGTGGTGCAGGCGACCCGTCCCCGCCGCCACAGGCGGACAGGGCCAGGCACAGCGACACCAGCGTCGCGCTCGCTAACTTCCGATACATGGGGTTGTTCCGGGGGCTGTTATGGTTGGGCGCAATCTGCCCGCCCCGTACGGCCCGCGCCGTCAGAGATTCAGAAAAACGTCACGGCGTGCCGGACGACCCCGCGAGGAGTTTCCGGAACGCACCTGTAGGAAAACTCCGCGCTGCGGCGCGGCTCAACCGCCCACGAGCCTCGCAAGTTCGTCCATCGAGCGCACGACCGGAATGCCGTTGGCACGCATGGCGTCGGCGGTGCCGCCGGGCGCATAGCCGATGGCGCGCATGCCGACGCGGCGGGCGGAGGCCGCGGCAGCGGGGGAGTCCTCCACCACCAGGCAGTCCGCCGTGGCCGCGCCCAGTCGCGAAGCGGCGAGTAGATAGACATCCGGTGCCGGCTTGGGATTGGCCACCATGGTCGTGACGTACACGTGTGTGCCGAAGAAGCCCGCCAGCCCCGTCACCTCCAGCGAAAAGCGCACGCGCGCCAGCGGCGATTGGGAGGCGACCGCCATGGCGTGGCCGCGCGCTTGCAGCTCCTCGAGGGCGGTGCGCACGTGCGGCACGGGCTCAAGCTCGCGCATGAAGGCCTGCGCGGTCGCGAACGCCCAGTTGTAGTTGAATGCCGGCGATGGCGGCGCGCCGCTGAGTCCAGCGATGGTGTCGAGCACGCCGGCGACGGTCTTGCCGAGGAACAACTCATGCGCCTGCTCGACGCTCAGCTCGATGCCCAAATCGCGCAGCAACTCGGCCTCGACCCGGCTCGCCAGCCACTCGCTGTCGACGAGGACGCCGTCGCAGTCGAAGATGATCGCCGGCAACCGCGTCAAACTACCCTCAGTTCTTGCCGGGCGTCAGGTTGATGAAGGGGGTGGCGCTTCCCATCATGTATTGAGGCAGCACGCCATTCCATTTCTGCACGGCTTCCCATTCCACGAGCTTGGCATTCTGCTCGAGCGCCTGTGCGCGGATCTGGATGGACTTGGCCTCGGCCTCGGCAGACAGCACTTTCTGCCGGGCCTGCTCCTCGATCTGCTTGGTGCGGTTCTGCTCCTCGATGGCCTTCTGCTGCGCGATCACCTTCTGCTCCACCGAGTTCTCGAATTCGCGCGTGTAGGCGATGTCGGTGATCTCGAAGCGCGAGACCTCGACGTTGCGCTCCGCGAGGTTGGCGCGGATCTGGTCGAACGCGGTGTTGGCGGCCTTGTCCCGGTTGGAAATGAGGTCGACCGCGTCCCACTTGCCGACGACTTCCTTCAGCGTGCCGAGCACCACCTGCGGGATCAGCTTCTGCTCCCAGTCGCGGCCGATGTCGCGGTACATGAGGTGTGCGGCGTTCTGCTGCAGGCGGTAGTTGAGCGTGTACTTGATGGCGGCCTGCTGCACGTCGCGCGTGTAGGTGTCGGTCTCGCCATCCTGGCGCTGCACGCGGGTGTCCATCTCGACGATGGCGCTGGTGAATGGATTGAAGAAATACAGGCCCTCGGGCAGCGATTCGGACACCACCTTGCCGAAGCGCGTCTTGATGCCGCGCTGGCCGGTGTCGACCACCTTGATGCCGCAGCCGGCGATGCTGACGACCGCAATGGCAATCGCGGCCACGACGATCCACATGAGAATCCTGCCGACCGGCAGGCGTGCGCCGCCGTCGCCGGAATTGCCGCCGCCACGAAAGACCGGTGAGTTGAAGGCCATGATGTGTCTGCTCCCTGAGTTTTGTCGTTCAACCACGCCGCAGGCGCGAACGGCCGTCGGCCGAGAGAAGCGCGATGGGCCACAGCAGCGACATGCGCAGTCGTGAATGCCAGCGCTGCGCGCGCTCCGGCTGTGACTCGCTGGAATACAGGTAGCTCGAGGTCGCGGCCAGCGCGAGCACGATGAAACCGAGGAACCAGATCACTCCCACCAATCGCAGCAATGCGAACATTGCCCCTCCCGAAGCGGACTCTACTTGTAAGGCTCGTGCAGCTCCACCGGCTTGACGGCCTTCTTCCTGCGCATGCGGATGTTGAGCATCTCGACGGCCACCGAGAACGCCATCGCGAAGTAGATGTAGCCCTTGGGCACCTTGTGGTCGAAGCCTTCGGCGATGAGCATCACGCCGACCACCAGCAGGAAGGACAACGCCAGCATCTTGATCGACGGATGCGCCGAGACGAAATTGCCGATGCCGCGTGCGAACAGCATCATCAATGCCACCGACACGATCACCGCCGCGATCATCACGGCCACGTCATCCACCATGCCGACCGCGGTGATGATGGAGTCCAGCGAGAACACCATGTCGATGAGGATGATCTGCACGATGATGGCCGAGAAGGAGGCCTTGACCGCACTCGAAGAGTGACCTTCTTCGCCCTCGGTGAGCTGGTGGACTTCCTTGGTGGATTTCCACACCAGGAACAGGCCGCCGACGATCAGGATGAGATCACGCCCGGAGATTTCCGCACCGATGAGCGTGAACAACGGCCTGGTGAGCCCGACCAGCCAGGACAGGATCAGCAGCAGCCCGACGCGCATGAACATGGCGAGAAACAGCCCGATACGGCGCGCGGTTTCGCGGCGCTGCGCCGGCAGCTTGTCCACGAGGATGGAGATGAAGATGACGTTGTCGATGCCGAGCACCAGCTCGAGCGCGGTCAACGTGAAGAATGCGATCCACACCTGGGGATCTGAGAGCAGCGCCGCGAGTGCTTCCATGGATGGCCTGCATACTAGAGCAAAAGCTTCTACTCTTCGCGTATGCGAACGTTCCGAAACCTCGGGCTCGGCCTGATCGGCTTGCTGCTTTCATTCGATGCCCATGCCCGCCTGCAATCGGGCGAGGTTCACGTCTGGGAGGTCCAGGAGATCACGCTGGCTGCCACGCGTGACTATTCCAACCCCTATGTGGATGTCGAATGCTGGGTGGAGCTCGAAGGCCCCGGTTTCCACCGGCGGGTGTACGGATTCTGGGATGGCGGTCGCACGTTCAAGGTGCGCGTGGTGGCCACCGCGCCGGGCGAGTGGAGCTGGCGAGCGGCCAGCAATCGTCCGGAAGATGGTGGACTTCAGGGCGGCGGAAAATTTCGCGCCGTCGCCTGGACGCAGGCCGAGCTCGAGGAAAATCCCAATCGCCGCGGCTTCGTTCGCGCATCGCCGAACGGTCATGCGCTGCGCTACGCCGACGGCACACCCTTCCTGCTGATCGGTGACACCTGGCTGGCCGCCTCCACCTGGCGACTGCCCTTCAAGGGGATCGCCGCGGCGCCAGACTACGTACCCGCCGAAGGCATCAGCTTCGAAGAGGCCGTGGCCTGGCGCAAACGCCAGGGCTTCAATTCGATCTCCTTCATCGCCGCCTTTCCCAACTGGGCGGCCGACGAGCACGGCGCCACGTATGCGAACAAGGATGGCGTGTTCCTGCGCAATGCCTGGGAGAAGTTCGGCTTCTGGGCGCCGAACGCGAAAATCTCCACGCCGGATGGAGCGATGACCACCGCCAAGGACATGCACGATGAATCCGGCAACCGGCCTTTCGAGGTGTTCGCCGATCGCGAAGGCCTGGCGAATTTCGACCGGATCAATCCGCAATACTTCGCGAGCCTGGACCGCAAGATGCGGCATCTCTCCGGCCAGGGGTTCGTGCCATTTCTCGAGACCGTGCGCCGTGACAACGCGCCTTCCTGGAAACGCTACTTCGACTTCGACGCCTCCTACGCCCGCTACGTGCAATACCTCATCGCGCGCTACGGTGCGTTCAACATGATTTTCAGCGGCATCCACCTCGACTGGATCCCGAAGGACTTCAGCCTGACAGCGGATGAATTCAACGAGGCGTTGACCTACCACTTGAAGAAGTACGGCCCCCTGCCTTTCGGCCAGCCCTACACCACACTCATCGATCGATCCACCTACAAGGCCTTCGGGCATGGCGCGCAGGCGCCATGGCTCACCATGCACACCGTGGGCAACAACCCGCGCAACCACGCCATCTACGCATCGATCGAGGAATTGTTCGGCCTTTCGCCGCCATATCCCGCCGCGAATCTCGAGCCTTACTACACGGGCTGGAACCATCAGATCAACCGCCCGGGCGGCGAAACGCCGGCGGAAAATTCGGAGCGCGACAACTATTTCGCGCGCGCCATGATGTACGGCTCGGTGCTGTCGGGCGCGCTCGCCGGCCACGTGCACGGCACCGCGGCCTACGACGTGACGAGTACCGGTGAGCCGGCCGGCTGGCGCCCGCACATCTGGACCGCGTTGCGCTACGAATCGGGCCGGCAGATGCGACACCTGCGCGACTTCGTGCTGTCGGAAGGTGCGGGCTACCAGGACCTGGCGCCTGTTTCCTCTGATCTCGAGCCGCGCGGCAATGCGGACTCGCTGGCGGACGGGCTGGACGGGTGGTGCTTCCTCATGCGCAATGCGCAACGCGATTTCGCGCTGGCGTATTTCGAGAACCAGGCGCCGCGCACCCGCATGAAGGGCTTCTCGCCGGGTGCCAGCTATCGATGGATCTGGTTCGATCCACGCGACGGTAGTTGGAGCCGCGCGCTCAGCGTGCGGGCCGACTCCGCCGGCGCCTTGCGGACGCCGGCTTTCCCGGGCGGCGGGGCGCGGGCTTCGCGCGACGTGGCGGCGAAGATCGTCGCGGCGGGGCGGGCGCGGGCCGCAGCCGGCGCGGCGGCTCGTTGAGCGTATCGAGGAAAATGCGCCGCTCTTCGGGGCTCATGTGCGGCCAGTCGATCTTGCCCTGGTATTCCTGCCGCAGCTCGGCGTCGCGCACGCGCGCATGCGAGGCGCGCCGGATCCGCGGCCGCTTCGCGAATCGTCGCGTCGCGCCGGTCTTCAGCAGATCGATGGTGCCCGCGATCACACGGTCGGAGAGCGGCAGGTCGCTGTGACCGCAGTCCACGTACCGAAGGTGCGCGCCCCGCAAGCCGGCCAACGCAATGGGCACGGTGCCGTCGCCGCGCAATGAGTACTGGTACTCGAAGTCGCCGCCGCGCCGCGCAACCCCGGTGGCGGTGATGCGGTTGCAACCAATGACGGCGTGAAAGCGGGCGTCCGCCGGCGCCAGCCGCTTTTCGAGTTCCGCGGTCCGCCGCAACATGGCGGGGTTCGGGCCCGGTCCCTTCGCCGGCCAGTTCGCGACATCGAAAAGATCGAGGCCGTGTGCGCCGGCGCGGGCGGGCAGCAGCTCGTGCAGCCCCGGGAAGGTCGCGAACACCTCGCGGGCCAGGAATTCCGCGTCGTGGCCGGGATCCATCATGGCGATCTTGCGCACCACCGAATACGTGCCGCGCAGCGCCTGGACGGCACCCAGCGACCCCGCGTTCGGCGTGCCGAGCATGATGAGCCGCGATACGCGCTCCCCGACGGCGTGCGTCAGCGCGGCGCGCGCCACGAGGCCTCCCATGCTGTGGCCGACGATGGCGACGCGCTCCCGGTCGTCCGCCGCGATGCGTTGCGCGAGTAGTTTGCCGAGAGCGGCCACGTCGCGGCGCCAGTCGTAGTCGAGCAGCACCGAATCGAAACCGGCCTTGCGCAACGACAGCGTGAGCTTGAGGTAGGTGTAGCTCATCGCGCCGAGGGGCACCACGCGCGAGTAGTCGGCGAGCTTCAGCTCCTGCAACCGGCCGAGCTGGATGTCGATGGGATCCAGCCACAGGATGTCATTGGGCTTGTGGCCGCCACGCATGAACCCAAGCTGCGAGCCCATGATGCCGGGCAGCACGTACACTCGCAGGCCGCGGGGCTGGCGGCCATGCGTGGCACGCGCCAGTCTCACGAGCTCCGCGTGCAGCTGCGGGCCGAAGTATTCGACCAGTCCTTGATTGCGCCTGCGCGAAGCGAGCATCGCGACCAGCGAACCCTCGTCGAGGGCGAAGCGGTCGTAGGGAGTGACGTGATCGGCCGGCGCGGCGTGCGTCATGACAACCCGAGCTTCGCGTCGAGCCAGTCGAATGTCGGCCGCCACAGCGTTTCGCGATGGCGCGAGGCAAAGAAGCCCTCGTGGCCGATGCGCGAACTGCCCGCCTCCGCGGGCGTATACCAGCGGGATTCGCGCACGGCGTTCGGAAAGAACCGGTCGAGCTCGGTCACGGTGCGGCGCGTGGCGATCGGATCATCCGAGAAGCCGACGTTCAGCATCGGCGCGCGGATGTCGTCGAACACGTGGTCGCGCAGGTAGGTGCGCAGGTCGGGGCCGAAGTGATCCGGCCGCAGGCACCAAC
>DASTRL010000098.1:0-29818 GCA_035761265.1 Steroidobacteraceae bacterium
GGGTGTCACGAAGTAGCTCGCGAGCTCGCGGCGCAGGATGGTACGCACGGGTTTCAAGGCGCAGGACTCCGGGTTTCGTCAGGCGGCGATGGAGCGGAACACGTCTTCGAGGCGTCCGGACGGCGCACGGGTCTTGAGCTCCGCCGGCGTGCCGTCCGCCACCAGCTTGCCGCGCGCGATGATGATGGCGCGCGTGCAGACGGCATCGACCTCTTCGAGGATGTGCGTGGAGATCACGATCGTCTTCTCGCGCGCGATCTCGGCGATCAGCGTGCGCACCTCGTGCTTCTGGATCGGGTCGAGGCCGTCGGTGGGCTCATCGAGGATCAGCACCTTGGGGTCGTGCACGATGGCTTGCGCGAGGCCCACGCGGCGCTTGAAGCCCTTCGACAGCGTATCGACGGTCTGTTCGAGCACGCCGTCGAGCTGCAGGTGACCGATCACGTAGTCGAGCCGGGTCCTGCGGTGCGCGCCCTCGAGTCCGCGCAGGTCGGCGATGAAGTCCAGGAAGCCGCGCACCGTCATCTCACCGTACGTGGGAGCGCCCTCGGGTAGATAGCCCAGCGCCGTCTTGGCGGCGAGCGGCTCGGTGGCCACGTCGTGCCCGCAGATGCTGGCACTGCCGCTGGTCGGCGGGATGAATCCGGCGATCATGCGCATGGTGGTGGTCTTGCCGGCGCCGTTCGGGCCGAGGAAGCCGAGCACCTCGCCGGGCTCCGCCGTGAAACTGACGTCGTCCACGGCCCGCAGGCCGGAGTAGTTCTTGCTGAGGTTCTGCGTCTTGATCATGGCGCCTGATAGATGCGGCGCCTCACGGATAGTTCCTGGCGCACGGGACGCGGATTTTGCGCAGGCAGGCGCGGTCGCGCAAGCCGCGCGAACCGGCGGTCATCGCGCATTACAGCCTTGTAATGCCCGAATCAATCGCGAACAACCGCAATCGGCGTCGGTGGAGGCGTCAGTCGCGCCGGCGCGTCACGATGGCGTCGATGTGATCGCGATAGGTACGCAGGATGCGGCGGATCTCCGAGGGCGCCGGCCGCTCGGCCAGGCGCGCGATCATCTCGGCGAGCTCGTGCCATTGCCGGCCCCAGCCTAACAAGCGCACCGCATCCGCGATCACCACGTGTTCCGGTTGCGTGATCGTGGAAGGCGCCTTCTTCGGCTTGATCGTGGCGGGGCGCTGCGGATCGCGGCGCACTTCGCGACGCCCGGGCGCGGCGGTGGCGGCGCGCGCCGTCACCCGTGTGTTGGGCAGTGCCGGCATCTGGCGCGTGGTCTCGGCCGTGCGCCGGTGCTCGCCGGTGCGCGTCGCGGTTTCGACCGCGCGTCGATTCTCGGCGGAACGCGAGCGCGATGTCTCACCCGCGTCCCTGGCGGGTTCCGGTTTCGCGGCGAGCACTTCTCGTCGCTCGGTCTCGTGCGTGGCGAGCGGGATGTACCGCTCGACCGAAGTCAGGCCCACGAGGGAGGCGAGGAACCCCATGGTCTCGATGCCTTCGATGAAGGCGCGGTCACCTTCGGTGGTGCGCTGCGTGACGCTACGCCGCAGCGCGAGGATGCGCTTGCGCGCGAGCTGGATGATCCAGCGTTGCGGGCGCTCGTGCCGCGGCCAGGGCTGCACGTGCCAGTAGCGGGCGTCGTCGAGCGCCGCGTAACGCGCGTGCAGGTCGAGGCTGGTCTGCCAGCGGTCGAGCAGTGCTTCGAGCTGACCCGGCTTTTCGCCCGGAAGCGTGTCGTTTGCCATGGCCGGCAGAGTAGCGCCGCACAGCGCTGGACGATGTGCAGCAGCTCTCGTCCGGGCGGCACGGTTTTTGTGCACGACAGCACACCGCCGCGGAACGGCTCAGGTGTCGAGGGCCCCGCGCGGCGCGGCAGTTTGTTTGGCGAGCCGCGCATGCAGGCGTTCCTGGGCCACCGTCTCGATGACCATGCGGTACTGGAGCGCGAGATTCTCCCAGCGGAACCGGTCGATGCGCGCGCCGCGCGTGGTCACGGTGCCGATCATGAATTGCTCGAGCGCGTGCTCGATGCCCGCGCCGTCGTCGCGGGCGACGCACACGCCGGCGCCGCTGTCGGCGAGCAGCTCGAACAGCGCCGCGCCCCTGGGCGCGATGCCGAGGATGGGCCGGCCGGTGGCCATGTAGTCGTACACCTTGTAAGGAGTCGAATACACCATGTGCTCGCCGACCACGGCCAGCAGCAGGTGCGCGCGCCGCAGCTCGGCGAACAACTCGCGGAACGCGATCCGTGCGCGCACTTCGAGGAAGGACTCGAGCCCGGCCGCGCGGATGCGCGCCAGCTCCGCGGGCGGCAGATCCCCGTAGGTGATCACGCGGATCGGGCGCTCGGGATAGCGGTCCGCGAGGCGCGCGGCGGCCTCCAGCACCGGCACCAGCGAGCGGCCCGTGAAGATTTCACCAGCGTGCACGACGTGGATGGGGCCGGTGGTGGGCGGCGAGGCCGCCGGCGTCGGCGCGGCATCGAAGCCGTTCGGGATCACGAAGTTCCGCGAGCGATCGGCGCGCGGGAAGAATTTCTCGAACGAGGCGAGCATCGCGGGCGTGTTGAGCACGCGTGCCTCGCTGTGGCGCACCAGGGGCGCCTCGATGCGCCGTGCGAACCATTGCGAGACGGCGCCGCGCCGCCAGCGCGGCCACCGGTGCGCGCTCCAGGGATCGCGATAGTCGATGATCAGCGGCCATCCCAGGCGGCGCGCCACCGCATCACCGGCCAGGATCGCGGCATGCGCCGGCGAGGTGGCGATGATCACGCCGGGCTCCAGATCGCGGGCGATCTCCAGTGCCTTGCGGGTCGCGGCGCGCGCCCACAGCCACTCCCAGCCGATGGGCGCGAGCAGCCGCGTCAGCAGCGCATTGACGGCGCGCGACCACAGACCCTTGCGCGGCAGCGGCAGCTTCAGGCTCTCGGCGCAGCGGTGCACGCGTCCGGCCTGGGGCAGGGAGGCATCGGTCTTCCAGTTGATCCATTCGCGCGATTCGTGCGTGATCACGTGCACGTCGTAGCCCTGGCGCACGAACTCGCGCGCCAGGAAACTGAATCGCTTGGCCCCCACGGCGGGGCTCGGCGCATGCCAATAGGAGATGATGAGTACCGTGCGCATCTCAGGTCGCCTGCCCGCGGCGCAGGAAGGCGCGCATCACGTAGCCGTATTCCTCGCGCAGGATGAAGCGCGCCGCGATGGCATAGACGGCCGCGAACAGCGCCAGCGCCACGGCGGTGCCCACGAAGCCGTCGGGCAGCCACGTCAGGGCGCCGTGCATCACCGCCAGCGCGAATCCCGAGGCCAGCAACGACAGGCCGAACTTGCGCCACTGGTAGATGGCCGAGAGCGGCACGTGATAGCGCAGCATCACGCGCCGCGCGAGGTAGTAGCCCGTCCAGTACTGGCCGACCACGAGGCCGAGCGCCGGGCCCCACAGGCCGAACTTCGGCATCAGCGCCGCGATCAACACGCCGTTGATGCACAGCGCCACCGCGTTGGAGGTGGCGAACGAGGCATTGTCCTCGACCGAGCGCAGCAGCGTGGAGAACTGGAAGCACTGCCGCACCATCAGCAGCAGGAACAGCTGGAAATACGGCGCGGCGGAGACGTACTGCTCGGTGAACAGCAGCCGCACCAGCGGCTCGGCGAAGTAGCTCACCACCATCCACACCGGGATGATCACCGCGGCCACCATCATCTGCGCTCGCTTCCACAGGCGCAGTCCCTCGGCCGGATCGCGCTGCGCGCGCTTCACCATGTCCGGGAAGATCACGTCCGACAGCGAGGTCTGCACGATGCTGACCAGCGGCACCTGGTAGGCCGCGGCCGTGTAGATGGCCAGCGGCACGGGGCCCATCACCGAGCCCACCACCACGCGTCCGAATTCATTGGCTTTGTTGAGGATGGAGCCGAGCCCGAGCGGCGCCACCAGCCGCAGCTGTTCGCGCAGCACCGTGCCGTCCCAGCGGAACACGATGAGCTTCCGCGCGCGCAGCCAGAAGTAGATGGCCAGGTTCTTCAACGTCTCCGCGCACACGATGGTGACGAAGATCATCTCGACGCTCTGGAAATACAGCGCCGCGCCGAGCAGCGTCGCCAGCCGCCACACGGTCACGACCAGCGTGTACTGCATGACTTCCACGGAGCGCCGCCGCGCCAGCCAGTACGCGGTGATCACCTCCAGGTTCAGGAACATGAACACGTACAGCGCCAGCAGCCACCAGCTGTCGGCGATCTCGGCGGGCACGATCCAGTGGCGGAACAGGATCACGACCAGCGCGCTGACCACCGACACGAACAGCATCAGCACCGAGGTCTTGGTCAGGTCGAGGGCCGCACGCTCCGGCGAGCGGGCGAGCAGGTAGGTCAGGTTGGCCGAGAGCGCGAAGCCGCCGAGCGAGGTGATCAACATGGCGACGACCATGAACTGCCGGTAGCGGCCGTACTCGACGATGTCCAGCAGGCGCACCAGCAGCAGGGGACTCAACAACGCCAGCGCCTGATTGAGCAGGCGCGCGCTGGCGAGCACGGCACCTCTCGACACGAATGAACTCATGCAGTGCGCGGATTCTCGTATCGCGGCGCGCGCGACACTGTCGGCGCCGGACGTGCGGGCGGAGTAGGGCCGCACCTACACGAGGCCGGGCGCGCCGATCCGGACGTCTGCGCGACTCCCGGCGCGGTGCGGATCAGGTCGAGGTCAGCAACACGTAGGCGCCGAGCGCGACGAACGACAGCGCGGTCACGACCCGCACCACCTCGAGCGGCACGCGCCGGATCAGCGCGTCGCCGGCGAATACCACGGGCACGTTGGCCAGCAGCATGCCGAGCGTGGTGCCGATCACCACGTTGACGATCGCATGGAACTGCGCCGCGAGCGCCACGGTCGCGATCTGCGTCTTGTCGCCCATCTCGACCAGGAAGAAGGCGACCAGCGTGGTCAGGAACGCGCCATGGCGCGAGGTCGCGGATCGCTCCTCGGGCGCGGAATCCGGGATCAGCGTCCAGACCGCCATGGCGATGAACGAGAGACCCACGATCCAGCGCATGCCGGTCCCACCGATGAGCTCGACCAGCCAGGCGCCGACGGCGCTCGCGAATGCGTGGTTGGCCAGGGTCGCGACCAGGATGCCGAGCACGATCGGCCAGGGCCTGCGCAGGCGCGTGGCGAGCAGCAGGGCGAGGAGCTGCGTCTTGTCGCCGATCTCGGCGAGCGCGACGACGCCCGTCGAGACGAGGAAGGCTTCCAACCCGGGCTCAGTTGCGCCAGGCGCGACCGCCGCTCGCCAGGCAGGCGTCCATGCTGCGGTAGGAGATGAAGTAGCGCACGGCACGGTAGTTAGGAGAGCGCGCGTCGTGGCAGATGTTGTCGCGCGATTTCTTGGCAGCGGCCCGCACGTCCGGGTTCGGGGCGATCTCGCCCGTGTCCTTGTGGCAGTGGTACTGGTTGCCGTGGGCCCGGTCGTAGTGGCAGCCGTTGCGGTCGAGCCCGCCTTCGTGCGCGAAGGCCGGCCCGAGGCTGGCCAGCAGCGCGGCGCAGAGCAGGGCGGAGCGTGGAGTCAGGCGGGTCACTTGTTGGCCAAGCCGTTGATTTTCCGACTGTTTTAAGTTGGCGCTCCCTACCGGATTCGAACCGGTGTTACGGCCTTGAGAGGGCCATGTCCTGGGCCTCTAGACGAAGGGAGCGTCCGATAGGTGGGTCCAGAATCGAGCGCGGTAGTATATGCGCCGCTTTCAGTCTGCCAAGCGGAACTTTGAAGTCTTGAACGAAGCCGAAACGGGCGCCCGGCCCGCCGCACGCATCATTCCCCGTGCCGAACATTCCATATCGCGATCCGCGATCTCTCCCAATGCGCTGCGCGTGCTCTACCGGCTGCGCGAGGCGGGCTATGAAGCCTTCCTCGTCGGTGGCTGCGTGCGCGACCTGCTGCTCGGCATCACGCCGAAGGATTTCGACATCGCCACCAGCGCGTTGCCGGAAGAGGTCAAACGGACCTTCCGCAACTGCCGCCTGATCGGGCGGCGCTTCCGCCTGGCGCACGTGTTCTTCGGCCGCGAGATCATCGAGGTGGCCACGTTCCGCGCGATGAGCGCGCCGGACGAGCCGCCGGAGCTTCCCGCGCCCGACCTCGACGACGACCTTTCGCCGGAGGATCTCGACGACGAGCTGGAGGACGACATCGAAGAAACCGACGAGGCGACGGTGCTCGCCGAGGCCGGGTCGCACCAGACGGGCATTCACGGCGGCCCGCCGCTCGTCGAACGCGATCGCACGCGGCACGCGGGCGCCGGCAGCGCCGAGGACGACGAGGATCGCGTCACCGACGAGCACGGTCGCATCCTGCGCGACAATGTCTACGGCACCATCGACGACGACGTCTGGCGCCGCGACTTCACCGCCAATTCGCTGTACTACAACATCGCCGACTTCTCGATCTGGGATTACACCGGCGGTGTCGACGACATCGCAGCGCGCCGCCTGAAGCTGATCGGCGATCCGGCCACGCGCTATCGCGAGGACCCGGTGCGCATGCTGCGCGCGGCGCGCTTCGAGGCCAAGCTCGGGTTCACGCTCGATGGCGAGACGGGCACGTCGATCGCGACCTTGCGCGAGTTGCTCGCCAGCGTGCCGCCCGCGCGCCTGTTCGACGAGACGCTCAAGCTGTTCCTGACGGGACACGGCGCGCGCAGCCTCGAAGTGCTGCGCAAGCACGGCTTGTTGCGCGAGCTGCTCCCCACGGTGGCGGATTACCTGGATCGCCACCCCGACGGCGCGGTGGCGCGCCTCCTGATGCAGGGCCTGGTGAACACCGATACGCGCGTCGCGCAGGGCCGGCCGGTGACGCCCACCTTCCTGTTCGCTTTGCTGCTTTACGGCCCGTTCGCCGAAATCATCGAGAAGCAGCCGCAGGAGAAGTGGCACGACATCGGCACGATAGTCGATGCCGTGGATCGCGCCGCGCGCCAGGCACAGGGCCGCGTCAGCATTCCGAAGCGTTTCTCGCTCGGCGTGCGCGAGATGTTCGCGGCGCAGCCGCGGCTCGAGCAGCCGCGCGGCCGCCGTGCATTGCGCATCCTCGAGCAACCGCGTTTCCGCGCGGGCTTCGACCTGCTGCTGCTGCGCGCCGAGATGGGCCTGGCCTCGCGCGAGATCGCAGACTGGTGGACGCGCGTGCAGGAGGCCTCGCAGACCGACCGCGACCGCATGGCGGACGCGCTCGGTTACGCGCCGCGTGCGGCGGGCGAGGGTGGCGCAGGTCGCCGGCGTCCGCGCCGCCGCCGGCGCGGTCGCGGACGCGCTCCCGCGGCGCCATGAACGCCGCGCCGGCCGGCATCGCGCGATCCATATCGTGGCAGCCGGCGTACGTCGGCATCGGCAGCAATCTCGACGATCCGCGCCGCCAGGTGGAAGGCGCGCTCGGCGCGCTCGCCCACCTGCCGCGCTCGCGCCTGGTGATCGCCTCGCCGCTGTATCGCACCGCGCCCTTCGGTTCCGTGGCGCAGCCGCCGTTCGTGAATGCGGCCGCGGGATTGCTGACGCAGCTCGCGCCCGAGGAACTGCTGGCCGAGCTGCGTCGCGTGGAGCTGCAGCTCGGGCGCGAACCGCCGCGCGAGCGCTGGGGCCCGCGGCGCATCGATCTGGACCTGCTCGTGGTCGGCAACCAGGTGCGCAGCTCCGAGGCGCTGAAGCTGCCGCACCCCGGGATCGCCGAGCGTGACTTCGTGCTCTATCCGCTCGCGGACATTGCGCCCGATCTGGAGGTGCCCGGCCTCGGTCGGGTCGAGGCGCTGCGCGCGCGCGTGCTCAATCGCGGGATCGAGAAGCTGTGAGCGGCAAGGACGACGAAGCCCCGCCGTCCCCGGCCGGCGCGACCGCGGAGCCGCCGCGGCCGGTCTCGGCGCCGGCGACGCCGGACACGCTGCCGGCGCAGCGCTACATCGTGGTCGAAGGCCCGATCGGCGTCGGCAAGACCAGCCTGGCGCGGCGGCTCGCGGCCTCGCTCGAGGCCGAGATGGTGCTCGAACAGGACGCGCAGAATCCCTTCCTCGAGCGCTTCTACCGCAACCCGAAGTCCGCAGCGCTGCCGGCGCAGCTCTTCTTCCTGTTCCAGCGCGCGCAGCAGCTCGGCGGGCTGAAGCAGCAGGATCTGTTCGCCGCGCGCCGCGTCGCCGACTATCTATTCGAGAAGGACCGGCTGTTCGCCGGGCTCACGCTGGATGCGGCCGAGCTGGCGCTGTATGAGCAGGTGGCCTCGCGCCTGGAGGTCGAGCCGCCGCGCCCCGACCTCGTGGTCTATCTGCAGGCGCCGGTGGAGATCCTGCTGGGCCGCATCGCCAAGCGCGGCATTCCCTATGAATCGGGCATCGACGCGGCCTACCTCACGCGCCTCAACGATGCCTATGCGCGCTTCTTCCATGGCTACGATCAGGCACCGCTGCTGATCGTCAATGCCGCCAACATCGACCCGGTGCAGAACCAGCCGGATTACGACGAGCTGCTGGCCGCGATCCGCCGCATGAGGAAGGGGCGGATGTATTACAACCCCATGCGCCACGCTACTATCTGAGCCATGTATACGCACCTCGAACAGCGCGATTCCACGCGGCCGCCGGTGTCGCTCGGCACGCTGCACAAGATGAAGCGCGAGGGCGAGAAGATCGCCTGCCTCACCTGCTATGACGCGAGCTTCGCGGTGCTTTGCGATGCGGCGGATACGGACCTGGTGCTGGTCGGCGATTCGCTCGGCATGGTGCTGCAGGGCCACGACACCACGGTGCCGGTGACCATGGACGACATCGTGTACCACTGCAAGGCGGTGGCGCGCGGGCTGCACCGGCCGTTCTTCGTGGCCGACCTGCCGTTCGCGAGCTACCCGACGCGCGAGATCGCGCTGAAGAACTCGGTGCGCATCATGCAGGAAGGTGGCGCCGCGATGGTCAAGCTCGAGAGCGGCCCGAGCCAGCTCGAGATCGTCGAGTTCCTCGCCAAGCACGACATCGCCGTGTGCGCGCACCTGGGCTTGAAGCCGCAATCGGTACACAAGACCGGCGGATTCCGCGTGCAGGGCCGGGACGATGCGGCCGCGAACCGCATGCTGGAGAGCGCGCGCGCACTCGAATCGGCCGGCGCGGACATCGTGCTGCTGGAGTGCATTCCGTCCGAGCTCGGCAAGCGCATCACCGCATCGCTCGAGGTGCCGGTCATCGGCATCGGCGCCGGTCCGGACACCGACGGGCAGATCCTGGTGCTCTACGACGTGCTCGACATCACCTCCGGCCGCAAGCCGCGCTTCGTGAAGAACTTCATGGACGGCGCCAGCTCAAATCTCGACGCGCTCCGCAGATACGTGCAGGCGGTGAAGCAGAAGACCTATCCCGCGCCCGAGCACGAGTTCCACGCTTGAAGAAGGCGCCGCCCATGCTCACCGTGACGACCGTGGCCGACGTGCGCGCGCACGTCGCGCGCTGGCACGAGGCGCACGAACGCGTGGTGTTCGTGCCGACCATGGGCAACCTGCACGCCGGGCACATGAGCCTCATCGAGGCGGCGCGCCGGCACGGCGACCGGTTCGTCGCCAGCATCTTCGTGAATCCGATGCAATTCGGGCCCAACGAGGACTTCGCGCACTATCCGCGCACGCCCACGCAGGACGCGAAGATGCTCGAGGCGGCCGGCTGCGATCTCATGTTCAGCCCGGAGGTGGGCGAGATCTATCCGAACGGCGCCGACAACGCGACGCGCGTCGAAGTGCCCGGCATCTCGCGCATCCTGTGCGGCGAGTTCCGTCCCGGGCATTTCGAAGGCGTGGCGACCATCGTCGCCAAGCTGTTCCACATCGTCGATCCGGACGTCGCCATCTTCGGCGAGAAGGATTTCCAGCAGCTCACGGTGATCCGCCGCATGGTCGCCGACCTGTGCCTGCGCGTGGCGATCGTCGGCGCGCCGACGGTACGCGAGAGCGATGGGCTCGCCATGAGCTCGCGCAACCAGTACCTCTCGCCGCAGGAGCGCAAGCTCGCGCCGGCCATCTACCGGCAGCTGCAGCAGGCGATCGCCGCGCTGAAATCCGGCGCGCGCGACTTCGCGCGCATCGAGGGCACGGGGCGCGCCGCGCTCGACGGCGCCGGCTTTCGCACCGACTACTTCAGCGTGCGCGACGCGCGCACGCTCGCCGAGGCGCGGCCCGATACGCGCGAGTTCGTGGTGCTCACCGCGGCGCGGCTCGGCAAGGCCCGGCTGATCGACAACGTGCAGTGGTGTCAGGCAGGGAAAACGGACGCCTGATTCACCTCGTTCCCGAGCGCTGGCCTGGGTCCGTTTTCCCTGCCTGACACCACCTCTTCCTTCCCCCGGCGCGCGTGTTCGGCGAGCGCCCAGGCAACGTGTTCGCGCACCAGCGCGGACGCATCGTCGCGCCGCGCTTCGAGCGCGGTGATGTTCTCCGACATCGAGGGTGCATTGCCCAATGCCACCGCGATGTTCCTCAGCCAGCGCTCGTAGCCGACGCGCCGGATGGCGGATCCTTCGGTGCGTCGCAGGAATTCCTCTTCGCTCCAGGCGAAGAGCTCTGCCAGGCGCGCCGCATCGAGCGCGTGGCGCACCTTGAAATCGGGATGCGCCGCGGCGCGGGCGAACTTGTTCCACGGGCACACCAGCTGGCAATCGTCACATCCATAGATGCGGTTGCCCATCAGGCGGCGCAGCTCCACGGGAATGGCGCCATGCAGTTCGATGGTCAGGTAGGAAATGCAGCGGCGCGCATCGAGCTGGTAGGGCGCCGTGATGGCGCCGGTGGGGCAGGCGGGGATGCAGGCCGCGCAACTGCCGCAGTGCGCGCTCGCGGCCTCGTCGACGGGCAGCGGCAGGTCCGTGAGGATCTCGCCGATGAAGAAATACGAACCGGCATCGCGCGCCAGCAGGTTGGTGTGTTTGCCGATCCAGCCGATGCCCGCCTTGCGCGCAAGGGCCCGCTCCAGCACGGGCCCGGAGTCCACGAACACGCGATATCCCATGGGCCCGAGCGCGCCGATCATGTCCTCGGCGAGGTCCTGCAGGGCATTGCGCAGCACCTTGTGATAGTCGCGGCCCAGTGCGTAGCGCGAGATGTAGGCGGCCTGCGGGTCGGCGAGCGTCTGGTGTGCGTCGCGGGTATCCGCCGGCCAGTAGTTCATGCGCGCCGAGAGCACGCGCACGGTGCCGGGAATCAGCTCCGCGGGTCGCGAGCGCCGCGTGCCGTGCTTCCACATGTAATCCATCTCGCCATGCCGGCCGGCGTCGAGCCAGCGCTGCAGCCAGGCGGCGTCCGTGTCCAATCCCAGGTCGGCGACCCCCAGGGCATCGAAGCCGCGCGCGCGGGCCATCGAGGCCAGGGTCGATTTAAGTTCGGCGAGCTGCCGTGGTGTGGGTTCGCGCGGGTTCATGCGGCTGCGTCATTATAATTCCCGCCATGAACCGGCCGACCGCCATCTACTCCGCCGCGCAGGTGCGCGCGCTCGACGCCTTCGAGATCGAGAAGCGCCGCGTGCCGGGATTCACGTTGATGACGCGCGCGGCGCAGGCGGCGCTCGACCTGTTGCGAGCGCGCTGGCCGCAGGCGCGGCGCGTGGCCGTGGTGTGCGGCGCGGGCAACAACGGCGGCGATGGTTACGTGCTGGCACGGCTCGCGCAGGCGGCGGGCCTGGAAACCCTGGTGCTCGCCGCGACACCGCCGGACAAGCTCGGCGGCGATGCGCGTCGCGCGCAGGAGGAATGGCTGGCGGCGGGCGGCCGCGCGCATCCTTTCGTGCCGGAGGCGCTGCAGGGCAGCGACGTGATCGTCGACGGGTTGTTAGGCACCGGCTTCCACCCGCCGCCGCGCGCCGAGACCCTGGCGGTGATCCGCGCCATCAACGCGGTGCGCCGGCCGGTGCTGGCGCTCGACATCCCCTCCGGCGTCGACGCCGACACGGGCGCGGTCCACGAAGATGCGGTGCGCGCCGAGATCACGCTGAGCTTCGTGGGATTGAAGAGCGGCTTGTTCCTCGGCGCGGGCGCCGAGCATGCCGGCGTGGTGCTGCTCGACGATCTCGGCGTGGTGCCGCCGGTCTCGCCCACCTTCACGCCGCTGATGCGTCGCATCGACGAGTCGGAGATCCCGCTGGCCCTGCCGCGGCGCGCGCGCGATGTGCACAAGGGCTCCAACGGCCGCGTGCTCGTGGTCGGCGGCGGCATCGGCATGCCGGGCGCGCTGCGCATGGCCGGCACCGCGGCGCTGCGCGTCGGCGCCGGGCTCGTGACCGTGGCCGGCGCGGCCGAGAACGTGGCCGCGGTGAGCGGCGCCACGCCGGAGCTCATCTATCTACCGGTATCCTCCGCGGCCGGCCTCGAGCCGGCCCTGGACGCCGCCGACGTGGTGGCGATCGGCCCAGGACTCGGCACCGGCGATTGGGGACAGCGGCTCTGGGGCGAGCTGCTGCGCGCGGGCCGGGCCGCCGCGGTGATCGACGCGGACGCGCTCAACCTGCTGGCGCGGGATCCCGTGAAGCTGCCCGCGGGCTGGATCATCACGCCGCATCCGGGCGAGGCGGCACGATTGTTAGGCATCGAGACCGCGGCGGTGCAGGCCGACCGGTTGGGCGCGGTGCGCGAGCTGCATGCGCGCTACGGTGCCGTGGCGGTGTTGAAGGGCGCAGGCACGCTGGTCGCGAGCGGTGCCGCGCAGGCGCCCGAGATCGGCATCTGCGATCGCGGCAATCCGGGCATGGCCACCGCCGGCATGGGAGATGTGCTCACGGGCGTGATCGCCGGGCTGCGCGCGCAGATCGGCGACAGCGCCGCCGCCGCCCGCGTCGGCGTGCTGGTGCACGCGCTCGCCGGTGATTCGGCGGCGCAGGGCGGACAACGCGGCCTGATCGCCACCGATGTCATCGGTGAGCTGCGCGGCTGGGTCAATCCGTGACGCCGCAGGCCGCGGCGGACACGTGGCTCACGAGAACGGGCGAGGAAACCGAAGCGCTGGGGGCGCAGCTCCTGGGAGTGGCGCCGCGAGCCGGCGCACCGTGCCGGATCGTCGAACTATCCGGCGAGCTCGGCAGCGGCAAATCGACGTTCGCGCGCGGCGTGCTGCGCGCGCTCGGCGCGCAAGGCCCCATCAAGAGCCCGAGCTACACGCTGCTGGAGGCCTATGAGCTGACGGCAAGCCTGACCGTCATCCATCTCGACCTGTATCGGCTCCGGGATCCGGAGGAGCTCGAGCATCTCGGGCTTTCCGACTACGACCGCCCCGGAAATCTGTGGCTCATCGAATGGCCGGAACGTGGCGCCGGGCGGCTGCCGCGGGCGGACCTGAGGTTCGAGTTTTCGATCCAGCCAGACGGTCATCGCATCCAGAGGATTGAAACTTCTACGGCGACTAAGTAAATTCCGCTGCAGGTCCGGCGTAGAACTCCATGATGGAGAAGGTTTTTCGGGGGATGAAAACGGCGCCGAAGCGCGCGCTCCTGGTCACGCTGCTCGCGTTGGTCGCGGGAGCCTCCTCGCCGCTCATCGCCGCCGAGATTCGCCAGGTGCGCGTGGGGGCCACCGACACGGGCACCCGCGTGGTGCTCGAACTCTCAGGGCCCGTCAAACACAAGGCCTTCCTGCTCGACGATCCCGGTCGCGTGGTGCTCGATGTATCGCGGTCGACCCTCGCGGCCAGTCTCCCGGAGGTCGAGGCGCCCATCACCACGGTGCGCTCCGGCAAGCTGCCACACGGCGGCGTGCGGCTGGTGTTCGAGGTGAAAGGTCCGGTGACCCTGGCCACTTCGACACTGGCGGCGAGTGCCGAGGGGCCCGAACGCCTCGTGCTGGACATCAACACCCCGGGCGCCGCGAAGGTGGTGTCCGTGACTCCCGCCGCGCCCGTGGCGATCCGGCCGGCGCATGCGCCCGCCGAGAGTGGCCGCGACATCATCATCGCGGTGGACGCGGGTCATGGCGGCGTCGATCCGGGTGCATCGGGCCGGCGCACGCGCGAGAAAGACGTGGTGCTAGCCGTCGCCAAGGCGCTCGCGGCGCGCATCAACGAAGAGGCCGGCATGAAGGCCGTGCTGACGCGCGACGGCGACTACTTCATCTCGTTGCAGGAGCGCACGCTGCGCGCGCGGCGCGCCAAGGCGGACCTGTTCGTGTCGATCCATGCCGATTCCATCGCGAATCCGGACGTCTCGGGTTCATCGGTCTACGTGCTGTCCGAGCGCGGCGCGTCGAGCGAGGCCGCGCGCTGGCTGGCGGCGCGCGAAAACGCGGCCGACCTCAAGGGCGGCGTGAAGCTCGACGACAAGGATCCGGTGCTGCAGGGCGTGCTCATCGACCTGTCCCAGACCGCCAGCATCTCGGCCAGCATGGTGGCGGCGGAGAACGTGCTCACCGCGCTCGATCGCATCGGCGAAGTCCGCAAGCCGCGCGTTCAGCAGGCGGGTTTCGTCGTGCTCAAGTCGCCGGACATCCCCTCGATGCTGGTGGAGACCGCGTTCATCTCCAATCGCGACGATGAGCGCAAACTGTCGCAGCCGGCGCATCGCGCCAGGCTGGCCGAGGCGATCTTTTCCGGCATCGAGCTGTACTTCCAGGGCAACGCGCCCGACGGCACCCGGCTGGCCGCCGCGCGCCGGGGCGCCGGCGTGAGCACGCAGCTCGAGCTGCGATAACCCGGCGATGCCGCGCGGGCTCGCGCGGTAGACTGCGCGGCATCATCGCCATGCCGATCCGCGTCCTCGACAATCACCTCATCGACCAGATCGCGGCCGGCGAGGTCATCGAGCGCCCCGCTTCCATCGTCAAGGAGCTGGTCGAGAACAGCCTGGACGCCGGCGCGCAGAGCATCGAGGTCGAGATCGAGGCGGGCGGCGTACGTCTCACGCGCGTGCGCGACGATGGCATCGGCATTCCCGAGCACGAGCTCACGCTGGCGCTGGCGCGGCATGCGACCAGCAAGATATCCACGGCCGCGGACCTCGCCGGCATCACCACGTTGGGTTTTCGCGGTGAAGCACTGCCGTCCATCGCCTCGGTGTCGCGCTTCGAGATCGTCTCGCGCCACGCGCAGGCGGAGCGGGCCGCGAGCGTCAGTGTCGATGCCGGCGCCATCGGCGAGCCCCGGCCCGCGGCGCATCCGCCGGGCACCACCATCGAAGTGCGCGACCTGTTCTACAACCTGCCGCCGCGGCGCAAGTTCCTGCGCAGCGAAGTCACCGAGCAGGGCCACATCGTGCGCCTGCTCGAACGGCTGGCGCTGTCGCGCGCCGACGTGGCGTTCCGCCTGCGCAGTGGTTCGCGCACCTTGCTGGATGCACCGGCGTCAAAATCCGGCGGCGCGGCGGCCGACCGGCTCGCGCGCATCGTCGGCGACGAGTTCGTGGAGCGCTCGCTCGAGATCGATCATGCGGCCGGTCCCGTGCGCCTCTCCGGCTGGATCGGCACGCCGGCCGCGGCGCGCGGCAGCGCGGACCTGCAATTCTGGTTCGTGAACGGCCGGGCGGTGCGCGATCGGCTGCTCATGAACGCGGTGCGCCTCGGATTCCGCGACGTGCTGTACTCGGGACGCCAGCCTTCCTACGTGCTGTACCTGGACATCGATCCGGCGCTGGTGGACGTCAATGCGCATCCGCAGAAGCTCGAGGTGCGCTTCCGCGACAGCCGGCAGATCCACGACTTCGTGTTCCGCGCCGTGGAGCGGCGACTGGCGGGCACCCGGCCCGCGCCCGGCGCGCTGCCACCGGCCTGGAACCCCGCGGCGCCATACACGGCGCCGCTCGGCCTGGGTTCCGCCGAATTCGTCGCGCCTTCGGGCGTCTGGGCCATCAGCGAGGCACTGACGGTGGCGGAGGCATCGGTTTCCGGGCAGATGGCCGCGATGGCAAGCGCGCCGATCGAGCCCACTGCTGACCAGAATCCGCTCGGGGTCGCCCTGGCGCAGATCCACGGCATCTACATCCTTGCGCAGAACGAACATGGCCTGGTGCTGGTGGACATGCACGCGGCACATGAGCGCGTGCTGTACGAGAAGATGAAAGCGCAGCAGGGCGCCGCGGCCACGCAGCTGCTGCTGGCGCCCATCACCGTGCCGCTGAAAGTGGATGAGCTCGACGCGCTGATGGCGCAGCGCGAGGAGTGGCTGGCGGCGGGCTTCGATCTCGAACGGCTCGCGCCTGAGACCCTGGTGGTGCGCGCCGTGCCGGCGCTGCTGCCGCGCGAGGACGTGGCCGCGCTGGTGCGCGACGTGGTCGCGGGCGTGTCCGAGGATGGCGCCGCGCATCACCTCGATGGCGCCACCGACCGGCTGCTCGGCACCATCGCCTGCCGCTCCGCCATTCACGCGCATCGACGACTGACGCTCGCGGAGATGAATGCGCTGCTGCGGCAGATGGAGCAGACGCCGCGCGCCGATCAATGCAATCACGGTCGCCCGACCTGGACGCAGGTGACGCTGGCCGAGCTCGACCGCATGTTCCTGCGCGGCCGCTAGCCCGCGCGGTGGACTGATCGCGATGGTTCCGCCTCCCGAGCAGCGAGCGCTGCGACCGCTCGCGGTGCTGACCGGCCCCACGGGCACGGGCAAGACCGATGTCGCACTGGCCCTGGCGCGCGAATTCCCCATCGAAATCGTGAGTGTCGATTCGGCGCAGGTGTATCGCGGCCTGGACATCGGCAGCGCCAAGCCCTCGGCGGCGATCCGCGCGCGCGTGCCGCACCATCTCATCGACCTGGTCGATCCCGCCGCGAGCTACTCGGCCGGGCAATTCGTGCGCGATGCGGCACGCGCCATCGAGGACATCGAGGCGCGCGGGCGCGTGCCGCTGCTCGTGGGTGGAACGATGCTGTACCTGCGGGCGCTGATCGGCGGCATCGCGGTGTTGCCCGAGGGCAATGCCGAATTGCGCGCAGGTCTCGACGCCGATGCCGCGCGCGAAGGCTGGCCGGCATTGCATGCGCGCCTCGCCGGCATCGATCCTTCCGCTGCCGCGCGCATCCACCCCAACGATGCGCAACGCATCCAGCGTGCGCTCGAGGTCTTCTCGGTCACCGGCCAACCCATCAGCGCCCTGCAGTCCGCCACGGCCGCGGCGTTGCCTCGCAGCTTCCACGTCATGGCCCTGATTCCCACCGATCGCGCGCGACTGCACGCCGCGCTCCAACGACGCTTCGAGCAGATGATGGCCGCGGGCCTGCTCGATGAAGTGCGCGCACTGCGCGCGCGCGGCGACCTGACGGATGCGCATGCGGCCATCCGCGCGGTCGGCTACCGCCAGCTCTGGGCGCATCTTGCTGGTAGTTATTCGCTCGAAACCGCCGTCGACAGAGCCGTGGCTGCCACGCGTCAATTGGCCAAACGACAGATGACCTGGCTGCGCTCGATGCCAAACATCCGGGCCTTCGATCCCTATGATGCGCAAAGCTTTGTAGGCATCCGCGAATCCCTTGTCGGGGTCGTCTCCCCCCTTTGAGTGCGTTACCGGCCGGTGGGCGCGTGGTATGCTCGCCGCCGTTCGCTTGCTTGAAAAATAAGGAGAACGTCATGGCCAAGGGCCAGTCACTGCAGGACCCGTTTCTTAATACATTGCGGAAGGAACGAATCCCGGTGTCCATCTATCTGGTGAATGGAATCAAGTTGCAAGGCCAGATCGATTCATTTGATCAGTTCGTCGTGCTCCTGAAGAACAGCGTGAGCCAGATGGTCTACAAGCACGCGATTTCGACGGTCGTCCCCGCGCGCAACGTGCGCATCACCAACGATGACGGAACGACGATCGAGGCGGTCGCCGGAGAATGATGCCCGGCGTGTCCGCGCGCGCATCCGTCCCACTCTCGATAATCAAAGATGTTCGAGCGACCCCGCACAGGTGAACGGGCAGTGCTCGTGCGCCTCGGGATCGGCGCGCCCGCGGACCCGGAAGACATCCAGGAGTTCGAGCAGCTCGCACGCTCGGCCGGCGCCATACCCGTGGCCAGCATCGGCGGGCGGCGCGACCGGCCGGACCCGCGCTTCTTCGTGGGCAGCGGCAAGGCGGACGAGATCCGCGCCATCGCGGCTGCGGAAGATGCCGACGTGGTGCTGTTCGACCATCCGCTGTCGCCCTCGCAGGAGCGCAATCTCGAGAAGCTGATCGATCGGCGCGTGCTCGACCGTTCCGGGCTCATCCTCGACATTTTCGCGCAGCGCGCGCGTAGCCACGAAGGCAAGCTCGAAGTGGAGCTCGCACAGCTCAAGCACATCGCCACGCGCCTGGTGCGCGGCTGGACCCACCTCGAGCGCCAGCGCGGCGGCGGCATCGGCAATCGCGGCCCCGGCGAGACGCAGCTCGAAACCGATCGCCGCCTGATCGGCAAGCGCGTGAAGACGCTCACCGAGCGCCTGCAGAAGATCAAGCAGCAGCGCGACACCGGCCGGCAGCAACGCGCCGAGATCCCGGTGCCGTCGCTGGCGCTGGTGGGCTACACCAATGCCGGCAAGTCCACGCTGTTTCGCGCGCTGACCGGCGCCGACGCCTATGTCGCCGACCAGCTGTTCGCGACCCTCGATCCGACGGTGCGCCGCATCGTGCTGCCCGGCAATACGCAGGTGGTGGTGGCGGACACGGTCGGGTTCATCCGCGAGTTGCCGCACGAGCTCGTGGCTGCGTTCCAGTCGACGCTCACCGAGGCGCGCGAAGCCACCTTGCTGCTGCACGTCGTCGACGTCTCCGACCCGCGGCGCGACGAACACATCGACGAGGTGAACCGGGTGCTCGCCGAAATCGGCGCGGCCGACCTGCCGCAGATCCTGGTGTTCAACAAGATTGATCGGCTCGCCGCCGAGAAGATCGATCGGCTCGCCGCCGAACCGCGCATCGAGCGCGACGAATCCGGGCGCGCGAGCCACGTGTGGCTGTCGGCGGTGCGCGGGCAGGGCCTGGACCTGTTGCGCGAGGCGGTGGCGGAGCGGCTGTCCCGCGTGGCCCGGCGCGCCACGTTGCGGCTTCCCGTGGCGGCCGGCGAGCTGCGCGCGCGCCTGTATGCCGCGGGCCTCGTGCGGGCCGAACGCATCGCCGACGACGGCGCGTTCGAGATCGATACCGAGCTTGCGGATTTCGAGCTGCTCAAATGGGCGCGCGAACCCGGGGTGGAGCTGGTGAGTGTTTCCGGCCCCGCAACTTGTACGCCCGCAGAGCCCTACCTACAATCATCGCCCGCGCTGCGAAGCTCCCCCTGATACTCGACATGGCCTGGAATCAACCCGGTAGCAACAACAACCCTTGGGGCAAGAAGCCGGCCGGTGGCGGTGATCTCGACCAGGCCTTCAAGGATTGGCAGAAGCGCATCGAGTCGCTGTTCGGCGGTGGTGGTGGCGGGCGCTCATCCACTCCTTTACTGATCTTCCTGATCATCGCGGTGGCGGCCTGGGCGGCCACCGGGTTCTATACCGTCCCTCCGGGCAGCAAGGGCGTGGTGCAGCGCTTTGGCCGCTACCAGCAGACGGTGCCGAACGGCTGGGGCTGGCGCTTTCCATGGCCGATCGAGATGGTCACCAAGGTGGACACGCAGGGCGTGAAGTCCACCTCGTACAAGTCGCGCGTGCTCACGGCCGAGCCCAACATGGTGGAGATCGAAGTGGCGGTGCAGTACCGCGTCAAGCAGGCCGAGGATTATCTCTTCAAGGTGCGCGATCCGGAGAAGACGCTGGGCGAGGTCAGCGAAAGCGCGATCCGCGAAGTGGTGGGCCGCAACGATCAGCAGGCCATCCTCGAGTCGGGCCGTCCGCGGATCGCCACCGACACGCGCGACATCATGCAGCGCACGCTCGATCAGTACGGCGCCGGCATCCAGGTGGAAAGCGTCAACATCACCGACGTGCAGGTGCCGGAGGCGGTGCAGCAGGCGCAGCGCGATTCGGTCAAGGCCAAGGCCGACCGCGAGCGCGCCATCAAGGAAGCCCAGGCCTACGCCAACGGCATCCTGCCGCAGGCAGAAGGCTCGGCGGCGCGCCAGATCGCCGAGGCCGAGGCCTACAAGTCGCAGGTCATCCAGCTGGCGACCGGCGACGTCGCGCGCTTCAACCAGGTCGCCGCGGCCTATGACAAGGCACCCGCGGTCACGCGCGAGCGCCTGTACATCGAGTCGATCGAAAAGGTGCTGGCCGGCTCCTCGCGCAAGGTCATCATCGATTCGAAGGCCGCCAACAACAACATTCTCTATCTACCGCTCGACAAGCTCGCCGAACGCAGCCGCGGCGACGACGCCAACACCGTGACGGTGCGCCCGCCGGTCAGCGCCGAACCGGACAATTCATCCACGGACCGCACGCGGGGAGAGCGCTGATGAGCTCGCGCGTGATCGGGATCCTGGTGCTGGTGGTGGCGGTGTTCATCCTGGTCAGCACCTCGCTGTTCATCGTCAAGGAGCAGGAGCTGGCGCTGCGCGTGCAGATCCAGGAGATCATCGGCAAGAACTACAAGCCGGGCCTGCACTTCAAGGTGCCGTTCATCGACGACGTGGTGAAGTTCGACAAGCGCGTGCTGACGCGCCGCTTCGACGGCGAGCAGTTCCTGACCAGCGAGAGCCAGGGCCTCACCGTCGACTACTACATCAAGTGGCGCATCAGCGACGCCGAGCAGTTCTACCAGTCGACCAGCGGCGGCGACGAGGGCCGCGCCGAGTCGATCGTCGGGCAGAAGATCCAGGACGGCATCAAGAACGAAGTCGCCGGGCGCACGCTCAAGCAGATCGTGACCTCGGACCGCCAGGAGATCGTCGGCGAGTTCATGGCGCGTTCCAGCGAGGAGCTCGGCAAGTTCGGCATCCAGCTCATCGACGTGCGCATCCAGCGCATCGACCTGCAGGACGACGTCGCCGCGCGCGTGTACGAGAGCATGAAGCAGGGTTTCGAAGGCATCGCGCGCACGCAGCGCGGCGAGGGCGATCGCGAGTCCGCCATCATCAAGTCCGGCGCGGAGCGCAAGCGCGTCGAGATCATCGCCAAGTCCAACGCCGAGGCGCAGCGCATCCGCGGCGAGGGCGAGTCCACGGCCGCGGGCATCTACGCGGCGGCCTACAGCCGCAATCCCGAGTTCTATTCCTTCTATCGAAGCCTGCAGGCGTACCGCACCGCCCTTGGCCGCGAGGGCGACGTGATGGTGATCTCGCCCGACAGTGAATTCTTCCGCTATCTCAAGAGCCCGGCGCCGCAACGACGTTGAACGGCCGCCGCTGATCGCCACACCCTGACACTCTTCCACCGGCGCGCACGCGCGAATCGCTAATGGGCAAATTCGTCATCATCATCGGGACCCAGTGGGGCGACGAGGGCAAGGGCAAGGTCGTCGACCTGCTCACCGAACGCGCCGCCGCGGTCGCGCGCTTCCAGGGCGGGCACAACGCCGGCCACACGCTGGTCATCGGCGGCAAGAAGACCGTGCTGTCGCTGATCCCGTCGGGAATCCTGCACCGCAACGTGCAGTGCCTCATCGGCAACGGCGTGGTGTTGTCGCTCGAAGCCCTGTTCCGCGAATCGCAGACGCTGATCGAGCAGGGCGTGGACGTGTTCGCGCGGCTGCGGATTTCCCCGAACTGCCCGCTGATCCTTCCTTCGCACGTGGCGCTCGACAAGGCGCGCGAGGCGGCGCGCGGCGCCAATGCCATCGGCACCACCGGACGCGGCATCGGTCCGGCCTACGAGGACAAGGTGGCGCGCCGCGCGGTGCGCGTGCAGGACCTGTTCCAGCGCGAATCGTTCGCGGCCAAGCTCGGGGAGACGCTCGACTTCCACAACTTCACGCTGCAGCACTATTTCAAGCAGCCCGCCGTCGACTTCCAGAAGACGCTGGACGAGCAGCTTGCATACGCGGATCGCGTGCGGCCGCTGGTCAGCGACGTCACGCAGACGCTGGCGGCATTGCGAGAACAACGGGCTGACGTGATGTTCGAGGGCGCGCAGGGCGCGATGCTCGACGTGGATCACGGCACCTATCCTTTCGTGACCTCGAGCAACACCACGGGCGGCTTCGCGGCCACCGGTTCCGGTCTCGGGCCGCGATCCTTCGACTACGTGCTGGGCATCGTGAAGGCGTACACCACGCGCGTGGGCGCGGGCCCGTTCCCCACCGAACTTTTCGATGAATACGGCGAGCATCTCTCGCGCGTCGGCCACGAGTTCGGCGCCGTCACGGGCCGCAAGCGACGCTGCGGCTGGTTCGATTCGGTGGCGCTGCGCCGCTCCATCATCCACTCGAGCGTGTCGGGGTTGTGCCTCACCAAGCTCGACGTGCTCGACGGCCTGGATTCGCTGCGGATCTGCGTCGGCTATCGCTGGAAGGAAGGTGGCCGCAACATCGAATCGCGCGAACCGCCGCTGTTCGCCGATGCCTTCGCGGACGTCGAGCCGGTGTACGAGGAGATGGCCGGCTGGAAGGAATCGACCATCGGCGTGACATCCTATGCCGCACTGCCGGCGAACGCGCGCAAGTACCTGGAGCGCCTGCAGGAGCTGGCGGGCATTCCCATCGACATCGTCTCGACGGGCCCGGATCGCGACCAGACCATCGTGCTGCGCCACCCGTTCGATTGAGGGCGGCGCACGGGGTGATGGCTCCCGGCGATCCGTACGGCGCCACGCGTAGGTGTTGTCTTACAGGAGGCGCGGGCTCGCCCCACTTGTCGAAAAATTCCCATCGTCAACTAACAAAGATCGTGAGGCCCGCGACCGCCACACTTTTTATACTGCCGCGATGATGCAACTCGCGCCTAACGAGACTGCGGCGGTGCACGCGGTGCCGTTGCCCGATACCCCCTGGGGACTGTTCCTCGACGTCGACGGCACGCTGCTCGAGCTTGCCGCCTCGCCGCACGCCGTGGTGGTCGAGCCCACGCTGCTCGGGCTGCTGCGGCAGCTGCGCGATGCGTCGGGCGGGGCGCTCGCGCTGGTGAGCGGCAGGACCATCGCCGACCTCGACCGCCTGTTCGGCTCCCTGGCATTGCCGGCGGCCGGGCTGCACGGCTGCGAACGGCGCGACGCGCGCGGCGAGCTGCACGTCGCGGACGTGGTCACCGAACAACTCGCCGGCGTGCGCGCCGGCCTGCGCGACATGGTCGCGCGGCATCCCGGGCTGATGCTCGAAGACAAGGGCGCCGGCCTCGCCTTGCATTTCCAGGGCGCGCGCGAGCTCGAACACCAGCTGCGCGCCGAGGTCGCATTGCTCGCCGCGCCGCTGGTGCCGGAATTCACGATGCTCGAGGGACACGCGGTGATCGAGGTGAAACCCGCGGTGCACACCAAGGACAGCGCGGTCAGCGCCTTCATGGCCGAAGCGCCGTTCGCCGGCCGGCTGCCCATCTTCATCGGCGATGACCAGACCGACTACGGCGGGTTCGCGGCGGTGCGCCGCTTCGATGGCCTGGCGATCGCCGTGGGGCCACGCGTGAAATCGGAGTGGTGGTTGCCGGGACCGAAGGCCGTGCATCGCTGGCTCGAGCAGCTCGCGGAGCGGGTCACACGGACGGAGCCGGCGTGAACTACGGCGTCATCGGCAACTGCCAGGTCGCCGCGCTGGTCGATGAGCAGGCGCGCATGGTGTGGGCCTGCCTGCCGCGGCCCGACGGTGATCCGGTGTTCTCCTCGCTGCTCATGAAGGAGGGCGGGGACGCGCAGACGGGTGTGTTCGCCATCGACATGGTGGATCTCACGCGCACCGAGCAGGTCTATCTGCGCAACTCCGCCATCCTCGAGACCCGCATGTACGACGCGCGCGGCGGCGTGCTGCGCATCGTGGATTTCTCGCCGCGCTTCCGCACGCGCGGCCGGGTGTTCCGGCCGATGATGTTCGTGCGCCAGGTGGAGCCCGTCGCCGGACGACCCACGCTGCGCCTGCGCCTGCGGCCGACGGCCGGTTTCGGCGAACGCAGCGAGCCGGGCATCACCGGCAGCCACCACATCCGCTTCGAGGCCGAAGGCCTGCACTATCGCGTGACCACGGACGCGTCGCTGGCCGCGCTGCTCGAGCACCGGCCGGTGGTGCTGGAACGTCCGCTGCATTTCATCCTCGGGCCCGATGAAACCCTGCAGGAGTCTCCCGAGGCGCTGGCGCGCGAATTCCTCGGCTCCACGTTGAGCTATTGGCAGGAGTGGGTGCGCACGCTCGCCGTGCCGGCCGAGTGGCAGGACGCGGTGATCCGCGCCGCGATCACCCTGAAGCTCTGCACCTACGAGGACACGGGCGCGGTGCTCGCCGCGCTCACCACCTCGATACCGGAGGCCGCGCACAGCACGCGCAACTGGGACTACCGCTACTGCTGGCTGCGCGACGCCTACTTCGTGATCCAGACGCTGAACCGCCTGGGCGCGACGCGCACCATGGAGGCCTATCTACATTACATCGACCACATCATCGCCTCGTCGACCGCCGACACGCTGCAGCCGCTGTACGGCATCACCGGGGATCCGCGCGCCGAGGAGAAGATCGCGAAATCGCTCTCCGGCTATCGCGGCATGGGCCCGGTGCGCTTCGGCAATCTCGCCGCCGAGCAGGTGCAGCACGACGTGTACGGCTCGGTGATCCTCGCCGCCACGCAGCTGTTCTTCGACGAGCGGCTGGTACGCAGCGGCGATCAGACCCTGCTCGAGCGGCTGTACCGGCTCGGCAAGCGGGCCGTGGCCACGTTCGAGGAGCCGGATGCCGGCCCGTGGGAATTCCGCGGCAAGCTGCAGCGGCACACCTTTTCCGCGGCCATCTCCTGGGCGGGCTGCGACCGGCTGAGCCGCATCGCGCGCCGCGTCGGGGATTCGATCGCGTCGCGCGACTGGGGCGCGCGCGCCAGCTACATGCGGCAGGAGATCCTGAGCGGTGCCTGGAGCGAGGAGCGCCAGGCGTTCACCTCCGCGTTCGGCAATCGCGACCTCGATGCGACCGCCTTGCTGCTGCCGGAGCTCGGACTGCTGCCGGCGAGTGATCCGCGTTTCCTCAAGACGCTGGAGCGCATCGAGGAGGAGCTGCGTGTCGGCGACCTGCTGTTCCGCTACAAGCACGCCGACGACTTCGGCCATCCCGAGAACGCCTTCACGATCTGCGCCTTCTGGTACGTGAACGCGCTGGCCGCGGCCGGGCGCATCGATGAGGCGCGCGAACGCTTCACACGCCTGCTGGCGCGGCGCAATCCGCTCGGCCTGCTGTCGGAGGACATACAGCCGGCGAGCGGCGAGCTATGGGGAAATTTTCCGCAGACATACAGCATGGTTGGAGTCATCGGCAGTGCGCTTCGACTGTCGCGCAGCTGGGAGGAGATCGTATGAGCCGTCTGGTTGCCGTTTCGAATCGCCTGTCCGTCCCCAAGCGGGGCATGGCACCTGGAGGACTCGCGGTGGGATTGCTGGCCGCCATGCAGGCACGGCGGGGCTTGTGGTTCGGCTGGGACGGCGAGACCGTGGAGACGGCGGCGGAGGAGCCCTCGGTCGTGCGCAAGGACGGCATCACCTTCGCGTCCATCGATCTCGATCAGGCCGAGTATCGGGATTTCTATCTCGGATTCTGCAACGGCACGCTGTGGCCGCTCTTCCACTACTTCGTCGACGGCTTTCGCTACAGCGATGCGCACTACGAGGCGTACCAGCGCATGAATGCGCGCTATGCGCGCCAGCTGCAGCCGCTGCTCGAACCGGACGATCTCATCTGGGTGCACGACTATCACCTGGTCCCGCTGGCGCAGAAGCTGCGCGAGGGTGGCGCCACGCAGCCCATCGGGCTGTTCCTGCACATCCCGTTCCCGAACATCGAGGTGCTGCGCGTGCTGCCGGTATATGGCGAGCTGCTGCAGGCCATGCTGGCCTACGACGTGCTCGGCTTCCAGACGGAAACGGATCGCGACGCCTTCCGCGGCGCGGTGGCCTACGTCTGGGGCGCGCAGGCGCTCACCGCGGATGAGGCGGTCACCGTGGGCGGCCGCCGCGTCGTCACGCGCGTCTATCCCATCGGCGTGGACGTGGAAGCCGTGCAGCGCGAGGCCTCGGAGTCGCAGGCCACCGATGCCGTCAGGCGCATGGTCGCGGGGTTGTTGGGCCGCAAGCTCATGATCGGCGTCGACCGCCTGGACTACAGCAAGGGGCTGGTGGAGCGCTTCAAGGCCTACGAGCGTTTCCTCGAGACGCACCCGGAGAACCAGAACCGCGTGACTTTCCTGCAGATCGCGCCACTGTCGCGCGCCGACGTGCGCGCCTACGCCGAGATCCGCCGCGACCTGGAGCAGACCACCGGCCGCACCAACGGCCGCTTCGCCGAGACGGACTGGACGCCGATCCGCTACCTGAACCGCAACTTCCCGCACGACGTGCTCATGGGATTCATGCGCTCGGCGCTGGTGGGCATCGTGACGCCGGTGCGCGATGGCATGAATCTCGTGGCCAAGGAATTCGTCGCCGCGCAGGATCCGGCGGATCCCGGCGTGCTGATCCTCTCGACGCTGGCCGGCGCGGCGCGCGAGCTGACCTCCGCCGTCATGGTCAATCCCTACGACACGCGCGGCATGGCGCATGCCATCCAGCAGGCATTCAACATGCCGCTCGCCGAACGCCGCGACCGGCACCAGGCCATGCTCGAGATCCTGCGCCGCAATTCGATCGCGGCCTGGCACTCGAGCTTCGTGAGCACGCTGGAAGCGGTGCGCGCGCCGCGTCTCAAACGCATCGCCGGCTGAGTGCTGCGTCAGGCGTTGCGCAGCCAGCCACCCTCGAAGCCGGCGCGCCGCAGTCCTTCGCGCACGTACGCATTGCGCTTCATCACGGTCCAGATGAGCTCGCTGCGGTAGTTCTCGATCATCGAGATGATCGGCCCCTGGTCGATGCCGAGGTACTCGGTGTCGAACCAGCCGACCCCGCGGACACGGCGGCCGTGCCGCAGCGGCACGTCGTAGTCGAAGCTCGGGTTGAACGCGTCGAGGAAGCCGTACTTGCCGTAGAGATAGCGTCCGTACTGCTTGTGCATGGCCTGCGCGGCGGGCAGCACGACCTCGGGCGCGAACGGCAGCGAGCCCAATGCGGCCGTGGGCGCGATGGTGCCGTCGTCCCGGGTCTCGTACAGCCCGACGCCGCGCGCGGCATAGGAATAGAACTTGCGCTTCTGCCCCTGGTAGACGAGCTCGTAGTTGCCGGGACCATCCGAGGCGGTGAGTCCCCAGATGTTGGGTCCGTAGCCGCGCCAGTCCATCGGATTGCGGATGGCATAGGCGCGCTGCGCGAGCACGGCGCGCCGGCTGTTCTCGAAGTAGTCGAATCCCTGCGGCCACATGAACTCGTCCTTGATGCCGCGCAGGTCGATCCACACGTGCGTGTACTGGTGGCCGAACATGGGGCCGAAGGTCAGATGCGTCTGCCCTTCGAGCGTGCCCCAGGCGCGGTAGTACTCCGAGGTCCATCCCACCCAGGTGGTGCGCGCGGCGGGGAAGGTGGGGCTGCCCAGCGCCAGGATGAACACCAGCATGGCCTCGTTGTAGCCGCGCCAGTCGTGTCCGCCGAATTCCAGCTCCGGGCTCCACGACATGCGGATGTCGGGCGAGAGCGCGATGGCCCAGGGCCAGTTCACGCGCCGGTACAGCTCGTCGGCGATCTGGCGGATCTGCCGCTCCTCCTCGATGTCGCGGTCGAAGTAGCCGCCGACGAACAGCACACCCGCCATCAGCAGCGCGGTGTCGACGGTAGACAGTTCCGAATCGCCGTAACGCCTGCCGGTGGTGAAATTCACGAAGTGATAGAAGAAGCCCTGGTATCCCGAGGCCTCGTCCGGCGAGGTGCCCTGCTGCGCGTCGCGCAGGAAGCGCAGCGTGGTCAGCACGCGCGCCGCCGCCTGCGCGCGCGACACGTAGCCGCGATCCGCGCCGATGGCATAGGCATTGAGCGCGAATCCCACCGCGGCGATGCTGCTGAACGGCGGTCGCGGCCAGCGGTCCGGCACCAGGCCGGTGCCCGGCTCGGCCGTGTCCCAGAAGAAATTGAAGGTGCGCTTCTCGACGTCCTCGAGCAGCGGATCCAGCGTCTTGACCGGCACCACGGTGCGCGCGCGCACCACCACCGGGTCGATGGATTGCGAGGCCGTCTTGCAGGATGTCAGCAGCGTCGTGGCCGTCGCCAGCCCTGCGCCGCAGAGCCAGCGGCGCCGCTCATCGACCGGCCGACTCACGCCGCCTCCGGCGCGCGGCAGCAGCGCGCAATGAACTCTTCGTGCGCGGGCATGGCGGCGACGCAGGCCGCGATCACGCCGCGCACGCTCTCGCCGAGCTGCGCCAGCTCCTGCGCGGGTACGGCGTCGACCAGCGGGTGATAGCCCGCGGGCACGATGCCCTGGCCGATCATGACCTGCACCCAGCTGGTGAGCGCGAAGAATTCGTCGGCATGACGATAGAAGCGGCCGCTGTCGCGGAACAGGCGGATCTTCTCCTCGAGCTCGGGCGGGATCGCCATGTTGGCGCAGTACTTCCAGTACTCGCTGTCGCGGCGTGCGGTGGCGTGGTAGTGCAGGATCAGGAAATCGCGGATGCGCTCGAGCTCGAAGGCCGCTTCGGCGTTGTAACGCGATTGCAGGGCCAGGCTCATGCGGCGGTCGGGCAGCATGTCGATGAGCCGCGCGATGCCGGACTGGATCAGGTAGATGCTGGTGGATTCGAGCGGCTCGAGGAAGCCGCTCGCGAGTCCCAGCGCGACGCAGTTGCGGCTCCACATCTTGCGGCGCCGCCCGGCGGTGAATCGCAACAGCCGCGGCTCGCCGAGCGCGCGGCCGTCGAGATTCTCGAGCAAGGTGGCCGTGGCCGCGTCATCCTCGATCTGCGAACTGGCGTACACGTAGCCATTGCCGGTGCGGTGTTGCAGCGGGATGCGCCACTGCCAGCCGGCGGCGCGCGCGGTCGAGCGCGTGTAAGGTGTCGCGGCCGAGGTCTTCTCGCTGGCGACGGCCACCGCGCGATCGCAGGGCAGCCAGTCGGTCCACGGCTCGTAGCCGGTCTTCAGTGCCTGCTCGATGAGCAAGCCGCGGAATCCCGAGCAGTCGATGAACAGGTCGCCTTCGATGCGCGCACCGGTTTTCAGGGTCACGGATTCGATGAAACCGTCCTCGCCGCGCAGCTGCACGTCGACGATCTGTCCTTCGGTGCGCCGAACACCCCGGGCTTCGGCGTAGCGCCTGAGGTATTGGGCGTACAGCCCGGCGTCGAAGTGATAGGCGTACGCCACCTGCGACAGCGGCGACTCGCGCGGCACGTCGGTGGCGCCGGAGAGGAACTTGCCGAGCGGCGCGGCGGCGGTATTCAGCGAATACTCGCCGAGCTCGCGCGCCTGGCCGGCGAGGTGCAGCCTGATCCAGTACTGGTGGAAGGGCAGGCCGCGATAGTCATGGCCGATGGTGCCGAAGCCGTGGATGTAGCGCTCGCCGATGCGGCCCCAGTCGACGAACTGGATGCCGAGCTTGAACGTGCCGCGCACCGCGCGCACGAACTCCGCCTCGTCGATGCGCAGCGTCTCGTTGAAGGCGCGCAGATGCGGCACGGTGGCCTCGCCCACGCCGACGGTGCCGATCTCCTCGGACTCGATGAGCTCGATGGCGATGGACGCGGTCGTGCGCGCCAGCGCCGCCGCGGCCATCCAGCCTGCGGTGCCGCCACCGACGATCACGATTTTCCGCAGCCGCGCCTCGTTGCTCACGAAACCGATTGTGGCATCCGCCGGCGGGAAATGCCCGCGCTAACAACGTCAGCGCGGGCCGTCGTCAGAACCTGATGCCGAAGGAGCCACGTATCGTGCGCGGATATCCCGTGATGTTGCCCACGGGATTCAGCCGCCCGCC
>DASTRL010000099.1:0-3574 GCA_035761265.1 Steroidobacteraceae bacterium
GATCATGCTGGTGGTGGTGACGACGGTGTCGAGCGTCGTCCACGTCTATTCCATCGGCTACATGGCGGACGATCCGCACCGGGCGCGCTTCTTCGCCTATCTGTCGCTGTTCACCTTCGCCATGCTGATGCTGGTGACGGCTGACAATTTCCTGCAGATGTTCTTCGGCTGGGAGGGCGTCGGCCTCGCGTCCTACCTGCTGATCGGCTTCTGGTATACGCGGCCTTCGGCCAACGCCGCCGCCATCAAGGCGTTCGTCGTCAACCGCGTCGGCGATTTCGGCTTTGCCCTCGGCATCTTCGGCGCCTTCATGGTGCTGGGCCATCTGGGGTTCGACGACGCCTTCGCCGCCGTCTCCGGCACTGCCGGCAAGACCATCCATTTCCTGAGTTGGGACTGGGACGCGATGACCGTCGTGTGCCTGCTGCTGTTCATGGGCGCCATGGGCAAGTCGGCGCAGTTCCTGCTGCACACCTGGCTGCCGGACGCCATGGAGGGCCCGACGCCGGTCAGCGCCCTGATCCATGCGGCGACGATGGTCACCGCCGGCGTGTTCATGGTGGCGCGGCTGTCGCCGATGTTCGAGGCGTCGCCCACGGCGATGAGCGTGGTGTTCGTGATCGGCGCCATCACCGCCTTCTTTGCAGCGACGGTCGGGCTGGTGCAGAACGACATCAAACGCGTCATCGCCTATTCGACCTGCTCGCAGCTCGGCTACATGTTCGTGGGGCTGGGCGCCGGCGTCTATTCGGTCGGCATCTTCCACCTGTTCACCCACGCCTTCTTCAAGGCCCTGCTGTTCCTGGGCGCCGGCTCGGTGATCCACGCCATGCATCATGAGCAGGACATGCGGAACATGGGCGGGCTACGCCGCAAGATCCCCATCACCTACTGGATGATGCTGATCGGCACCTTTGCGCTCACCGGTGTCGGCATTCCGTTCACGCCGCTCGGCTTTGCCGGCTTCTTTTCCAAGGATGCCATCATCGAGGCGGCCTATTCGGTGGGCGGGAATTTGGGCACCTTCGGCTTCTGGTCGCTGGTGATCGCGGCGGGCTTCACCAGCTTCTACTCGTGGCGGCTGATTCACCTGACCTTCCACGGCGAACCGCATCACGACGCGCCGGCGGCGCACGACGATCATGCCGCGCACGACGAGCATGGGCACGACGCGCACCACGCCTTCGACCATGCGCATGAGAGCCCCAACGTCATGCTGGTGCCGCTCTATATCCTTGCGGCCGGTGCGGTGCTGGCAGGCACCGTGTTCGCGGCCTACTTCTTCACCAACCCCGAGCTGGTGCAGCACTTCTTCGGCAATGCCGTCGCCGTCGTGGCCGAGCGCTACGAGAATGCGCACCACGTGCCGGTGATGGCCAGTCTCGCGGCGACCATCGCCATGCTGATCGGCTTCGGCATCGCCTGGTACATGTACATGGTGGATCGCACCGCCCCGGCGCGGCTGGCCGCGTCCAATCGCGGGCTCTATCTGTTCCTGCTCAACAAGTGGTACTTCGACGAACTCTACGACCGCATCTTCGTGCGTCCGGCCTTCTGGATCGGCAATGCGCTGTGGAAGGGCTTTGACGACTGGCTGGTCGACCAGACGCTGGTCGAGGGCCTTGGCGCCCGCGTCAAGGACGTCACCAACCGCGTCGTCCGCCTGCAGTCGGGCTACCTCTATACTTATGCGTTCGTGATGCTCATCGGGATTGCGCTGCTCTTGACCTGGGCCATCGTCACCGGAGGGCTCCTGGGATGAACTCGATCCTGACGCTCGTCACCTTCCTGCCGCTGCTCGGCGCCGCCATCCTGCTGTTCGTGCCGGCTGGCGACAGCGGCAAGACGGCGGCGCGCTGGGTGGCGCTGATCGTCTCCAGCCTCACCTTCATCGTGTCGCTGTGGATGTGGTCGCGCTTCGACAACGCCAACCCCGGCTTCCAGTTCGTCGAGAACTACGAGTGGATCGGCTCGTCCATCGGCTACCGCATGGGCGTCGACGGCGTTTCGGTGCTGTTCGTGGTGCTCACCGCGCTCTTGACGCCGGTGGTGGTGATCTCGAGCTGGAACTCGATCCAGTCCCGCGTGCGCGACTACATGCTGGTGTTCCTGGTGCTCGAGACGCTGTGCATCGGCGTGTTCACGGCGCTCGACCTCGCGATGTTCTACGTGTTCTTCGAGGGCAGCCTGATCCCGATGTTCCTGATCATCGGCATCTGGGGCGGCAAGCGGCGCATCCAGGCGGCGTACAAGTTCTTCTTCTACACGTTCACCGGCTCGGTGCTGATGCTGCTCGCCATCATGGCGATGTACTGGCAGGCGGGCACGCTCGACATCCGCAAGCTGCTCGCCTTCCACTTCGATCCGGCGCTGCAGTTCTGGCTGTGGCTGGCGTTCTTCGCCTCGTTCGCGGTGAAGATGCCGATGTGGCCGTTCCACCGCTGGCTGCCGGAGGCCCACGTCGAGGCGCCCACCGGCGGATCGGTGATCCTGGCGGCGATCCTGCTGAAGCTGGGCGGCTACGGCTTCATCCGCTTCTCGCTGGCGATGTTCCCGGATGCATCGGTGACGTTCGCGCCGTTCGTTTTCACGCTCTCGGTCGCGGCCATCATCCTCACCTCGCTGGTGGCACTGGTGCAGACCGACATGAAGAAGCTCATCGCCTATTCGTCGGTGGCGCATATGGGCTTTGTCACCATGGGCATCTTCTCGGGCAACGTCATGGGCGTGCACGGGGCGGTGTTCCAGATGATCTCGCACGGTATCGTCTCCGGCGCGCTCTTCCTCTGCGTCGGCGTCGTCTACGACCGGCTGCACACTCGCGACATCGCCGCGTATGGCGGCCTCGTCTCCAACATGCCGCGTTACGCCGTGGCATTCCTGGTGTTCACCATGGCCAATGTCGGACTGCCGGGCACCTCGGGGTTCATCGGTGAATTCCTGACGATGATCGGCACCTTCCAGGTGAATACCTGGGTGGTGTTCTTCGCAGCGTTCGGGGTGATCCTGTCGGCGGCCTATGCGCTGTTCCTCTACCGGCGCATCATTTTTGGGGCGCTGACCAAGGAATCGCTCAAGGGCCTGCTCGATCTCGACGCGCGCGAGATCACGGTGCTGGTGCCGCTGATCGTGCTCACCATCTTCTTCGGCTTCTATCCGGCGCCGATCCTCGATGCGACCGCCGCATCGGTGAACCTCGTCGCGGAAAACTTCAGCAAGGCGATCAGCACCGGCGCGGCGCTCGTCGCGTCGGTGAACTAGGGAACAGTGATGACCTCCGATCTTACGAGCTTCGCGGCCCTGGCGCCGGCCTATCCCGAACTGCTGCTGGCAGTCGGGGCGGTGGTGCTGTTGCTCGCCGGCGTGCTGTTCTCCAAGGAACGGGGGAGCGGCCTGGCGCTGATCTCCATCGTGCTGCTGATTGCGGTCATCGCCGTGGCGCTGTGGCAGCCGGCCGAAGGCACGCTGTTCAACGGCGGCTTTATCGTCGACGGCTTCGCCCGCTACATGAAGCTTCTGGTGCTGGGCGGATCGGCGGTGACGCTGATCCTCTCGACCTCCGCAGCCAAGCCGT
>DASTRL010000100.1:0-3295 GCA_035761265.1 Steroidobacteraceae bacterium
ACCCGCAGCAGCCTGCTGTACGAATGGTCGCCCATCCAATTCATCCAGCTGCGCGCCGGCGTGCGCATCTATGACGGCATTCCGCAGAACGACAATCAGAATCGCAAGCAGGCGTTCGTCCAGCTGCATGGCTTCTTCTAGACCCCTGCACGATGCGCCTGAACGCTCGTATGCCGGCAAGCTCGAGCGTTTCGCGAGGTTCATCGCGCCGGAGTTGAGAAGCCTGTTCGGGGATCTCGCCGTCCCACCCGCGGCCCGGGTGCTCGACCTGGGCTGCGGTGTCGGCATCGCGACGCGGTTGCTCGCGGACCTGCTGGATCGCGATTCGCGCGTCGTCGGCGTGGACCTCTCGCTGCCGCACCTGCGCGCCGCGCGCGGCTTGCGCGAGCACGCGTCACGCTGGCGTGACGTGAGCCTGCTGCAGGCGGATGCCGGACAACTGTGTTTTCGCGACGGCAGCTTCGATCTCATCTGGAGCTGCAACACCGTCAACCATCTGTCCGATCCCGTCGCCGCCTTGACTGGCCTGCGGGCGGCATTGCGCCCGGAAGGGCGGGTCGTGCTGGCTCAGAGTGGGTTCCTGCCGGAGATGTACTTCGCCTGGGACGCACCGCTAGATGACGCCGTGCGCCGCGCCTGCCACGACTACTATCGCGACCGCTACGACCTCGAGATCGAGGACACCGCCGGGATCCGCGGCCTGATCCGGCTGCTGCAGCGGGCCGGGCTGCGGGTCGGACGCGTGCGCACCATCGTGATCGAACGCGTGCAGCCACTGACGGAAGTGGATTGCGCCTATTTCGAGGAGGCGGTCTTTCGCGGCACCTGGGGCGAGCGGCTGCGCCCGTTCCTGAGTCGCGAGCATTGGCAGGCGCTCTGCAACTACACCGACCCGGCCTCGCCGGGCTACTGCCTCGATCGCGAGGACTTCCATCACCTCCAGACGCTCACTGTGTGTGTCGGTCATGCCTGAGCGCAGCCTGCCGCTCGTCACGTTCTATCTCACCGAACGGTGCAACTCGCGCTGCGTGACCTGCGACTACTGGCGACATGGGAAGGCCGACGCGACGCTCGAGTCGGTGCTGCGCGTGCTGCCCGACCTGCGCCGCCTGGGCACGCGGGTGGCGCTGCTGTCCGGTGGCGAGCCGCTGATGAATCCCGAGTGGCGGGCGATCGCCTCGCAGCTGCGAAAGGCGGGGCTGCAGGTGTGGCTGCTGACCGCGGGGTTGGCGTTGGCGAAGCACGCGGCGGCCGTGGCGGGCCTGTGCGACTCGGTCACCGTGTCTCTCGACGGCACGAATGCGGCGACTTACCTGGCGATCCGCGGACTGGATGCCTTCGACAAGGTCTGCGAGGGCGTGCGGGCCGTGCTGGCGCGCAACGTGGCCGTGAACCTGCGCGTCACCTTGCAGCGGGCCAACTACCGTGAGCTGCCGGAGTTCGTGAGGCTCGCGCGCGAGCTGGGTGTCGCGCAGGTGTCGTTCCTCGCGGTCGATGTCGGCAATCCGCACGCCTTCGCACGAGACGGCGCGTCGCAGCTGCCGCTGGCCCTGACGCACTGCGACCTGCCGTTGTTCGCCGAGCTCCTCGATGCGCTCGAGCGGGACTTCGCGCACGAGTTCCACAGCGGCTTCATCGCCGAGTCGCCGACGAAGCTGCGCCGCATCCACCAGTATTTCGCGGCGCTGCGCGGCATCGACGATTTCCCGGCCGTGCGCTGCAATGCTCCGGAATTCTCCGCGGTGATCGACGCGCGGGGGCGGGTCGCGCCCTGCTTCTTCATTCCCGGCACTGGTATCGGCACTCAGGAGGGCCTGGTGGCGGCTCTGCAGGAAGAGGCCATGGTGCGCCTGCGGGCGTCCATCCAGGCAGGGGCACGTCCGGAATGCACGCGTTGTGTGTGCTCCATGTGGCGCGAACCCGCGGGATTCGAAGTCGGCGCCCCGCGCCCTGCGCAGTGGAGTGTCGCGTGAACGGCGCGGGCGCACGCGGCGCGACGACATTCGAGATGTACGAGCGCTGGGCGCCGGTGTATTCGCCGGCACCGCACAATGCGCTGATGCGCGCCGAGCAGCGCGCGATGTGCGAGTTGTTGCCCGACGTCGCGGGCATGCGCGCGCTCGATCTTGCCTGCGGCACCGGCCGGTACGCACGCCTGCTGTTGCAGTCCAGCGCGGGCGACGTGGTCGCCGCCGACTTCTCGCCGGCCATGCTGAGGAACTCGGTCGGCGGGTATCCGGTCCGCGCCAGTCTCACCAGGCTGCCATTCGCGGCCGGCGCGTTCGACCTCGTCGTATCGGGACTCGCGCTGGGCCACGCCGAGGACCTGCGGCAGTGCTTTTCCGAAATCGCCCGCGTGTTGCAACCGCGCGGCGTGCTGCTCTATTCCGATTTCCACTTCGACGCGGCGCGTGCCGGCCAGGTGCGGTCCTTTCGCGATGCATCGGGGCGCCGGCTCGAGTTGCCCGTCGACGGCTACCCGCCGCAAATGCATCGGGACGCGGCACTCGAGGCAGGGCTGGAGGTGGACGTGTTTCGTGAATTGCGGGCGGGGATCGAGCTCGACGAGTCCTTTGCAGGTTCCGAGGAGTTCTACCGTCGTTGGGCCGGTACGCCCATCGTGCTGGTGGTCAGGGCAAGGCGGGCACGTTGACCATGGCCGCGGTGACATTCTTGAACGCTGCGATCGGCACGCGAGAGACCTCGCTGCGCATGGTCGGCGCGAGGATTGCCACGCTCGACGCCGCGCCGTGCTCCGGAGACATCGTCGTGGATGCCGCGGGCGATCGATTCCTGCCCGGACTCATCAATGCACACGATCACCTGCAGCTCAACAACTTTCCGCGACTCAAGTACCGCGAAGCCCATGCCGACGTCGGCGAATGGATCGCCGACATCGATGCGCGCCGCACCACGGACCGGGCGATCGCCGAGCCCGCATCGTTGTCGCGCGCATCGCGGCTGCTCGTCGGCGGCATCAAGAACATCCTGAGCGGCGTCACGACGGTCGCGCATCACGACCGGTTCGATCCACTGCTGGATGCCGCTGGATTCCCGTGTCGTGTCCTCGCCGAGTACGGTTGGTCGCACTCGCTTGGTCTGGATGGCGACGAGGCGGTGCGCGCCTCCTATCGGGCGACGCCACGCAAGATTCCGTGGTTCATCCATGCCGGCGAGGGGCTGAGCGCGGCGGCGCGCGATGAATTCGCGCGGCTCGACCGACTGGGCTGCGTGGGTCCCAACACGCGGCTGATCCACGGGGTTGCATTCTCGGTGGAGCAGCGCGCACGCCTCG
>DASTRL010000101.1:0-4353 GCA_035761265.1 Steroidobacteraceae bacterium
GAATGACCACAGCACGTCGCCATTCTCCGCATCGAAGGCGTACAGCGCGCCATTGCGTACGGTGGAGAACACGATGCCCGTGGAGGTGACGATCATGCCCTGTCGCTGCGAGCCGCGCGGCACGCCGGTGTTCTTGCCGCCCGCCGCGGCCACGTCCCGGTCCTGGCCGAGCGGCCGGCGCCACTTGATGACGCCCTTGTTGAGGTCGTACGCCACGATGGTCGACCACGGCGGTGCGAGTAGATAGGGATAGCCGAGGCCGTAGTCGGTGAAATACCGCTGCGCGGGTTTCGCCACCCCGTCCGGATAATCCTGCATGCCCATCGGCGCATTGCCTGCGGCTCCGCCGGCCGGCGGCTCCGGCGCGCGCGGCGCTCCGCCCTGCGCGACCACGGGGCCGGGCGGCAGCTCCGCGGTGGGCGCGGGATCGTTGCCGCGGAACCGCGGCCGCGCGCCACCGCCGAGGAATGCCAGGATGTCGGAGATCTGCTCATCGGTGAGGTGACCGATGGGCGGCATGCGGCCGTTGCCGTACAACACGGTGCGCTTGAGCTGCGGAAAACCGATCTGCTGGCCGACGGAGAGCAGCGACGGCGCGGCCGGCGTGCCGCCGCGATCCTCGCCGTGGCCAATCGCGCAGGACTCCTTGTACTGCGTCGCGCCGCGCGCCACCTTCTCGGGGCTGGGCGGACCGAAACGCGCACGCGCAGCCTGCAGGCTCTCTTCGTCCTGGATCTGGAGCTTGTAGAGCGACGGGAAATCCTGGTTGAGCAGATAGAGAATGCCGGCGCGCGGGTTGGCAGCCGTATTGCCCCAGTTGGTGCCGCCCACGGCGCCCGGCACGATGGCGGACTCGGTCAGCGCCGGCGGCGTGAACAGGCCGGTGCGTGCCTTGGAGATCCGCTCGCGCCACGCCGCGCGCTCGGCATCGTTGATCAGGTACGGCGTGAGGTCGTCGGGCCTCACCACCTGCCGCGCCGAGGGCGGCAGCGTCGAGAACGGCTGCGTGGGCCAGGCCTGCTCACCGGGCACGTCGCTCTTCGGCACCGGCCGCTCCTCGATGGGCCACACGGGCTTGCCGGTGACGCGGTCGAACACGAACACGAAGCCCTGCTTGGTGGCCTGCGCGACGGCGTCGATCTTCCTGCCCTTCCGGCGCACGGTGATGAGCTGCGGCGCGGCCGTGGGGTCGTAGTCCCACAGGTCGTGATGCACCATCTGGAAATGCCACAACCGCTTGCCGGTGCGCGCGTCCAGGGCCAGCAGGCAATCGCTGAACAGGTTCATGCCGATGCGGTCGGCGCCGTAGTAGTCGTAGGTGGGCGACGCCACGGGTAGATAGGCAATGCCGCGCTTCTCGTCGAGCGTGATCTCGCCCCAGACGTTGACGCCACCGACATATTTCCAGGCGTCCTTGGGCCAGGTGTCGTAGCCGAATTCGCCGGGCTGCGGGATCGTGTGGAAAGTCCAGGCCAGCTTGCCGGAGATCACGTCATAGGCGCGGATGTATCCCGGTGCGGAAAAATAGCCCTCACCCGGCGCGCTGCCGAGAATCAGCAGGTTCTCGAACACCCGGCCCGGTGTCCCCGAGGCCGCGCGCCGCACGGTGGCCGGATCGCGCCCGAGGCCTTCGCGCAGATCCACGATGCCGTCCTTGCCGAACGACAGGATGGATTTGCCGGTGCGCGCATCGATCGCCTGCAGCGTGTCCTCGAGCGTGAACAACAGCCGGCGATCCTTGCCGTCCTGGCTCTGCCAGTAGTTGATGCCGCGATTGGTGATGCCGCGCAAATTTGCATGGATCCACAGTTCCTGGCGCGTCGCGACGTCGATGGCCACCAGCGAGCTGTTCTTGGCCAGCAGATACATCACGCCGTCGACGATGACCGGATTGAACTGGTAGGCGCGCTCATCTCCGGTGGGATATATCCACGCCACCTCGAGCTGCGCGACGCTCTCCTTGGTGAGGTCCGGTGTCACCACGAACTTGGACTGATCCGGCGTGCCGCCATAGCCCGGCCAGGAGCCCGCCTGTGATACCGATACCAACGCCGCGGTCAATGCGGCTCTCATCGCGAATCGCTTCAGCATGGATGGTGGGTTACTTGACCTTGCGCGGCGTCACGTCGCTGACGTCCGGCGTCGGCGAATCGATGCCGCCCCTGGGAACGTCGATCCCTGCCGCCCAGGCGATGCCATTCAGCAGGAACTTGCGGTAGTTGTCCTGCGCGAGGTTGTCGCGGAAATCCAGGCCGCCGAACACGAAGCTGCGGCCACCGTCATCGCGTTGCCAGGCCCACGCGGCGATCTGCGCGCCGATGTGCATCTTGTCTTCCTTGGGCGTCGCCAGCAGCAGGTTCGTGCGCCGCGCATCGTTCGGCAGGAAGAAGCGGCAGAAGATCTCGTCGCGATATTTCCAGGGCTTCACGCCGCGCAGGACGGGATGGCGCCGGTTCTCGAGCGTCATCGACCACTCGTCGACAGGGTTCTTCGAGGCGGTCTGTACCCACAGTCCGCCGGTCCAGCCCATGTAGTACTGGCGGGCACGCCAGTTCTCGGTCCAGTTCGCGTAGTGGAAGATCACCATGCCGATCCGCTTCTGCTGGATCAGATCATCGAGCGCTTTCAGGTAGGCCGTGGTCGCCTCGTCGTAGCCGCGGCCGTTGGTCGAAGGGTTCGGCGGAAACAGCGGGTGCGTCTCGTCGGCCGCGCGATCCGAGCTCGACTCGATGACGATGGCGGCGGCGTCTTTCACGGCCTCGAGGTCGCGCGGCAGCGTGCCGACGATCAGCCGCGTCGTCACGCCGCGCAGGTTCGTGGCGCGTTCCAGCGACTCCGACAGGGTCTTCAGGTCGCGCGGGTATTCATGCCGGCCGGGGAAACCATGATCGCGCGGCCCGGCCAGGAACAGGACCTTCTTCCCGGGCGCCTGGCTCGCGGCCTGCGCGAACGAGGGCTGCGCCAGTGCGGCTGCGAGCACGAACGCGAGCGTTCGACGAATACGAGCTTCTACTTTCATCTGGGCGGATGGACAGCGGGGCGCGTCATTAATCCATCATGCGCACGCGTGCGCAAGTGCGCTCGCGGGGCGGCGCCACAATTGATCAGATTCCGCGCAATTGTCGTTGTTACCATCGACCGCCATGCCCTTCACGATTTCGCATGCCGCGGCAGTCCTGCCGCTGCGCAGGACGGGGCTGCCGCTGGCCGCGCTCATGATCGGCAGCATGTCGCCCGATTTCGCGTATTTCGTGTTGCCCCGGATCGACAGTTTCTGGACGCACAGCGCTGGCGGGTTGTTCCTGTTCTGCTGGCCCGTGAGCCTCGTGGTCTGGTGCGTCTACGTGCGTTGGATCGAGTGGCCTACGTTCGCGCTGCTGCCGCACGGGTGGCGCGCGGCATTCACACCTTCCGAGCCGCGCATCGGGTTCGCGGCGCTCGCGCTCGCCTCGGCGGCAGTGATCCTCGGCGCGGCCACGCATATCGCCTGGGATTCCTTCACGCACGCCGGCACGCCGGTGGTCAGTGCTGCCCCGGCGCTCGGTGCCACGCTCTTCTCGTTCCGCGGTATCCCGGTGCGGGTGTTCACGTTGCTGCAGCATCTGAGCACCGCGATCGGGCTGGCCGCGCTCTTCATCTGGGCGCTCCGGCGCCGGCGCGAGTCGGCCGCAGTGGCGGCAGCACCGTGGCCGGCAATTCCCCACGCGTCGCGCCTGGTCGCCTGGGCGCTGCTGTTCGCGAGCACGTTTGCCCTGGCGGTCATCGCCTATGCGGGCAACCCCGAAGTGGAGCTGGGTCGCCGGCTGTTCCACTTCGCCGTCGGCGGCATGAAAGGGGGCGCGCTGGCCTGGATCGCCATCGCGCTATGGGTCCGCTTCAGCGGGAAGCGACCGTGAAAGCGGCGAGCTTCAGCCCGCCGCCGCGTATTTCACGCCACAACCACCCAGTCCGCAGTAGCCGTCCGGATTCTTGGCCAGGTACTGCTGGTGGTATTCCTCGGCGTAGTAGAAATCCGGCGCCTCGCGGATCTCGGTAGTGATCGTGCCGCGATGCGCCCTGGTCAGCGCCTCCTGGTAGTGGCGCTTGCTCTCCTCCGCCGTCTTCTTCTGCGCGTCGGTGCTGTAGTAGACCACGGAGCGGTACTGCGTGCCGACGTCATTGCCCTGGCGCATGCCCTGCGTGGGATCGTGCGACTCCCAGAAGGCCTTGAGCAGGTCCTCGTACGAAATCTTGTTAGGGTCGTAGACCACGCGCACCACTTCGGCGTGGCCGGTGCGACCCGTGCACACCTCTTCATAGGTGGCATTGGGGGTGTAACCGCCCGCATAGCCCACGGCGGTGGTCACCACTCCG
>DASTRL010000102.1:0-3274 GCA_035761265.1 Steroidobacteraceae bacterium
TGGATCGAGCGCAACGAGCGCTTCCGCGTGCCGGCCGACGGCGCGCGCGACATCATCATGATCGGACCCGGCACCGGCATCGCGCCGTTCCGCGGCTTCCTGCAGGAACGCGAGGCCACGGGCGCCACGGGCCGCAACTGGCTGTTCTACGGCGGCCGCTCGCTGTACCACGATTTCCTGTACCAGCTCGAATGGCAGCAGGCCCTGAAGCGCAAGGCGCTGCACCGCATCGACGTGGCCTTCTCGCGCGACCAGGCGCAGAAGATCTACGTGCAGCATCGGCTGAAGGAGGCCGGCAAGGAGCTGTTCGCGTGGCTGTCGAATGGCGCCTATCTATATGTGTGCGGTGATGCCTCGGCCATGGCGCCGGACGTGAACGCCGCGCTGCTCGAAGTGGTGGCGGAGCACGGCGGCATGGACGCCGACGACGCCCAGGCCTGGGTGGCCGATCTCACCGCCGATGGACGGTATCTGCGCGATGTCTACTGAAGTTCTCGACCGGCCGGCGGTGCAGCCGGCGAAGACCCAGCCCGAATCCGCGGTGGAAGTCATCAAGAAGGCGTCGCGCGGACTGCGCGGCACGCTGATCGAGAGCCTGCACGATCCGCTGACCGGCGCGATCCGCGAGTCGGACACGCAGCTCATCAAGTTCCACGGCAGCTACATGCAGGACGATCGCGATCTGCGCGCCGAACGCGAGCATCAGAAGCTCGAGCCCGCGTACAGCTTCATGATCCGCACGCGCCTGCCGGGCGGCATCGTGAGCCCGAAGCAGTGGACGGCGCTCTCGCACCTGGCGCGCACCTACGGCACGGGAACCTTGCGCCTGACCACGCGCCAGGCCTTCCAGCTCCATGGCGTGATCAAGAAGAACCTCAAGACCACGATGCAGGCCATGAACGCGGTGCTGATCGATTCGATCTCGGCCTGCGGCGACGTGAACCGCAACGTGATGTCGAGCGCGAATCCCGTGGAATCCAAGGTCCACGGCGAAGTCTACGAGTGGGCGAAGAAGATCTCCGAGCACCTCAAGCCAAAGACGCGCGCGTACTACGAAGTGTGGCTGGACGGCGAGAAGCTGATCGGCCCCGCCGAGGAGGAGCCCATCCTCGGGCCCGTCTATCTACCCCGCAAGTTCAAGACCGGCCTCGTGGTGCCGCCGCACAACGACGTCGACGTGTTCTCGCAGGACCTGGGCTACATCGCCATCCTGGACGAGGAGGGCATCGAGGAAGGCCGGCTGCTCGGCTTCAACCTGGTGGTGGGTGGCGGCCTCGGCGCCACGCACGGCGAGCCGCAGACCTACCCGCGCGTCGGCACCGTCATCGGATTCGTGACGCCGGACCAGCTGCTGAAAGTTTCCGAGACCGTGGTCATGATCCAGCGCGACTTCGGCGATCGCTCGGACCGCAAGCACGCGCGCCTCAAGTACACGATCGACGATCGCGGCGTGGACTGGTTCAAGGGCGAGCTCTTCAAACGCCTCGGCCAGGAACTGCCGCCGCCGCGGCCGTTCAAGTTCACGACCCAGGGCGACCGATTCGGCTGGCTGCGCGGGCACGATGGCCGCTGGCACCTGACGCTGCGCATCGAGTCCGGGCGCGTCGCCGACCGGCCCGGCGCCATGCACCTGACCGGCCTCGAGAAGATCGCCGCCATCCACAAGGGCGACTTCCGGCTCACCGGCAACCAGAACCTGATCATCGCGAACGTCGAGCAGCATGATTGCATGGCCATCGACAAGCTCGTGGCCGATCACGGCCTCGGGCGCGCGCTGCACACCACCCCGCTGCGCCGCGACGCGCTCGCCTGCGTGGCGCTGCCCACCTGCGGACTCGCGATGGCGGAGGCCGAGCGCTATCTGCCCGATTTCGTCGACCGGGTGGAAGAGCTGCTGGTCCGGCAGAACATGAAGGAGATCCCGCTGACGCTGCGCATCACCGGATGCCCGAACGGTTGCGCGCGGCCGTATCTCGCCGAGATCGCGCTGATCGGGCGCGCGCCCGGCCGTTACTCGTTGCGCCTCGGCGGCGATCACACCGGCCAGCGCCTGAACGTGCTGTATCGCGACAACATCGACGAGAACGCCATCCTGGTGGCACTTGACGAGCTGTTCGGCCGTTACCGCGAAGAGCGGCAGCCCGCGGAGCGATTCGGCGATTTCCTCTGGCGCGTGAATCTGCTCACGCCGGAGAAGCGTCCGTGAACGATTCGGCCGTCATCGAGCGAGCGAAAGCCGTGTCCGCGGCGCAGTCGCTGGCCGATGCGCCGCGGCTGACCCTGAGCCCGCTCGAGTTCTCGAAGGACACCGAGACCGCGCGACACATCAACGGGTGGTTAGGATCGGTGGACGCCGCCACGCGCGTGCGCTGGTCGCTGGCAAACTTGCCCGGACCGTTCGCGATGTCGTCCAGCTTCGGCGCTCAGGCTGCGGTGTCGCTGCATCTCGTGACACAGGCGGATCCCAGGATTCCGGTGATCCTCATCGACACCGGGTATCTGTTCCCCGAGACCCACCAGTTCATCGATCAGCTCACGCGCCAGCTCTCGCTCAATATCCAGCGCTTTGCGAGCCCCCAGCCCGTGGCCGAGTTCGAGGCGCAGTTCGGCAAGCTCTGGGAGCAGGGGCGCGAGGGCCTCGACCGCTATCTCGAGCTGCGCAAGGTCGAGCCGATGCGTCGCGCACTGAAGACGCTCGGCACGCGCACCTGGTTCGCGGGGCTGCGTCGCAGCCAGGCCGCGAGCCGCGCCGCGCTGAATCCGCTCGAGGTGCGCGATGGCCGCTTCAAGGTGCACCCCATCTTCGACTGGTCCGACCGCGACGTGTATCTCTATCTCAAGGCGAACGGACTGTCCTATCACCCGCTCTGGGACCAGGGCTACGTGTCCATCGGCGACTGGCACTCCACCAAGTCGCTGAGCGAGGTCAGCTCGGCCGAAGAGCTGCGCTTCTCCGGTCTCAAGCGCGAGTGCGGCATCCACGGACTCGAGGGCTGAGGCTGCTGCCCGGCGCTTCTGCCCCGCGAGCAGGCAGCCGGACGACCCATTGCACCATCAGCAGTCGCGCCGTGAACGAGTCGTGACATTTCGGTTCATCGGCAGCGCTAGGCTGGACGGAGTCCAGGGCCGCAGGCAGGATTTGAAGCGATGAAACGACTGCAAAGACTTCGAGCCACCGCCGCGCTGCGGGACATGGTGTCCGAGATCGGCTTTGGCCAGAGCCAGCTCATCCAGCCGCTGTTCCTGGCCGAAGGCATTTCGAAGGAGGAACCCC
>DASTRL010000103.1:0-7408 GCA_035761265.1 Steroidobacteraceae bacterium
GACGTCGAGCAACTCACGCTGCATCCCGCGCCGGGCGATGCGCGCAAGGAGATCCTGTTCACGCGCAAGGGTAGGACGCTCTACGCCATCCTGCCGCGGTATCCGCAAGGCCCGCTCACGATCCGCGAGTTGCGGATTCCGAAGGACGCCCGCGTGTCACTGCTCGGCAGCGATCACTCCGGCATCGCCTGGCGGCGCAAGGGTAACGATGTCGTCATCGCGATGCCCACGATCGCAGACGGCGAACTACCCTTCGATGGACCGCGCACCTTGCGCATCGACAACGCGATCAGAACGGATACGGATGCGGCCCCGTCTGGATCGTCACCCAGCGCAGCTCGGTGAACTCGTCGATGGCCGCCTTGCCGCCGAATCGTCCATAGCCCGAGGCCTTGGTGCCGCCGAAAGGCATCTGGCCTTCATCGTGCACCGTGGGCGCATTGATGTGGCAGATGCCCGAGCGGATGCGTTTCGCCACGCCGAGCGCGCGCACCACGTCGCGGCCGAACACGGCGGCGGACAATCCGTATTCGGTGTCGTTCGCCACGCGCACGGCCTCGTCCACGCCCTTCACGCGCACGACGGGTTTCACCGGCCCGAAAGATTCTTCGTTGTAGATGCGCATCTGCGGCGTGACGCCATCCAGGATGGTCGCGCTGATGACCGCGCCCGAGACTTCGCCACCGGCGGCGAGGCGCGCGCCCTTGGCCACGGCGTCGTCCAGAAGCTGCTTGTTGCGCGCGACCGCGTCGGCCGTGATCAGCGCACCCAGCACGACGTGGCCGCGCGGGTCGCCGTGCGGCAAGGACTTCGCCTTGGCCGCGAACTTCGCGACGAACTCATCCGCGACCTTCTCGTCGACGATGATGCGCTCGGTCGACATGCAGACCTGGCCCATGTTGGCGAAGCAGCCGAACGCGGCGGCCTTCACGGCCTCGTCGATGTCGGCATCGTCCAGGATCACCAGCGGCGCCTTGCCACCGAGCTCGAGCAGCACGGGCTTCAGGTGCTTGGCCGCGAGTTCCGCGACGATGCGCCCGACGCGCGTCGAGCCGGTGAAGTTCACGCGGCGCGTGGCCGGATGCGAGATCAGCGCCTCGACGACTTTGGGCGCATCGGCCGCCGCGTGGGTCACGACGTTCACGACGCCCGCCGGCAGGCCGGCTTCCTTCATGATGGTGCCGATCAACGAGTGCGTGGCGGGGCACATCTCCGAGGCCTTGAGCACCACGGTGTTGCCGCAGGCGAGCGGCATGGCAATGGCGCGCACGCCGAGGATCACGGGCGCATTCCACGGCGCCATCCCGACGACCACGCCGGCCGGCTCGCGCAGCGCCATGGCGAAGCTGTTGGGCTTGTCTGACGGGATCACCTCGCCCGCGACCTGCGTGGTCATGGAGGCGGCCTCGCGCATCAGGCTGGCTGCGAAGTGCGCGTTGAAGTGTCCCCAGGGGCCGATGGCGCCGCATTCGGCCGTCAGCAGCGCTGAGAATTCCGCGCCGCGCGCGTCCAGCAGGTCGGCGGCCTTGAGTAGTTTGGCGCGACGCTCGCCGGGGCCGACCGCGGCCCAGGCGGGGAACGCAGCGGCGGCGGCATCGACCGCCGCGATGGCGTCGGCCGCGGAGGCGGCGGCGGCGGTGGTCGCCACCTCGCCGGTGAAGGGGTCGCGGCGTTCGAAGGTACGCCCGGCGGTGGCGGCACGGGTGCCTTCACCGATCAGGAGATTCACGGTGTTCATGACGACCTCGTTCGGTTGCGGGGAAATCATCGCAGAGGCGGCGGGATCGAACTCCGCTCACGGCGAAATGCGCCCACGGCGATGAGCGAATGGCGCCGTGTCAGATCATGCCAGCACGCTTGACCGCGTGATAGCGGTTCACGAGCTCGATGCCCAGTAGCGGCGGTTCCGCATCGACCATCAGCGCATCGCGCGCCGCCAGGCGGTTGAAGGCGTCGCGGCGCGCTTGCTCGTACAGGTGCGCGCTGCCCACGTCGAGCGCCGCCTCGGCCGTTGCCAGCGGCTGGGCGATCAGCTCGCCCACGATTCGCTCGCGCAGGCTCGCCAGCATGACCAGGTGGCGGGAACGCAGCAGTTTCAGCGCATGCGCCAGCTCGCTGCCGTCCTCGTCGCGAAAGTTCGTGATGACGATGACCAGCGCGCGCTTGTGCTGGCGCCGCAGCAGGTTCTGCGCCACCGAAACGTAGTCCGAATGGGTGGGCGAGGGCTGCACCGAATACAGCTCGCCCATGAGCGCGTTCAAGGCATGCGCTCCCTTGCGCGGCGCGAACACGCGGGCCTCGCCCTCGGGCGTGCCGAAGGTCAGCGCGCCCACGGCATCGCCCTGGCGCAGCGCCACGTAGGACAACAGCATCACCGCGTTCAGCACCTGGTCGAAGTGGCTGGTGCCGATGCCGGTCTCGGCGTCGTAGGCGCGCATGCGCCGGCCGCAGTCGATGAGCAGCATGACGCATTGATCGCGCTCGTCCTGGAACTCGCGCAGGATGGGCTTGTTCTGGCGCAGCGTGGCCTTCCAGTCGATGTGCCGCACGGCATCGCCGTAGCGATACTCCGCGAGCTGCTTGAAATCCGTGCCTTCACCACGCTGCTGGTAGGTCTTGATGCCGATCTCCTGCAGGCGGCGATCGCCCGCGAGCCAGGCATAGCGCGCCACCTGCGCGAAGTCCGGGTAGGAGCGGCGCGATTGCGGCTCGCCGAGGCGCACCGCGAGCTCGCACAGCCCGAGCAGGGACCGCACGCGCAGATCCGCCGGCGCGAAGCGGATCTCGCCGCGGCGCAGTGGCGTCGCTTCGTAGGCGATGTCCACGCGCTTGCCCGGCAGCAGCACGAACCGGGCGGGCAGGCCGCTGAGGCGCAGGTCGGGGTCAGCGTGATCGAACACTTCGCAGCGCAGCGGCCGCGACCCCTGCGACTCGAACCCGAGATGCACGAGCTGGCGCACGCCGATGGCGAAGGCCGAGGGCAGCGTGCGCAGCATGCGCACCTGCGATTGGCGCCACGCGCGCCACGTGATCCCCAGATCGATCGCGCTGGCGATCAGCAGCAACGCCGCGAATGCGCCGCTCGCCGCGGCCACCGGGCGCAGCGGAATCCCGGCGAGCAACGCCACCGCCGCGGCGACCGCCGCCGCCGCGCACAGCAACAGCAGCGGACGGCCGGGAATAATGCGCGGCTTCATGCGGAAGGCTAGACGCGCGGCGCCGCCACGTTCTCGACCACGGCGCGCAGCAGCTCGTCGGGCTTGCGGCCCTCGAGCAGGGCGTCCGGCGCCAGCGCGATGCGATGGCGCAGCGCCGGCAACGCGACGCGCTTGACGTCATCCGGGATCACGAAGCTGCGGCCCTCGAGCAGCGCCACCGCGCGCGCGCCGCGCACCAGCGCCAGCGCGCCGCGCGAGCCCGCGCCCATGGCGAGCCCGGCCCACTCGCGCGTGGCGCGTGCCAGGCGCACGGCGTAGTCGATCACCTGTGGGTCGACACGCTGGCGCGCGGCGATGGCCTGCAAGCTGGTCACCGCGCGCTCGTTGAGCACCGGCACGACCTTGGAGAGCGGAAGTTGGTCGCCCGCCTGGTCCGTGGTGGCGCGGATCACCACGCCCACCTCGTCCTCGAGCGAGGGATAGTCGATCTCGATCTTGAACAGGAAGCGGTCGAGCTGCGCCTCCGGCAGAGGATACGTTCCCTCGGTTTCCACCGGGTTCTGCGTGGCCAGCACCATGAAGGGCTTCGGCAGCGTGTGCGTCTGGCCTTCCAGCGTGACCTGGTATTCCTGCATGACTTCGAGCAGCGCGCTCTGCGTCTTGGCCGGTGCGCGGTTGATCTCGTCGGCCAGCAGCAGGTGCGTGAACACCGGGCCGCGCACGATGCGCATCTCCATGGTCTTGGGGTCGAGAACCGCATGGCCGGTGATGTCGGAAGGCATCATGTCCGGCGTGAACTGCACGCGGCCGGTAGATAGCTGCAGCGCCTGCGCGAGCGCGCGCACCAGCAGGGTCTTGCCGAGGCCGGGTACGCCTTCGATCAGCACGTGGCCCGAAGCCACCAGCGCGAGCACCACTTCCTCGACGACCTGCGACTGGCCCACCAATGCCTCGCCGATGCCGGCGCGCAGCTTGCCCAGGAGTTCTGCGGCCTTCTGGATGGTGCTCGATTCAGTTTCCATATCTTCCTGCTTGCTTCGTGGAAAGGTTGCGCCGCGCGGTTTCGAGCACGGCGATGGCATTGCGCAGCTCGTGCGGGCTGCGTTCTCCGGAGTAATTCAAGGCCGGCCCCAGCTCATCGGCGTTCACTCCGCTCGCGTCGGCCACCGCGGCCACGCGCGCTTCGCTGGACATCTGGTCATAGGCCGGAAAGCGCCGAATGGCCACATCGCGCAGCGCGCGCAGGGTGGCCGCGTGCAGCGATTTTCCGCCGCCGAAGCGCAGCGCGAAGCGTCCCGTGCCGCGGATCTGCTCGGCCAGCGAGCGGCGCGCCAATTCCGTCGCCGCCACCCTGGGTCCGAATCGCTGGCCGGCGCGCCACAGCGCGAGCGCCACGGCGGCGAGCAGCAGCAGCACCGCCGGTGCACCGAAGCGCCACAGCAGTCGCAGCAGCGAGGCGCGGTCCTCCTCGGTCAGGAACAACACGGCATCGCCACGGTGCAGCTGCGCCATGGTGACGAACAGCGCGGGATGGTCTCCCATGAGAAAGGCGCGGAAGCGAAATGGCGAAGCATTGATCACGGTGACCGAGCCGCGACCGACCGCGGTGCGCAGCGCATGGATCTTTTCGCCGTCGCGCAGCGCCCAGAGCACCTGGCGCGAGGTCTCGAGCGAGCGCGCATCGTTGACGCCGCAAACGCTGAGCGCGCGGTGCGTGAGGTCTTCACTGAACTTGCGGCACGCCCCGCCGTTGAACCGATCGAAGAAGGACTCGCCGGTCGCGTCCTCGTCTTCCTCGGCGGATTCTTCTTCCGGTTCCTGCTCGTGGCTGACCCGGCGCACGCCGCTCCAGCGCTCGAACTCGTCCGATCCGCCGATGACGGAATTGTCCACGACCAGCCGGCCGCCACCCTCGACCCAGTGCTCCAGGTGTTCGCGCCGGGATCGGCTCAGCGTCCAGTTCCACGACGACAGGAAGATCACCGAATCGCTGCGCGGTGCCGTGAACACTCTTTCCCAGGCGGCGTCGGCGCCGAGCTCCTCGCTCATGCGGATCGCGGCATAAAAGGGATTGCGCGCCGCCTCGCCACGCAGCGGCACCGGCACCTTCATCTCGCGAAAGCTCAGGTGGCTGCCGATCCACGCGAACAAGCCCACGATGGCCACCACCACCCCGGCACGCAGCGCGAGCGACTTCATGCCGTGGCTCCGCGCGTGAAGGGTGCGCGACGCGGCTTTTCCGGCTCGGCCGGGCGCTCGAGGCAGGCGTCGAAGCTGGCGCACAGCTCGTGCACCACGCTGGCTTCGATGTCGAGGCCGCCGTAGATGGCGCGCTGCCAGGTGCGCACCAGACGGGTGGCGAACTCCAGCCGCCGCGGCTCGAGCGTGCGCGCCGCGATCGTGAGGCAATCGCCCTCGGTGCTGGAATCGCGGATCGGCACTTCATAGACGTGCGCCAGCCGCGAGAGCAGGCCGCGATACAGCAGCGCGAGCGCCGCGCGCTCATCGCCGCGATCCCACAGCGCCCGGGCGGCGGCGCCAATGTCGTCGGGCAGGCTTTCCGGCCGGATGTCGAGATCCTGCACGTGGGTCGGCGCGACGAAGGACTTCGCGAGCCGCGGCCGGCGGCCGGTCTGGAACACGCGCACCAGCAGCACGCCCAAGCCGGCGACCAGCGCCGCGATGACCAGCCACATCAGCATCTGCGAGATTTCGCCCAGCCAGGCGAACAGGTCGCCGAGCCACGAGAACCAGCTCGGCCAATCTGATTTCTTGTTGCGCGGCTTCTCGCGCGGCCCATCCCAGGTGAGCCGGCGGACCGTGGTCTCGGTGGCGAGATTCGGATCCGCCTTGACGGCCGCCGCGGCCTTGTCGATCTGCGCCTGGGTGGGCGCCGTCGAGGCGCCAAGCGCAACGCTGCCGGCGCCAAGCAGCAGGCACAGCGCCATCGCCGCCAGCTCAGGTCGCAAACGCACGGCGGAATTCCTGTTCGATGTCCCAGGCCTCGAGTTCGGCGCGACGATTCAGGTACATGCCGAATCCGGCGGCCACGTAGAAAGGCTCGATGCACAGGACGGCGAGAAGATAGGCGACGGTCAGCAGCAGCGCGGTGTGTAAATCCGAGTCGTCGCCGAAGAAGATGTCGAAGTCGAAGGCCTGGCCGATCGTGCCGAACCACGACACCAGCGAGAGCAGTCCCAGCGTCAGCCCCAGCTCGGCGAACGTGAATGCCACCGTCATCATGTAGGCGGCGCCGGAGTGGCGGCGCCGCAGCTGCAGCACGCGCCTGCGGAGCTGGAACAAGCCGTGACCTTCGAGCTGGTACACCGGTTCGGTGAAGGCGCGCCACGGCGACAGGCGTCTCCAGGTCCAGGCGAGCAGGAAGCGCCGCCACCACACCTCGCGCTGCTCGTTCCACAGGTCGCGCACGGTGGTCGGCTGGCCGAAGGCGGCGCGCGCCAGCACGAACACCACGCTGCGATCCAGCCAGGGCTTGGCCCACCACATCAGCAGCGCCGGCAGCCAGGGCGAGATCTCGAACAGCGACAGCGACAGCAGCGCCATCGGGATCGCGACGAGCAGATAGCACGGGTACACCTGGCGCCAGGTGGTCTGGCACAGGCGCACGCCGAGATCCGCGGCCTCGTGCGGCGCGCGCGGTCGCATCTGCAGTGCCAGCGAATCAATCCTCACGGCGGCCCTGGAAGGTGAGATAGCCCAGCACCGCGATCCAGCACAGCGCGGCCACGGCGTACTTGAGCGGCAGCGGCAGCCAGCGCGCGGATGACCAGAAGGCCTCGATGGCGGCGGCGATCAGCAGCATCACCATGAAGCCATAGATGATCACCGTGGTCTCGCGCGCGGCCTGTGTCAGGCTCTGCACGCGCGTGCGCCGCCCGGGGGCGACCAGCGCCTGCCCGAGCCGCAGCCCGGCGGCCCCGGACAGCACGATGGCGGTGAGCTCGAACGCGCCGTGCGTGACCACGAAGGAATAGAAGGTCGCCCCGAGCCCGCGCTCGGTGAGGAACCCGGCGATCGCGCCGATCACGATGCCATTGAAGAGCAGGAAGAACATGCTGCCGACGCCGAAGAAGATGCCCGCCGCGAAACACTGGAACGCAATGCCGATGTTGTTGCGGATGTAGAAGCCGAACATCATCCAGTCCGAATCCGCGCCACGCGCGCCGATCGATTGCGTGGCGTCGGAATACATCTCCTCGAACTGCGCGGCCTGCTCGGCGCTGGTCACC
>DASTRL010000104.1:0-16084 GCA_035761265.1 Steroidobacteraceae bacterium
AAGCCCGACGATTTCACCGCCGCGCAGAAGTTGTTCTCCGAGCGCGCGCCGAAGTTGTTAGCCGCGGTCGAGGCGAAGGATGCCGCCGGCGTGCAGGCCGCGTTCAAGGACGTCGGTGGCGCCTGCAAGAACTGCCACGACACCTTTCGCGCCCCGGAAGATTGATCCGCAATGAATGACGACGCCGCGCCGTCCCCGGCCCGCGTGCGGGTCTGGGACGTGCCGACGCGCCTCACGCACTGGCTGCTGGTGGCCGGCTTCGCCTTGTCCTGGTGGACCGGCGACAGCGGGCGGCTCGAGTGGCACCGCTGGAGCGGCTACGGCTTGCTGGGCCTGGTGCTGTTCCGCATCTACTGGGGATTCTTCGGCAGCTCGACCGCGCGCTTCGCAAGTTTCGTGCGCGGCCCGCGCACGGTGGTTGCGTACCTGCGCGGCGCGTGGCGGGCGGCGCCGGGACACAATCCGCTGGGCGCGCTCAGCGTGCTGGCCTTGCTCACGCTGCTCGCCGCGCAGATCCTGCTCGGGCTGTTCGCCGTCGACGTCGACGGCATCGAGTCCGGGCCGCTGTCCCTGTACGTGAGCTTCGAGACCGGTCGCGCGGCGGCCGAGTGGCACGATGCCGTATTCGACGCATTGCTGTGGCTGGTTGCGCTCCACATCCTGGCGATCGCGTACTACCGCATCGTGAAGCAGCAGCGGCTGGTGGCCGCCATGTTCCATGGCCGGCGCGTGCTGCCGGCCGCGGCGCCCGCCGTGCAGCGGGCTTCGGCGCTGCGGCTGCTCGTGGGGATCATTCTCGCTGCGCTGCTCACCTGGCTGGTGTCGAGCGCCTTTCAGCCGTTCTGAGCGCAGCGGTGACGCGCTTTCCGACTTGACAGGTCGGACACCGCATCGGTCGTAGGACTGCGCCGAAATTTTCACTCGACGCTTTTCGACGGCGTGGCGTGATGCATGACCGATGTCGCCGCGCGTGCGCGCGCGGTGTACTGGTCCCATGCAGCAGACGAACTATTCCAGGGTTTGCACCGAACGTCGCAAGGTGCGTGCCCTGTCACCCGGCGAGGAGCCCGCGGCGGGAGCGCACCTGATCACACCCTGGCTGGGCTTCACGCATCACGGCGTGTATGTCGGCGGCGGGCGCGTCGTGCACTACGGGGCTCTGCTGTACGACATCATCCGCCGGCCCGTCGAGGAGGTGACGCTCGAAGTCTTCGCCGAACGCCGACCGCTGTTCGTGGTCGAGCACGAAAAGGTGTGTTTCGACGTCGCCGAGATCGTGCGCCGCGCGCGCTCGCGGCTCGGTGAAAATCGCTACCGGCTGTTCACGAACAACTGCGAGCACTTCGTCGAATGGTGCCTGCACGATGTGCCGCGCAGCTTCCAGGCCGAGACCGCGCTCGCCTATCCGCGGATGGTGGCGGCCCAGATCGAAGGGGCCATGCTGCGGCTCCTGCACAAGCTGCTGCCGCCGATCAGGCGCCTCGCGCGCGCGGGCGTTCAGGCGAAAGCCAGCCCGACAGAAGAACGATTCCCAGGATCACCAGATGGGCGCTAGCCGATAGCAGGCGACTGCGCTCCACATCCGCCACCTCGTACGCCCACGCCGTGCCGAGCGCGGGCCCGGCGAAATTCCAGCCCCAATGCAACCCGACGGCCGCCCACAGATTGTCGAAGCGCCACAGCGCTGCGGCATAGGCGAGTCCGAAGCAGAACAGCATGAGCCACTCGCCCGGACCATTCGCCAGGCGGAACACGTGATTGGCCACGTACAGCGCAGCGGAGAACAGCACGAATCCGGCGGCGCTCCATCGATTGAAGATTCTCAACCAGAATCCGCGGGTGAGGATGTCTTCGGCGATCGAGGGAAAGAAGGTGGAGACCGCCAGCCACGCAAGGCTGGCGAGCACCGGCGCGTGGCGGGTCGCCTCCCCGGAGGGCGTGGCGGCCACGTAGATTCCAAAATGCGCGCCGGCCGCGAGCGCGGCGCCTTTGATCAGCAAGGCGCAGAGCAAGCCGGCGGCGAGCAGCCATGCGGAACGTCGATGCCGCTCGAGAGCATACGCGGCGCTCATGGTCGAACCGAGTGCGCGGGCGACCAGCCAGGCCACCGGCAGGAACAGCAGCATCAGTGCCGCCGCGAGGGCGGCGTGCGCCGGGAACAGTCGACCCAGGCCTTCCGGTGCCTGATACACGACGAACAGCAGGAGAAAAGCCAGAAATGCGCGAGACATCGGCCGCATGAGCTCGGCAGACAGTAGCACGAGCGGCCCCGCAGCCCGCGCAAGCCTCGAACGATCGCCGGCGGGAAGTGTCTAGCCCGCATGCGCAAGGAACGACGACGCATCGAGGACTACGCCGTCATCGGCGACGGCGAGACGATGGCGTTGGTGTCGTGTCACGGCTCCATCGACTGGCTGTGCTGGCCACGCTTCGACTCCGGAGCCTGCTTCGCGGCCTTGTTAGGCACCGACGAGCACGGGCGCTGGTCGATCGCGCCGACCGGCGCAGCGCGCGCCCGGCGTCGCTACCGCGCGGACTCGCTGGTGCTCGACACGACGTTCGAGACGGACTCGGGCGTGGTCACGATCACGGACTTCATGCCGCCGCGCGGCAAGGCCTCGGACATCGTGCGCATCGTGCGCGGCGTGCGCGGCAGGGTCGACATGCACTCGGAGCTCATCGTGCGGTTCGACTACGGCTCGATCCTGCCGTGGGTCACGCAGCATCGCGCGACGCAGGCTGGTGGCGTCAACGTGCTCACGGCAGTCGCCGGGCCGGATCGGGTGACGCTGCGCACCCGCGCGAAGCTGCAGGGCATCGATCACCGCACCATCGCGGATTTCTCCGTGGGCGAAGGCGAGAGCATGGCCTTCGTGCTCACCTACTCGGAGTCGCACCTCGATCTGCCTGGGCCCACCGATGCCGAGGCCGCGCTCGAGGACACGGAAAAGTTCTGGCACGAATGGTCCGCGGACTGCACGTACCAGGGTCGCTGGCGCGAGGCCGTGCATCGTTCGCTGATCACGCTCAAGGCGCTCATCTATCGGCCCACCGGCGGCATCGTGGCCGCCGCCACCACCTCGTTGCCCGAACAGCCGGGCGGGCCGCGCAATTGGGACTATCGTTTTTGCTGGCTGCGCGACGCCACCTTCACCTTGCTGGCCCTGATGGACGCGGGCTATCAGGACGAGGCCGGGCGCTGGCGTGACTGGCTGGTGCGCGCGCTGGCCGGCGCGCCCTCGCAGGCGCAGATCCTCTACGGCCTCGCCGGCGAACGTCGCGTCACCGAGCTCGAACTCGACTGGCTGCCGGGGTTCGAAGGTTCCAAACCCGTGCGCATCGGCAACGCCGCGGCCCTGCAGACCCAGCTCGACATCTACGGCGAGGTCGCCGACGCCATGCAGACCGCGCGCCGTGCGGGCCTCGAGTCCAAGGATGCTTCGTGGGCCGTGCAGTGTGCGCTCACCAACCACGTCGAGAAGATCTGGCGTGACAAGGACGAGGGCATCTGGGAAGTCCGTGGTCCGCGGCGGCATTTCACGCATTCGAAGGTCATGGCCTGGGTGGCCGTGGATCGCGCGATAGACGGCGCGGAGCGATTCAAGCTCGAGGCGCCGCTCGACCGCTGGCGCGACCTGCGCAAGCGCATCCACGCCGACGTGTGCCGGCGCGGATTCAACTCCCGGCTCGGCACGTTCACGCAGGCCTACGGCTCGCGGACGCTCGATGCCAGCCTGCTCATGATTCCGCTCGTCGGCTTCCTGCCGGCCGAAGACCCGCGCGTGCGCGGTACCGTGGATGCCATCGGCCGGGAACTCATGTTGGATGGATTCATACGCCGCTATATCCCGGAGCAGGCGAATGATGGACTGCCCGGCGGCGAGGGCGCGTTCCTCGCCTGCAGCTTCTGGTACGTGGACAATCTCGCGCTGATCGGCCGCAAGGATGAGGCCATCGAGCTGTTCGAGCGGCTGCTGACCTGCCGCAACGACGTCGGATTGCTGGCCGAAGAATACGATCCGCGCGAGCGGCGCCAGCTCGGCAATTTTCCGCAGGCGTTCTCGCACGTGGCGCTGGTGTCGAGCGCGCTCAACCTCAACCGCGCCGAGCCGCAGAAGCCCGCGGAGCAGCGCGCCAGCGAATCCTCGGAGGAGGGCCGGGAACGCAACCGCCGCCGCGCATGAAAAAGGGCGGCCACCCTCGCGAGCGGCCGCCCCCATTTCACGCTATCTCAGTGCAGCACGTTGCTCAGCGTGCAGAGCACGATGCCCAGCTCTTCGAGCGGCTTGATGAGCTTCGCCTTGCGGAAGTCGGCGGTCTTCTTCGCGATGCACGCCACGTAGGGTCCCGTTCGCAGGCCCGAGCACTCGGCGTACGCATCGTTCAGCGTGCAACCGTTCGCCTGCGTGTCGTTGATGGCGCCCGTGTTGCAGCGGCCGAGGAACACCTTGCGGCGCAGGTCCGAGCCGATGCAGGAGTCCTTGCCATCCGGCACACCGTCGGCATCCGAGAACCAGCCGATGTCGGTGAACAGCGAGGTGGTCAGGTCCTCCGGCGGCGTCACCGATCCGGTGAGATCGGAGTTGATCGCCGGCTCCATGAGCTGATTCGGGAACGCCACCTGGTCGAAGTGCGAGATCGACGAGCCCGGAGCCACGGGGTCGAAGGTCGCGAGCAACGCCAGATGGTTGATGCGATCCGTGCCCGCGAGCACCGAGTTGTCTCGCAGCAGCGAGACACTCACCGGGCCGTTCGCCAGCGCACTCTTCAGCCTGACGCCGTCGGCCTGCGAGATCATCACGGCTGGAATCGTGATGGTCGGATCGACACCGGCCATGCCGGGTGGAGGCGAGCCGGGGGCATTGTTCATGACGAGCACCGCCAGCGCGCCCGCATCCTGCGCCAGCTTGGTCTTGATGGTGAACGCGCAGGTGCCGCGATCGATGGCCACGATCTTGCCGGCCACCGCGTTGATCGGCGCCGTGCAGCCATCGGTGTTGGGCGCGGCGCCGTCATCGGTCAGCACCACGTCGGCGGTGATGCCGGGCGAGCTGACCGGCGGTCCGAACTGCGCCGTGCCGAACATGTACGCGTCGTCGAATCCCGGGCTGTGTCCGACCAGCGCCGGCTCACCCGGCTGCAAGACCGAGGGCGTGTCGTTCTTCACGTGCAGGCCGTTCCACGACACCTTGCGCAGCTTGAGCGCCGAGGCCGCGCGCTCTGCATCCGTCATGTCGTTCCAGATCTTGTTGGTCGTGTCGTCGATCGTGTACTGCGAGAACAGGTCGCCGGCGCCGAGGATCTGTGCGCCCGTGGTCTCGTCCACGAGATTGCTGAACCCGAGGCCATGACCCATTTCGTGCAGCACGACCGCCAGCAGGTCCTGCGTGCCGGGGACCGATTCCTCGTTGTGGTCCAGGCCGAAGTAGAAGTTGAAGCCGGTCGCGAACCGCGCGCTGATCTCGTCGGTGGGATTGGCCGCGTCCCCCGCGTTCGGCAGGAACGTCGGATCGTGCGGTTCGTCGTCGCGTCCTTTCAGATGATTCGCGAGCGCCTGGTGATACCAGACTCCCGGATATTCGGCGCCGTCGAAGTCGCTTTCGGCGGAGATCGGGCCCGCTGACCCCAGCACGTTCGTGCCCAGCGGCACGAAGCGCGCCCACACGTAGATGTCCACGCGCGGATTCAGCACGGCGGTCCATTGGTCCGCGGCGTACTGGAACACGTTCCAGCGCTGCTCGCCCTTGGTGACGCCCGGGTTGCCACCGATCGGCTCCACCGGGGTCGGATCGTTGAATCCGGCGCCGGGCAGGTTGCCATTGACGACGATGATTTTTCCCTGCGCGAAGCCCGGGGCAGCGGCGCAGAGCGTGAGTGCCGCGACGGCGAGAGCCGCCTTGAAGGAGGTACGCATGTTATTTCTCCTCCATCTGGGCGGGGGCCTTCTTCGTGGAAGAGACCACTTTTTCGCCACGCTCGGCCGCGTGCACGGCCTTCACTGCGTCCTGGCCCGTGAGGCAGGAAACTTCGGTACCGCCGTCGGTGGTCTGCCGCGCGACCGCCACGCTCATGAAGCGGTCATCGAGGTTCACCTGCCGGCTCTTGCCAGCCTTGCGGACCGCGACCAGGCCTTCCGCGGATTCGCTGGTCATGTGGCGCAACTGCGTTTCGAGCTGCTCGGCGCTGGGCTGGCTGACGGTTCTCGCCAAGGTCGTCCTGGCTGCGGCCGCGGCCGCCGGTGCGGCGGACACATCGGCATCAGTCGGGATCACCTGGTTGGGAAGTTGAGTCGCATTCTTCGCTGGTTCCGCGGCGCCGACGGCGCTCGCGACAGCCATGGAGATCAACGCTGCGCCCAATACGGGCGACAGCCTGGGCTTGATCGGCATATTTTTTCCCCTGAGTTTCTGTTGCTTGTGGATCGGTCCGTTGATCCTCCGCGGGAAATCAGCGCGAACTGGTTGTTTTTCTTCGTCCCCTGTTTGTTCCGAGTGCGCGTCGACTCCGACCGGGATAGATCTTTCTTCGAGGGCGACTTCGCGTCGCCCATCCGAGATGACCCGAGTCTACATCACGACAAAGCGAGTGTGTGTCGGCGCGCGACGTTTCCGAACTACTTCTTTCGCGCGCCGTAGCCGCGCCACACCCACTCGAGCGCCGCGGGCAACGTCTGCTCGCGCACCTTGCGGTCGCAGTGACCCGAGTCGAGCGCGAACACGTATTGATACTCATAGCCGCGGCCCTTGAGCGCGGCGGCCATGCGGTGATTGGCGATCACCCAGTCGTGCATGCCATCGCGCATGACGTTGGGATTGAACAGATCGCGGTCGCCCACGTGCATCCAGACGCGGATCGGTTTGCGTGCTGCATTCGGGATGAGGGATTCGTGATAACCCCATGCGCCGCCGGGAGTTTCCGCATTGAAGGGCCACTGCTGGTTCACGAACGTTCCCGAGTAGCTGATCACGCGGTGGTACCACTGCGGGTGATACCAGGCCATCGTGAACGCGGCCGCCGCGCCCGAGCTGCAGCCCATGGCCGCGCGGCCCTCGGGATCCTTCGTGAGCTTCACGTGGTAGCGGGTTTCCACCTGCGGCAGCACCTCCGCCTGGATGAATTCCGCGAACTTGCCGGACATGGTGTCGTATTCGAGCCCGCGTTCGGAGCCCTGCGCGTCGCCGCCGCCGTTCTGGATCATCACGGCAACCATGGCGGGAACGCGCTTCGCGGCGATGAGGTTGTCGAGCACGTGCGGCAGGTTCATGTCCGGCTCGCCCATCTTCGGCCCGTCATGCGTGACGATGAACGGCGCCGCCTTGCCGGCCTGGTACTGCGCCGGGATGTACACCGTGATCGCGCGCTGCCATGGCTGCGGATGGGTCTCGACGATCAGCGTGCGCGGGTTGGCGGGGTCGACGCTGCCGAACTTGTCGCGCGCGATGCCGGGGTAGAACCTGCTGTCGGCGGAGCTCATCGTGAACTGCTCGACCTTGCCCTGTGGCACACCATCCTTCACGGTGAGTTCCGGCGCGGGTAGATAGTCCGGGCCGATCACGAAGTCGCCGCTCTCGGTGACGGGTGGATTGCCCGATTCGATGCGCGTGAACGGCGGCGCGCCGTCATCCGTGGGTGAACGCGTCGGCGGCGTGGGGCGCGCGGGGGGCGCGGACTGCGCCGCGGGTGGATCCGCGGCGTGCACGGACGCGAGGGTGGTGAAGGCGATGGCGGTGCAGATCAGAAGCAGGGTGTTGCGCATATCGGTCCGTCCTGGGTGACGGCCGATCCTAACAGACGCGAATCGGCGCGGCGTCCGCACGTCGCTCGAGTCGCGCCGTACGGTGTCCACGCCCAACCCGCTGCGCCCGGCCGTGCGTCCCGGCATGCGGCGGGCGATCCGGCGGCCAACCTGATTCCCGCACCGCCGATCCACCCGGGCGTCACCCGTCATGTAGTTAGAGTGATAGCTGTCACATGACAACTTCCACTGAACAATGCGGGGAAAATCGCGCAATCTGCAGCCACGAAAACAAGGAGGCACCCATGTTCCGCTCGATCGATTCCATCGTTCCGTTCCGCATCCTGGCCGCGCTCGCGGCGGTCGCGGTCACGCTGCTGCTGGCGTGCGTTCCCGTGTCGGTGTTGTGGTTTGCGGCCGCCGGCTAGTTCCGTGCTGGCGGCCGCGGCGGGCCGCTGCTACTGTTCCGGCACCCGACAAGAGGTGCAGAGCATGGCAACGGAAGTCTCGAGGCGCATCCGCGACCGCATCCAGGCCAAGGGCCAGCGCTTCCACGCCAATGACAACATCTCGCAGTTCATCGAGCCCGGCGAGTTGGAGTCGCTGGTACGTGAGGTCTGCGAACGGATGACCGGCGTGCTCGAGAGCCTGGTCATCGACATCGAGAACGACCACAACACGCGCGAGACCGCGCGGCGCGTCGCGAAGATGTACGTCACCGAGGTGTTCAAGGGCCGCTATCTGCCGCTGCCCAAGGTCACCGAGTTCCCGAATGCCGAGCACCTGAACGAGCTCATGATCATGGGGCCGGTCACGGTGCGCTCGGCCTGCAGCCATCACCTCTGTCCCATCATGGGCCGGCTGTGGATCGGCGTGATGCCCAACAAGGACTCGGACCTGATCGGCCTCTCGAAGTACTCACGCATCGCCGACTGGATCATGTCGCGGCCGCAGATCCAGGAAGAGGCCATCATCCAGCTCGCCGATCAGCTCGTCGCCATGGTCAAGCCCGACGGCCTGGCCGTGGTCATGGAAGCGGACCACTTCTGCATGCACTGGCGCGGTGTCAAGGACAACGCTTCGAAGATGACGAATTCGGTGATGCGCGGCGTGTTCCTGGAGAACGGCGCGCTGCGGCGCGAATTCCTGTCGCTCATCGATCTGCAGCGGGACTGAGACGCCCTCGCGGGCTCACTCGTTGTCCGCGGCAGTGTCGCTCTTCGTGCGCACCGCCGAGCCGCGCGTCGCGCGCCATTTCCAGTTGCGGATCTCAGGCATGTCGTCGCCGTTCTCGCGGATGTAACTGCGATGCTCGTGCAGCTTGTCGTGCAGCTCCTGCTTGATGTAGCCGGCACGACCGCCAATGGCGGGCACCCGCTCGACCACGTCCAGCACCAGGTGATAGCGGTCGATGTCGTTGAGCACGCACATGTCGAAGGGCGTGGTCGTCGTGCCTTCGTCCTTGTAGCCGCGCACGTGGATATTGGCGTGATTGGTGCGCCGGTAGGTGAGCCGGTGGATCAGCGTGGGATAGCCATGGAAGGCGAAGATGATGGGCTTGTCGCGCGTGAAGATGGCGTCGAAGTCGGGGTGCGTGAGGCCGTGCGGGTGCTCGCGTGAATCCTGCAGCTTCATGAGATCGACGACGTTGACCACTCGCACCTTGAGCCTGGGCAGCAGCCGGCGCAGCAGATCCACCGCGGCCAGCGTCTCGAGCGTGGGCACATCCCCGCAGCAGCCGAGCACCACGTCCGGGTCGCCGTCATGATCGTTGCTGGCCCACTCCCAGATGCCGATGCCGGCGGCGCAGTGGCGCTCGGCGGCCTCCATGTCGAGCCAATTGGGCTGCGGCTGCTTGCCGGCGATCAACACGTTGACGTAGTTGCGGCTGCGCAGACAGTGGTTCGTGACGCTCAGCAGGCAATTGGCATCCGGCGGAAGGTAGACGCGGATGATCTGCGCCTTCTTGTTGACCACGTGGTCGATGAAGCCTGGGTCCTGGTGGCTGAAGCCGTTGTGGTCCTGGCGCCAGACGTGCGAGCTCAACAGATAGTTCAGCGAGGCGATGGGCCGCCGCCACGGGATCTGGTTGCACACCTTGAGCCACTTGGCGTGCTGGTTGAACATCGAATCCACGATGTGGATGAAGGCTTCGTAGCAGTTGAAGAAGCCATGGCGGCCGGTGAGCAGGTAGCCCTCGAGCCAGCCCTGGCATTGATGCTCGGACAGCACCTCGAGCACGCGGCCGTCGACGGACAGGTGGTCGTCGGTGGGCAGCCGCTCGGCCACGAAGCAGCGGTCGGTGGCGTCGAGCACGTCCTGCCAGCGGTTCGAGTTGTTCTCGTCGGGGCTGAACACGCGGAAGTTGCGCGAGTCCAGGTTGGCGCGCATCACGTCGCGGATGAAAGTGCCCTGAACGCGCGTGGCTTCGGCCAGCGTGGCGCCGGGCCTGGGCACGGACACCGCGTACTTGCGATAGTCGGGTAGTTTGAGGTCGCGCAGCAGCAATCCGCCGTTGGCGTGCGGGTTGTCGCTCATGCGCCGTGCACCGCGCGGCGCCAGCGCCGCGATGTGCGGCGCGAGCTCGCCGCGCGCGCCGAACAGCTCGCGCGGCCGGTAGCTGCGCATCCATTGCTCGAGGATGCGTATGTGTCCGGGCTTGTCCATGTTGCCCATCGGCACCTGGTGCGAGCGCCAGTAGTCCTCGGTCTTCTTGCCGTCGATGAACGCAGGGCAGGTCCAGCCCTTGGGCGAGCGCAGCACCAGCATGGGCCAGGCGGGACGCTGCTTCACGCCACGCGTGCGCGCCGCGTGCTGGATGTGGCGGATCTCGGCCAGGATCTCGGTGAGCGTGGCCGCCATGGCCATGTGCATCCTGCCCGGGTCGTGGCCTTCCACGTATCGGGGGTGGTAGCCGTAGCCTTCGAGCAGCCGCGTGAGCTCGGGCTGCGGAATGCGCGCGAGCACCGTGGGGCTCGCGATCTTGTAGCCGTTCAGATGCAGGATGGGCAGCACCGCGCCGTCGCGCGCCGGGTTCAGGAACTTGTTGCCGTGCCAGCCCGTGGCGAGCGGCCCGGTTTCGGCCTCGCCATCGCCGACCACGGCGGCGACGATGAGGTCCGGGTTGTCGAAGGCGGCGCCGAAGGCATGCGAGAGCACGTAGCCGAGCTCGCCACCCTCGTGGATGGAGCCCGGAGTCTCCGGCGCCGCGTGGCTGGGGATGCCGCCGGGGAAGCTGAACTGCTTGAACAGCTTCTGCATGCCGGACTCGTCGCGCGTGATCTCGTGGTAGTACTCGCTGTAGGTGCCCTCGAGCCAGGCATTGGCGACCAGCGCCGGGCCGCCGTGACCCGGGCCCGCGAGGTAGATCATGTCGAGGTCGTGCGCATTGATCAGCCGGTTCAGATGCGCGTAGATGAAGTTCAGGCCCGGCGTCGTGCCCCAGTGCCCGAGCAGCCGCGGCTTGATGTGCTCGCGCTTCAGCGGCTGCCGCAGCAGCGGATTCGCCATCAGGTAGATCTGTCCCACGCTCAGGTAGTTAGCAGCGCGCCACCAGGCGTCGAGGTCGCGCAGCGGCTCGGGGACGCCCCTGGCGCCTGCAGTGGAGGCGCCGGCAGTGGTGTCGGGCAGGGATTTCTTGCGTGCACTCATGTGCGCTCCTCGTGTCAGGTCCCGCATGCCGGCAAGCATGCCACCCCGGGCGCGGCGCCCGCAGCCCGCCCCGCGGAGCCGGCTTGTCGGACGATGACCCGCGCTCGCGCGTTACCGGGCGCCGCCCGCGCCGCAGATCAGGCGTTATTGCGCGGCAGCGCGACCCTCACCTGTTGATCCAGAACATCGGGCGCCACCTGCGAAATTCGTTCGAGCAGACGCTCGCTGATCTCGAAGCCGATCGGCACCAGCAGGGCGCCGAGCGGCGTGCGGATCTCCTGCCGCAGCCGCATCCCGGGCTTGGCGTCACGGAACACGATGTCGGTCACGGTCTCCGTTGCAGCCCCCGTCCCGGCGAGCTCGGCAATGGCTTCGATCACCTTGGCGCCGAAACGCAGCTCGCGCCGCCGCAGCTCGGCGACGATTTCCGATCGCGCCACCCCTTTGGTGATGTGGGCGTCGTACTCCAGCGCCGCGGACAGGATGCGCGCACCGAGTCCGACCATGCGCTCGCCGGCTTGCGCGAGCTGCGCATCCGTCCACTCGATCGCGGCGAGGATCTGGATGACGGGCTCGAGGCGCGGAATGTGCTCGAGCAGACGGCGCGCATTGCCCGACACACGAGCGGCGCGTGCTCGTTCCTCGGCGCTCAGTTGCCGCCCGTAGTAGATCTTCTCCGCGAGCTCCGGTGTCTCCGCGAAATATCCGATCTGCGAAAGCAGTGCGGCGGCTTCGAGCTGCCAGAATTCGCCGCATTCGAGCCGCGCGGCGATCGACTTCACCAGTCCCTTGATGCGCTGGGCGCGCCCGAATGCGGTCGGATTCGTCACCGCCAGCACTTCCATGAGCGCGGAGATGCATTCGATGAGCGTCTCCTGCATCACGGCGCGCTCCGCATTCAGCAAGCGGTACTGCGCGATGCCGGCGTCGAGCGCGATGCGTAGCTGATCCGTCGGGCAGGGCTTGGTCAGGAAGCGGAAGATCTGGCCCTTGTTGACCGCTTCCTTCGCGCCTTCCACACCGGCCTCGCCGGTGAGCAGGATGCGCGTGGCCAGCGGCGCGCGCTGGATCGCCTCGTGCAGGAATGTCGCGCCATCCATCCGCGGCATGCGGAAGTCCGAGACCACCACCGCCACGTCCTTGAGCTCGTCGAGCTTCTGCAGCGCTTCAGGGCCGCTGGTGGCGACGTGCACTTCGTATTCCCGGCGCAACAGGGTGGCAATCCCTTCGAGCAGGCGTTGCTCGTCGTCGACGAAAAGAACCCGCGGCTTCGCATTGCCGGCCATCGCACCCTCTCCCTGAGCTGCCGAGCAGACGATGACCATCTACACGAGTCGGCCGGCAGACGCCAGCAGACGGAGCTGCGGCGTAGTCTGATTGACGCCATGCACATGGCATGCATGCTAGGCGCTTCAATGACAACGAAGGATCAGGTCATTTGCATGCGATGAGCGCGGGCTTTCGGGAGCCGGCCCGTGAAGCCGACGGCACGCTCGGGGCGCTGCTTTACAGGGACGCGTCCAAGCCGCGGATTCCCGAAGGGGAGTGGGTGCGCGAGGCGCGCGAGCCGGACTGGGAGGAGGTCGCCCCGGGCATCTCGTGCAAACTGCTCGCCAACGATGCGGAGCGCGGCCGCGTGAGCATGCTGGTGCGGCTGGCGCCCGGCGTCGACTATCCGCCGCATACCCACGCGGGTGTCGAGGAGCTGCACTTGCTCGAAGGCGAGCTGTGGATCGACGACCAGAAGCTCGTCCCCGGCGACTACAATCGCGCCGAGCCCGGAACCAGCGATCAGCGCGTCTGGAGCGAAACCGGTTGCATGTGCGTGCTGGTCACGTCGACCGGTGACCTGTTGAAGTAGACCGGCCTGGCAGCTCCTGCAAGGTTGCGATCAGCGCGTCGATGTCGGCAGGCTTGGTGAAGTGCGCGTCGTAACCCGCGGCTTCGGCGCGGACGCGATCCTCCGCCTGTCCCCAGCCGCTGAGCGCGATCAGGCGCACGTCGGCGTTGGCGGCATCGCCCCGAACGCGGCGCGCCAGCTCGAATCCGTCGATGTCCGGCATGCCGAGATCCGCGATGATCGCGGCGTCGGAGTCGGGCGCCAGCGCGCCGAGCGCGTCCGCGGCGCAGTAGGTGATCTGCACGTCCGCACCGAGCTGGCGCAACACCATGCCCAGCGTGTCGGCGGCATCACGGTTGTCGTCGACCACGATCACGCGTCGCGCCAGGGACCGCAGGTGCCTCGTGTCCTGGTGGCCCTTCCCGGGCTCGAGCGACTCCGCGGTGGCCGTGGGTAGATAGACCGTGAACGCGCTGCCGCGGCCGCGGCCGGCGCTCTCCGCGACCACTCGGCCGGCGTGCAACCCGACCAGGCTGCGCACCAGCGTCAGGCCGATGCCCAGGCCTCCCTGCGAGCGCGCATTGGCGTCGCGCACCTGCGTGAAGATGTCGAACACCGTGGGCAGCATCTCCGGGTCGATGCCGATGCCGTTGTCTTCCACGCGGATCCGCACTTCGCCATCGACCTCGCGCGCGCTCAGGCGGATGTCGCCGCCGTCTTCGGTGTACTTCGCCGCGTTGTTCAGCAGGTTGGAGAATACCTGCGCGAGCCGCACCGCATCCCCATGGACGTGCACGGGATGCGAGGGCAGCTCGACGGTGAGCCGATGCCGCGCCGCGTCGATGAGCGGGCGGCTGGTCTCGATGGCGCCGCGCAGCACCGAGGCGATGTCGAGCAGCTCCAGATGCAGCGCCACCTTGCCGCGCGTGATGCGCGACACCTCGAGCAGGTCGTCCACCAGCCGCACCATCTGGTTGAGCTGGCGGTCGATGATGTCGTGCAGCGGTTCCAGCGCCGGATCCGGAGCCCGGCGCCGCAGCAGGTGCACCGCGTTGCGGATGGGCGCGAGCGGATTGCGCAGCTCATGGGCGAGCGTCGCCAGGAACTCGTCCTTGCGGGCGTGCGCCTCGCGCAGCTCGTGTTCGCTCGCGAGCAGCTGCTGGGCCGCGCGTTCGAGCTCGAGCAACTGCCTGCGGCTCTCATATTGCCGCCGGCGCGCGCGCAACGCGGAGCGCACCGCGCTCAGCAATGCCGCGATGCGCATCGGCCGCTCGAGCAGCGTCACATTGCCGATGAATTGCGTGGTCGAGTGCAGCACCTCGGCATCGCTGTTGCGGCTCATCAGCAGGATCACCGGCAGGTCCGACCACGGCGCCTGGTCCTGCAGCAGGATGCCGAGTCGCGAGGCGCCCGCATATTCGAGCGTCTCCTCGGAAAGCAGGATGGCCGCCGCTCCGCGCCGGTATTGCTGCTCCAGCATCTCCCAGGAGTGGCAGGTGAAGGACTGGATATCGGCGCGCTGCAGGTTGGCCGCGATCAGCGTCGCGTCGCGTCCCGTGGGGGAGAACACCAGGATGCGCTCTTCCGGATTCATGCGGAGCGCTCAGCCAGCCGGGAGGCTGGAGTTCCGTTCGGCCGGTTCGCCGACGTTGACGGGCACACCGGTCAGGATGCCGCGGAAATGCCGCAGCGGCTCGCCCACGTGGATGCCGTTCCGGGTGAGCTGGAAATCCCGGATGGTGCGCTCATGGGCGCCACCGCGCTTCTTGACGATGGACACGGCCTGGCGCACCTCACCTTCCGTTTCGTAATAGCGCAGCAGGATCACCGCATCGGCCAGGTAGCTAGTCTCCACCGGACTCGTCATGTTGGGTCCGATCAACCCCTGGTGCGCACCGACGATGAGCGTGGCGACGCCGCGCTGGCCGAGGTACGACAGCAGCTCATGGAGCTGGATCGGGAGGAAGCGTTCCTCCGGCGTCGCGTTCAGATAGCCGTTGATGCTGTCGATGACGATGATCCTGGCCCCGGCGACTTCCACGGCGCTGCGCAAGGCCTGTGCGAACTCGCCGGGGGAAAGCTCCGCCGGATCGACCGGCTGCACGGTGACCAGGCCCGCTTCGACCTGCTGCGCAAGATCGATGCCCATGCCGCGCGTGCGCGAGAACAAGGTGGCCGTCGATTCATCGAAGATGAACATCGCAGATTTCTCTCCACGCCGCGCGGCCGCGGACACGAATTGCGCGACGAGCGTCGACTTGCCCGTGCCCGGGGCACCCACCACCAGCGTGCTGGTGCCGAGCTCGATGCCGCCACCGAGCAGAGTATCGAGTTGCGAGTCCCCGGAGGAGATGCGCTCCGAGACGACGTCCCGCCGATGCTCGGCCGCCACCAGCCGCGGAAACACCTGCAATCCGCCGGTGCGGATCGCGTAGTCGTGATAGCCACCGCGAAATTTCGGCCCGCGGAACTTCACGATGCGCAGCCGCCGCCGATCGCTGCCGTATTCCGGCAACAACTGCTCGAGCGAGATCGCCCCGTGTGAAATGCTCTGCACCTGCAGGTCGCGTTCGGTGGCGGTCAGGTCGTCGAGCAGCATGACCGTGCAGCCACGACCCGCGAAGAATTGCTTGAGCGCCAGGATCTGGCGGCGATAGCGCAACGAATTGCCGGCCAGCAGCCGCAGCTCCGACAGCGAGTCGAACACGATGCGCGTTGGCCGCAGTCGCTCGACGTCCTGCAGGATGAGCTTGGTGGTTTCGGTGAGCTCCACCTCCGAGGGGTGGAATACCGTGTACTGATCGTCCGGTTCGAGCGAGCGTTCGGAGGGAATCAGCTCGCGCAGCGTGATGCCTTCC
>DASTRL010000105.1:0-5901 GCA_035761265.1 Steroidobacteraceae bacterium
ATCGACAGCACCATGGCCTCGACCTGCTGGCCCTTCTGGTAGTTGCGCACGGCTTCTTCGCCGGCCACGTCCCAGGACAGATCCGACAGATGCACGAGACCGTCGATGTTGCCGGCGAGGCCGATGAACACGCCGAAGTCGGTGATCGACTTGATCTGGCCCGACACCTTGTCGCCGCGGTTGAAGTTCTCGGCGAACTCCTTCCACGGGTTCTGCTTGCACTGCTTGAGGCCGAGCGAGATGCGGCGACGCTCTTCATCCACGTCGAGCACCATGACTTCGACTTCCTGGCCCGAGTGCACGACCTTGGCCGGGTTGACGTTCTTGTTGGTCCAGTCCATTTCGGACACGTGGACCAGGCCTTCGACGCCGTCCTCGATCTCCACGAACGCGCCGTAGTCGGCGATGTTCGTGACCTTGCCGAACACGCGGGTGTTGGGCGGATATCGTCGCGCGATGTTCTCCCACGGATCCGCGCCGAGCTGCTTCAGGCCCAAGCTAACGCGCGAACGCTCGCGGTCGAACTTGAGGATCCGGACGTCGATCTCGTCGCCGACCTTGACCACTTCCGACGGGTGCTTGACGCGCTTCCACGCCATGTCGGTGATGTGCAGCAGGCCGTCGATGCCACCGAGGTCGACGAACGCGCCGTAGTCGGTGAGGTTCTTGACCGTGCCCTTGAGCACGGTGCCTTCCTGCAGGTTGTCCATGAGCGCGCTGCGCTCTGCGGAGAATTCCTGCTCGACGACCGCGCGGCGGCTGACCACCACATTGTTGCGTTTCTGGTCGAGCTTGATGACCTTGAACTCGAGCGACTTGCCTTCGAGATACGCGGTGTCGCGCACCGGCCGGACGTCCACCAGGGAACCCGGGAGGAACGCGCGCACGTTGTCGATCTCGACGGTGAAGCCACCCTTGACGCGACCGGTAATCGTGCCGGTGACGATCTCCGACTTGTTGAACGATTCTTCGAGGCGGGTCCAGGTGCGGGCACGCTTGGCCTTCTCACGCGAGAGGCGCGTCTCGCCGCTGCCGTCTTCCATCGCGTCGAGCGCGACTTCCACGGTGTCACCGGCCTTGACTTCGATCTCGCCGCGCTCGTTCTTGAATTGCTCGAGCGGGATCACCGCTTCGGACTTCAGGCCCACGTTGACGACGACCATGTCCGAGCCCACGTCGACGACGAGGCCGGAGAGGATCATGCCGGGGCGGATGCGCTGGTTGGCGAGGCTCTGTTCGAAGAGCTGGGCAAAACTTTCTGTCATGTACTCACTCGCACGGACGAGTTGCACGCCCGTGATATTGCAGCTCGGAGGAATCCTTCCTCTGAGGATGTTGATGAACGCCTCGCTTCCTTGCGAAGCAACCTCGAAACTTTCAGCGCCAGAGACCCCGCTCGCGCCCGAGCGAGAGGACCCGCTCGACGACGGCGTCGATACTCAAACCGGTGGAGTCGAGTAGCTGCGCGTCCGGCGCGGGCTTGAGAGGCGCGACCTGGCGGGTGGAATCCCGCAAATCGCGCTCCGCGATCTCCCGCGAAAGGGCGGCAAGACTAGCAGCGGAACCCTTCTCGATCAACTGCTTATAGCGTCTTTGGGCCCGTTCTTCGGCGCTCGCGGTGAGGAAAACCTTCAGCCGGGCGCCCGGAAAGATGACCGTGCCCATGTCGCGGCCATCGGCGACCAGGCCGGGGGGTCTGGCGAAGGCTCGCTGGCGGTCGGTCAGGGCCGCCCGCACCGCCGGCCAGGCCGCCACGCGGGAGGCGCCGGCGCCCGCTTCTTCCGTGCGGATCTGGCGAGTGACCTCCTCGCCGTTCAGGATCACGCGCTCTTCGCCACCAGGGCCTGAGCCGAACTCCACCTGCATGGCACGAGCCTCCGCCACGTGGTTCTCGACGTCGTCGGCGTCCAGCTTCTTGCGGATGCCCGCGAGCGCCACCAGCCGGTACAGCGCGCCGCTGTCGAGGAGGTGCCAACCCACCCGGGCGGCGACGATGCGGCTGATGGTTCCTTTTCCCGAGCTCGATGGACCGTCGATGGTCGCAATGGGGACTTCTGGGGTCATTGAGCGGAGGCTAGCAAGACTGCCACGCCTTCAGGAATCGGTCGTTCTGATCAACGGTACCCAGCGTGACGCGCAGGTGTTCGGGCAGCAGATAGTTGCCCAAGGGGCGCACGATCACCCCCTGGCGCAGCAGCCGGTCGAACTTCTCGCGGGCGTTTGCACCGGCATGCAGCAGCAGGAAGTTGCCGGCCGAAGGCGTCACGCGGGTGCCCAGCTCCGCCAATCGAGCGGCCACGCGCACCCGTTCGCTCACCGCCACGCTGACGGCCGCCTGCACGTGGACTGGATCGTCGAGCGCGGCCGCCGCGCCGGCGAGGCCCACCGTCGATACATTGAAGGCCTGGCGCACGCGGTTGAGCATGTCGGCGACGCTGGGATGACTCACGGCGTATCCCACGCGCACGCCCGCAAGCCCATAGGCCTTGGAGAAGGTGCGGACCACCACGAGATTCGGAAACTCCGCGAGCCAGGGAATGCCGTCCTGCACGTCGAGGTTGCCGCCCTTGCCATCCGGCCGATACTCGAAGTACGCCTCGTCGAGCACCACCAGCGCATGCGCCGGCACGCGCGCGATGAACTCGCGCAATTGGCCCGAGGGCACCCAGGTGCCCGTCGGGTTGTTAGGGTTGGCGATGAAGATGAGCCGCGTGCGCGGCGTGATGGCACGCGCCATGGCGGCAAGATCGTGACCCAGTGAATCGCCCGGTGTCGCGGGGGTCACGACGCCCACCGCTCCTGCCGCCTGGATCGCGATGGGATACACCGCGAACGCGTATTGCGAGTGGATGGCTTCCAGCCCCGGCTTCAGGAACGCCTCGGCGAGCAGCACCAGCACGTCGTTGGAACCATTGCCCAGCGTGATCTGCGCGGGTTGCACGCCCAGCTTCGCGGCCAGTTTCTGCTTGAGCACATGGCCGCTGCCGTCGGGATACAACCAGACATCCTCGAGCGCGCCGCGCATGGCTGCGAGCGCGCGTGGACTGGGGCCGAAGGGATTCTCGTTCGAAGCCAGCTTGATGATGTCGGTCAGCCCGAGCTCGCGCTGCAACTCCTCGATGGGCTTGCCGGGGACGTAGGGAGACAACGAGCGGACATTGTCGACAGCGAGCTGGCCGGGTTCGGATCGCGACATTGCTCCAATGCTAGCAGGCTGGAGATCGACACTCCGATCCACTTGGCGGAAGCATCGGCCCGATGGACCTGCGCGGAGCGTGATCAGGAAATCGCGCGCGGATAGGATCCCAGCACGCGGAACAGCGACGCGCGCTTCTTGAGCGCCGCCAGCGCCTTGGCGACGGGCGGGTCTTCGCAGTGGCCGTCGATGTCGAGGAAGAACACGTAGTCCCACTTCTTGCGGCGCGACGGACGCGACTCGATGCGCGTCATGCTGATCTTGTGCTTCGCCAGCGGCTCGAGCAGCCGGAACAGGGCACCGGACTCGTCGGTGTGCAATCCCGAGCACAGAATGGTCGTGCGGTCGTCTCCGGAAGGCTTGAAGATCTTGCGGCCCACGACGAAAAACCGCGTGGTGTTGTCGTCGCGGTCTTCGATCTCCGTGGCGAGCAGCTTGAGGCCATAGACGTCGGCGGCGGTCTCACCGGCGATCGCCGCGGTGCCCTGCTCGTCGCGCGCGCGGCGCGCGGCTTCCGCATTGCTCGAAACCGGCATGCGCTCGACATCCGGCAGATGCTCGTCGAGCCAGCCCCGGCACTGCGCCAGTGACTGCGGGTGGCTGCAGATGCGCTTGATCTGCTCGAGACGCTCCATGCCGCCCATGAGGAACTGGTGGATGCGCAACTCGACCTCGCCGCAGATCTTGAGAGGCGAACCCAGCAACTGGTCGAGCGTGTGATTGACCGAGCCTTCGGTCGAGTTCTCGACCGGCACCACGCCGAAATCGGCGAGCCCCGCTTCGACCTCGTGGAACACCTCGTCCACCGAGGCGAGCGCCAGCGCGCGCACCGAGTGGCCGAAGTGCTTGAGCGTGGCGGTCTGCGAGAACGTGCCTTCGGGGCCCAGGTAGCCGACCTTGAGCGGCTCCTCCTGCGCCAGGCAGGCGGACATGATCTCGCGGAACAGCCTGAGGATTTCCTCGGTGCGCAGCGGACCTTTGTTCCGGTCGCGGGCCATGCGCAGCACCTGCGCCTCGCGCTCGGGACGGTAGAAGTCGACGGTGTGGCCGTCGGCATGTTTGGACACGCCGACCTGGCGCGCCAGCCGGGCGCGCTCGTTCAGCAGTTCGTGGATGCGTGCGTCGACGGCGTCGATCTGCGCGCGCAGGGATTCCAGGTTCGCCGGGCCCGGGGACGGCGAAGCGGCGACCGGGGTGGTCGCCGCCTCATTGGATGACTTCTTCCTGCCGCGCTTTGCCATGCGCCGGCAGTTATATCACCCGCGCGGCCAGCACGCCCGAGATCGCGCGGATCTTGTCCAGCACGCCACTATCCACCGCACCGTCGGTGTCGATGAGCGTGTAAGCGTACTCGCCCTTCGACTTGTTGAGCAGCTCGGCGATGTTCAGCGTCGCGCCGGCCAGCGCGGTGGAGATCTGGCCCACCATGTTAGGCACGTTGCTGTTGGCGATGCAGATGCGTGAGGTCCGGGGCGCACGCGGCAGCACCACTTCCGGGAAGTTCACGCTGTTCCTGATATTGCCGTTCTCGAGGTAGTCCTTGACGGTGTCGGCCACCATGACGGCGCAGTTGTCTTCGGCCTCATTGGTGGAGGCGCCGAGGTGCGGCAGCGTGACGATCTTCGGGTGATCCTTGGTGGCGTTGCTCGGGAAGTCGCAGACGTAGCCTTGCAGGCGGCCGTCGTCGAGCGCGGCGATCACGGCCTTCTCATCGACGATGGGCGCACGCGCGAAATTCAGGATCACGCCGTTCTTGCGCATCAGTTTGAGACGCGCCTCGTTCACGAGGCCGCGGGTCTCGGGCGTCAGCGGCACGTGCACGGAGATGATGTCCGAGCGTACGAACAGGTCGTCGAGCGACAAGGCCTGTTCGACGCTGGACGAGAGCTGCCAGGCGCGCTGCACGGTGATCTGGGGATCGTAGCCGAGCACCTTCATGCCGAGGCCGAGCGCGGAGTTGGCGACTTCCACGCCGATGGCGCCGAGGCCGATCACGCCGAGCGTACGGCCCGGGAGCTCGAAGCCGACGAAGTTCTTCTTGCCCTTCTCCACCGCCACGTCGATGGCGTGGTCATCGCCGGTTTGCGACTTTGCGAAGGTCCAGGCCTGCGTGATGTTGCGGGCGGCCAGGAACATGCCGGCGAGCACCAGTTCCTTCACCGCGTTGGCGTTGGCGCCGGGTGCGTTGAATACCGGGATTCCTTTCTTCGAGAGCGCCTCGACGGGGATGTTGTTGGTGCCCGCGCCGGCGCGGCCGACCGCGCGCAGGCTGTCCGGCAGCGCCAGTTTGTGCATGTCGGCCGAGCGCACCAGGATCGCGTCGGGGTTGTTGATCTCGGAGGCGACTTCGAAACGGTCGCGCGGCAGGCGCTCGAGGCCCTTGATCGAGATGTTGTTGAGGGTCTGGATCTTGAATCGCATCGTCTAACTCCTGGCGGGGCGTTATTGCCTCGCGCTTTAGAACCGCCTGCCTTATTGCCGGCGGTCATTGGAACTGGGTTCAGGCGTTGCGCGCCTGGAATTCCTTCATGAACTTGATCAGCGCATCGACGCCTTCCGGCGGCATCGCGTTGTAAATGGACGCGCGCATGCCACCCACCGAACGGTGGCCTTCGAGATTCACGAGACCCGCCTTGCCCGCTTCGGCGCAGAAGGTCTTGTCGAGGTCGGGTTTGGCCAGCGTGAACGGCACGTTCATCCACGAA
>DASTRL010000106.1:0-7105 GCA_035761265.1 Steroidobacteraceae bacterium
GCCCGCTCCGCGGGCAAACGGGGACGCACCTGCCGCAGGTACGTCCCCGTTTGCTAGCAAATCAGGAGTGTCCCCATTTCCCTTTTCTTTCCTTCCCCGGCACCGCTAAGACAGCAAGACGTTGATGGCGCCGGTGCCGCCGTCGATGCGCCGCGCGGAGGTGAACGCGAGCACGGGCGCGGTCTTGCGCAGGATCATGTTCACCGCGGTCTTGATGACCGGTCCGCGGGGTCCCGATCCCTTGCCCTTGCCGTGGATGACGCGCACGCAGCGCAGGTGACGCGCCAGCGCTTCGGCCAGGAACATGCGCAGCGCGGTCTTGGCTTCTTCGACGCGCAGGCCATGCAGGTCGCACACCTCTTCCACGCGATACTCGCCACGCTTGAGCTTGCGCATGACGCTGTCCTGCACGCCGGCGCGCCGGAATGAAATCTCATCGCCGGTATCCCGTACCTCGCCGTCGAATCCCTGCAGGCTTTCCACCAGCACCAGCGCGCGATCCGCCGCGGTGAAGCGCGCCCGCGCGGGCGGTTTACGGCGCGCACCGGGCACCCGCGCGCGATGCGCGATGGGCTTCACGTCGCGCATTGCCTCGCGAAACAATTGCGCGTCCGGATCCGTGCGTTTGCCGCTCAAGCTACCTCCGTGTTGACGCATTGAGTATATTGCGCGCCGGTGCGAATCCTCATATCCAACGACGATGGTTACCGCGCGCGCGGCATCAACGCACTGCGCGGCGCCCTGCAAGGACTCGGCGATCTGACCGTGGTGGCGCCGGATCGCAATCGCAGCGGCGCCAGCAACTCGCTGACCCTGGAAGTGCCGCTGCGCGTCGAGCAGGCCGAGCCCGATGTTTACTTCGTGCAGGGCACGCCGACGGATTGCGTGCACCTGGCCATCTCGGGGCTGTTCCCATTCGAGCCGGACATGGTGGTGTCCGGCATCAACGATGGCTCGAATCTCGGTGACGACGTGCTGTATTCGGGCACGGTCGCCGCGGCGATGGAGGGCCGCTTCCTCGGCAAGACCGCCGTCGCGGTCTCGCTCAACACCGACGGACTGCGCGGCGATGCCACGCGGCATTTCCCGACCGGCGCCCACTACGCGCGGCTCATCGTCGAGCGACTGCAGGCCGCGCCGCTGGAACGCGCCGTCATCCTCAACGTCAACGTGCCGAACATCCCGGTGTCCGAAGTGCGCGGCATCAAGGTCACGAGGCTCGGCAATCGGCATCGCTCCGAGGCCGTGCTGCGCGCCGAAGATCCGCGCGGCCGTCCTGTCTACTGGGTCGGGCCCGCAGGCGCAGGCCAGGATGCCGGGCCGGGCACCGATTTCCAGGCGGTCGCCGAAGGATATGTCTCGGTGACGCCGCTCACCGTCGATCTGACCAATCACGCGCGACTCGAGAGCGTGAGCCGCTGGCTCGACGAGCCATGATGGCCGAGCATCGCCTCGCGGGCATCGGCATGACATCGGCGCGCACGCGCGACCGGCTCGTGCAGCGACTGCAGGAGCAGGGCATCAGCAATCTGGCGGTCCTGGACCGCATCCGCAACGTGCCGCGACACATCTTCGTCGACGAGGCGCTGGCGAGCCGCGCGTACGAGGACACGGCGCTGCCGATCGGCTTCAGCCAGACCATCTCGCAGCCCTACATCGTGGCGCGCATGACCGAGGCGCTCATCGAAGGCGGCAAGAAACTCGGCAAGGTGCTCGAAGTGGGCACGGGCTGCGGCTACCAGACGGCCGTGCTCGCGCCGTTCGCGAAGAAGATCTATTCCATCGAGCGTATTGCGCCGCTAGCCAGGCGCGCCAAGGCCACTCTCAAGGAGCTGGGCATCCAAAACGTCATGGTCAAGCACGGCGATGGCACCGCCGGATGGAAATCGCAGAAGCCATTCGACGGCATCCTGGTCGCGGCCGCGCCGCTCGCGGTGCCCGAAGCGTTGTTCGCACAACTGGCGAATCACGGGCGGCTGATCGTGCCTGTGGGGCCCGAAGGCAGCCAACAGTTGATCCGCTTCACGCGCAATGACGACCGGCTGGATCGAGAGGTGTTAGGCGCGGTCGCCTTCGTGCCCATGCTGGGCGGCACCGGCTGACGGCGCTGCGCCCGGGATTTCGAGTGAATTCTCGAATGCGGGTTATCTCATAACCCCTTGTTTTCGCATACAACTCCCCAGCCGATTTGGACCAGGGTTGTGAGCCTCCTAGGCATAAGGCTTGTCAGTCAGGATTTAACATGTTTTCATGTCGCCGTCCGCCGACATGCCCGAGGCGGTCCGCGTGAAGGCACAGGGGAGATCGGGGAAGTACCGGGAACAAGAAGAAGAAACCGAACAGAAGAAGAAGAAATTCGCCAGTCATTCGAGTCTGTCAGCTTCGAACCATTGGCCTCGCAAAACAACTTTCTCCCCCTGTGCCTTCACCCGGGCTGCTTCGAAAGCGTCCCGCTACCCGGCAACAGGATCGCCGCCAGAACCTTGCGCTCCTCCCCGACCAGCACGTTGTAAGTGCGGCTCGCGGCGCCGATCTCCATCACCTCGAGTCCAATGCGCCGTGTCGCGAACTCCGCGCGCAGGCTGGCGCGCGGAAACTTCTGCGTTGCGCCGGTGGAGAGCACCACCACCTCGGGTTCGAGCTCGAACAGCATGGCCAGATGCTCGACGCCCAGTTCCTCGACGCTGCGCGGTGTCCACGGCGTGAGTGCCACCGGGCCCACGATGCAGCTCTCGCGGATTTCACGCTCGCCGACCACGATGAAGTCGGCGCCGTATCGCCGGATGAAATTGCCGCCGTCGGGGCGCTGCTGAGTGAATTGCATCGGTCCGATACGATACCGGCATGCGACGCCTCACGCTGATCCTTTCCGACCTGTATCTGCCGGAGGAGGCGATGGCCGGCGAAGTCCCACAGACGCAGCAGCTGCCGGCGCTCGAATGGCTGCTGCGATTCGCGAGTCCACCGCTGAGGATCCGGGACTGGCGGCGCTGGTTGCTGCAGCAGCTCGGCAGCGATCTCGCGGAACATCGGATCGCGGCAGTCAGTGCCGCCGGAACGCTGAGCGCATCCGGTCTCGAGTCGGCGTGGCTGGCGACTCCCGTGGCGCTCGAGGCGCGCCTCGATCACGTGCGCCTCGCGGAGCGGGGCTTGTTGTCTCTGGATGCGGCCGAGCGGATGTCTGTTTGCACGGAGTTCAACCGCGTGTTCGGGCCGCAGCACTCGCTGTCCGAATGCGGTGAGCGCGCCTTCCTGCTGGGCGGCGTGGCGCCGCTCGTGGCGTCTGTGGCCGACCCGGCCAGATACCTTGGCGCGCAGATCGGGCCCGCGCTGGCCGGCGCGGACGCATCGGAGCTTCGACGCCTCTCGGCGGAGATCGAGATGTGGTTGCACGGATCCGCCTTGAACCGTGAACGTGAGCGCCTCGGGCGACGCCCGATATCCGCGCTGTGGCTGTGGGGCGGAGATCGCGCGGGAGCGGTGTCGAATACGCAGGTGGACCTGGCGATCGAATTCTATGGAGGCGACCCGCTGATGCGCGGACTGGCGCGCATGCGACGGACCGCGCCGCGCGATCCGCCGCCCGCGCTCGTCCAGGCCTGGCCGGCCCCGCATCTGATCGCGGAATTCGCCGCGATGAGCGGACGCGCACCGGAAAGCCTGTCCGCGCTGGATTCGAATTGGTTCGCGGCGGCTCGCGACATGCTCGCCGCCGGCAAGCTGTCGTCGCTCGAGATCGTCGCCAACGATTTGTGCTTCACGATCACGCCGCGCGCACGCTGGCGCTGGTGGCGTCGCCGGCGCAACTGGCTGGAAATGCTCGCGCACCCGTCACCAAAGGCATAATCCCGTCCCATGGAGCTGGTCATCGAACGGCGCGCAGTCACGGCCAATGGCATCTTCGACGCGCGCCTGCATCCGGTGCTGCAACGCGCGTACGCGGCGCGGGGAGTACGTGACAGCCAGGACCTGGCGTTGACGCTCGATCGGCTGGTGCCCGTGAGCACCCTCGAGAGCATCGAGGCCGCGGTGAAACTCATCCTCGAGCATCGCGAGCGCCGCATCCTGGTGGTCGGCGATTTCGACGCCGATGGCGCGACCAGCACGGCGCTCATCGTGCGCTGCCTGCGCGCCTGGGGATTCGCGGCGGTGGATTTCCTGGTTCCGAACCGCTTCGAGTTCGGCTACGGCCTGACGCCCGAGATCGTGGGGCTCGCGGTGCTGCGTTCGCCGTCGCTCATCATCACCGTGGACAACGGCATCTCGAGCGTCGCGGGTGTCGCGGCAGCGCGCGCGCGCGGCGTCCAGGTGCTGATCACGGACCATCACCTGCCGGGCGCGGAGCTGCCGGCGGCTGACGTCATCGTCAATCCGAATGTGCCGGGCAGCCGCTTCGCCTCGCGCGCGCTCGCGGGCGTGGGTGTGGCGTTCTACGTGATGGCCGCGGTGCGCCGTGAGCTCGAATCGCGCGGCGTCCCCGTGGCACCACCGGTGACGGACTTCCTCGACCTCGTGGCCTTGGGAACGGTCGCGGATCTGGTGCCGCTGGATGCGAACAATCGCGTGCTGGTCGCCCAGGGAATCCGGCGCATACGTGCCGGCCGCGCCGTGCCCGGCATTCGCGCATTGCTGGCGATCGCGGGACGTGGCGTGCAAAGCCTCACGGCGGCCGACCTGGGCTTTTCGATCGGTCCGCGGCTGAACGCGGCCGGCCGTCTCGACGACATGTCGATCGGCATCCGATGCCTGCTGACGGATTCGGAATCCGATGCGCTTACGCTCGCCACGCGCCTCGACCAGCTCAATGCCGAGCGGCGCGAGATCGAAGCGAAGATGCAGGGGGCGGCGCTCGCCGCCGTGAGCCGCTTGCGGGATCCGGGCGGTCCGGTGCGCCATGGCGTGTGCCTGTTCGATCCGGAGTGGCACCAGGGCGTCGTCGGCCTGGTGGCGAGTCGCATCAAGGACCGCGTGCGCCGGCCGGTGATCGCCTTCGCGAGCGCCGGCGACGGCCTGCTGCGGGGCTCGGCGCGCTCGGTTCCCGGCATCCACATCCGCGACGTGCTCGACGCTATCGCGGCGCGTCATCCCGAACTCATCAGCCGATTCGGTGGCCACGCCATGGCGGCGGGGCTCTCGCTGGAGTTGCGCAATCTCGGTGCATTCGCCGCGGCCTTCGACGAAGAAGTGGCGCGCTGGAGCGATCCGGCCATTCCGGCCAATCGCATCGAGACCGACGGCGAGCTGGCCGCCGAGGAGATTGCGCTGGAGACCGCTCAGGCACTGCGCGATGGCGGCCCCTGGGGCCAGGCCTTTCCCGAGCCGTGCTTCGACGGCATGTTCGCCGTGAAGAACGCGCGGGTCGTCGGGGACAAACATCTCAAGATGTGGGTGACGACCGCCGACCGCACGCGGGCATTCGACGCCATTGCGTTCAACTTCAAGGGCGCCCATGAGTCCATGGCGCTGCCAGACGGCGACGTGCGCCTGGTGTACCGTCTCGACATCAACGAATACCAGGGAGAGCGGCGGCTGCAGCTGCTCGTCGATCACGTGCTGCGATGAACGCCTCGGCCAGGGAAAGCTACACGATCCGCGCGGGCGACCCGACATCGTCCGGCGTGCGCGCGCTCATCGCCGAGCTCGACGCCTTCAACGCCGCGCTGTATCCGGCCGAGAGCAATCACTTCGATCCACCGGAGTCGCTGACCGGCCCGGGCTGCATTTTCCTCGTGGTCGAACAACGCGGCGAGCTGGTCGGCTGCGGCGCGGCCAGGAACTGCGGTGGTTGGGCGGAGCTGAAACGCATGTACCTCAAGCCCAAGGCGCGCGGCGGCGGCATCGCGCTCGCGATGCTCGTCAAACTGCTCGACTGGGCGCGCGCGCAGAAACTGCCGCTGGCGCGGCTGGAGACCGGCAACGTGAGTGTGGGCGCGCTCAAGCTGTACCGCCGCGCCGGCTTCAAGGAGATCCCGGCATTCCCGCCCTACAAGCCGGACCCGCTGTCGATATTCATGGAGCGCCCGCTCAGGTAGGATGCGCGGCCCTATGCCCATCGAAGTCGGCCAATTGAAGCGTCAACTCAAAGACCTGGAGGAGCGCATGAGCTCCTTGAGGGGGTTTCTTTGAGTACGACCAGAAAAAAGAGCGGCTAGAAGAAGTCAGCCGCGAGCTCGAAGATCCCACCGTCTGGCAGAAGCCGGAGAAGGCACAGGAGCTCGGCAAGGAGCGCGCGCGCCTCGCCGCCGATCTCGCCGACATGGACAAGGCCACGGGTGGCGTTTCCAGCGCCGCCGAACTACTGGAGCTGGCCGAGGGAGAAGGCGACGAGAGCATGGCGCGCGAGATCGAGCGCGACGCCGGCAAGCTCGAAGCCGAAGTGCGCAAGCTCGAGTTCAAGCGCATGTTCCGCGGCGAGATGGACTCGCACAACGCCTTCCTCGACATCCAGGCGGGAGCCGGCGGCACCGAGGCGCAGGACTGGGCGCAGATGCTGCTGCGCATGTATCTCAAGTGGGCCGCGGCGCGTGGCTTCGACGCCGAGGTCATCGACTCCAATCCGGGCGAAGTCGCCGGCATGAAGAGCGCCACCATCGAGATTCGCGGCGAGTACGCCTACGGCTGGTTGCGTACCGAAACGGGCGTGCATCGCCTGGTGCGCAAGTCGCCGTTCGATTCGGGCAACCGGCGCCACACCTCGTTCGCCTCCGTGTTCGTCTCGCCCGAGGTCGACGACGACATCAACATCGAGCTGAACCCGGCGGACATCAAGATGGACGTCTACCGCTCGAGCGGCGCCGGCGGCCAGCACGTCAACAAGACCGAGTCGGCGGTGCGCCTCACGCACATGCCCACCGGGATAGTGGTGGCCTGCCAGAACGAGCGCAGCCAGCACAAGAATCGCGCCACGGCCATGAAGATGCTCAAAGCCAAGCTGTACGAGCTGGAGTTCAACAAGCGCAATGCAGCGGCCAAGGTGCTCGAGGATTCCAAGAGCGACGTGTCCTGGGGCAACCAGATCCGCTCCTACGTGCTCGACCAGTCGCGCATCAAGGATCTGCGCACCGACGTGGAGATCGGCGACACCAACAAGGTGCTCGACGGTCAC
>DASTRL010000107.1:0-2107 GCA_035761265.1 Steroidobacteraceae bacterium
CGGCGGGTTGCTGTCGCTCTACAAGTCCTACCAGGTGGCGAAGCGAGACCGCATCGAGAGCGCTCGCGCCACGCTGCTCGGCATCCTCATCAGCCAGCTTGGCGGCGGAGTCCTGTCGGTGATCGTCATTCCCTTCCTGCACATCGTCGTGCCCAGAGGCCCGTGGCTCACGATCGCCTCGAGCGCGCTGCTGGCGTTCGGGCTGGTGATGCCGATCGCGTTCTGGATGGGTGTGTCGCGATACCGCGTGCTGGACCTGGATATAGAGAGGCTGCCGGACGGATCACGATGACGCACCAAGATGAGATGAAGCGGCTGGCTGCCACCGCGTGGTAGCTTGCGCTCCACATGTAGGAGAAACGCCCTGTGGTGACAGGGCTCTCAGAAGGGAGCAGCCAGCCATGGTCTATGGTGCCATCGATTTGCATGCGCGGAAGTGCCAGATTCGGGTCGTCGATGCGGACGGTCACGTGTTGCGAGAGCGGCGCGTGAGCACGACGGCGGAGGATCTCGTCGGCGTGTTTCAGGGCCTGGGACCGGTGCGGGTGTTGGTGGAGAGCGGGACGGAGAGTGAGTGGGTCGCGCAGGCGCTCGAGACGGCGGGGTACGAGGTGATTGTGGCGGATCCCAATCATGCACCGATGTATGGGGAGCGGACGCGCAAGGTCAAGACGGACCGCCGCGATGCGGCGGCGCTCGCCGAAGCGAATCGGCGTGGCTGGTATCGCCGGGCGTATCGGCGGTCGGCGGCGCAGCGCCTGATGCAGCACCGGTTGCGCGCGCGCCGACAGCTGGTGGCCGCGCGGAGCGGCGTGATCTGCGTGATGCGAGCGATTTTGCGGCACCACGGCCTCCGTCTGGGCAACAGCGCGCGGGCAACGCTGAGCCGACGCCTCGCCGCGCTCGTCCTGCCGCCGGGGCTCGCCGAGATGCTCGCGCCGCTCCATCGGGTCGTGGACCAGTTGACGCGCGAGGTCGCCGAGCTGGAGGCGCAGTGCACGGCGGCGGCAGATGGCGATTCGGTCGTCGCGCAGCTGCAGACGGTGCCCGGCGTGGGCCCCATCGTGGCGCTGACGTTTCGCGCCTTTGTCGATGACGTCTCGCGCTTCGCGCATGCGAGCCAGGTGAGTGCCGCGCTCGGGCTGGTGCCGCGCGAAGACAGTTCGGCGGAGCGCCGGCATCGGGGGCACATCACGAAAGCCGGCCCGCCGGAACTGCGTAGTCTGCTCGTGCAGGCGGCGTGGGCGCACCGGCTGAGCAAGGCGAGTGGGACCTTGCGGGCCTGGGTCGATGGTCTCGCGGCGCGCCGCGGCCGGCGGATCGCGATCGTCGGCTTGGCGCGACGCCTCAGCCGGATTCTGTACGCGATCTGGCGAGACGGAACGGTGTTCAACGCGGCGACGCTTGCGGCGTAAGCAACTGGCCGAGCCACGAGCCGGGGTGTGAGCGCGTTTAGTGCCCGGGTCGCTCTGACGACCGTCACCAAGATTGCGCCGCACCCCTCCGTATCGCATCTGGCGCCCCGTCACACGACGGACAAGAGCGCGAATAGAAGGCGGCCCGGCTTCGCCGATGGCCACGCGAACGGCTCGAGGCTCACGACAACACGGCGTGTGGAAATGTGGAAATCCCCAAACCGGATTCCCACATTTCCACACGCATCATCGAACACGGAGCTTGATTCGAACAGCCGCTTCATAGAAGGGCACTAAGGCCACTAAGAACCAATTTGTATTTTTCTTAGTGTTCTTAGTGGCCTTGGTGGTCTTCGTGCGATCTCCGTGTGTACGTGACAGCAATTCTCAGCGGGCTTCTGCCTTCAGCAGCGCTGCCGCAGCCTGGTATTCACGTGACCCGTGCGGGGCCATCTCGAGGACGCGGCGGTATTGGTCGGCGGCCTTGGCCAGGTTGCCGCTCTCCTGATACGCGATGCCCAGGTTGAGCACGGCTTCGATGAAGCGCGGCGATCCGGCGAGCGCGCGCTCGAACCAGGGAATGGCTTCCGAGGCGCGATGCGCCTGCACCAGCAGGACGCCGAGGCCGTTGGCGGCGTCGGGCGATCGCGGGTCGGCATCGAGCGCTTTCTTGTAGGCTTCTTCCGCACCGG
>DASTRL010000108.1:0-2796 GCA_035761265.1 Steroidobacteraceae bacterium
GGCCACTGGCTGGAGCGCATCGGCCACTTCTTCGAGCACTACAAGGATCTGGAAAAGGGCAAGTGGGTCAAGCTCGACGGCTGGACCAACGCCGCCGATGCGAAGGCGGAGATCCTGCGCGGCATCGAGCGTTACACCCAGGACAAGGGCTGATCGGCCCTTCCGAGCGGTTCAGAACAAGAGCGCGCCAAGGGCGCGCTCTTGTTTTACGGCTCTCGGTTGACGTGCTTGGGGACTACTGCGCCATCGGCCACGACGCCAGCTCGGTACGATAGGTGGCGTGTATGTGCGAGCGCACGCCGATCGCGGCACTCTCGTCCAGGGTCGATACCTCCAGACTGACCATACCGTCCTGCCGCACGGTGCACAGCGCGCTGCCGCAATTGGCACAGAAGCCGTGACGCACCTGGCTGGCCGCGCCGTAGAACACCGCATCACCCTCCCACCAGTGCACCGCCGCTGCCGGCAAATCCACTCCGACCACCACGGCTTCACCCAGCGCCAAGCGGCACAGGCTGCAACCGCAGTAGCGGCGGCGACCGTGATCGACCTCCGCCTGATAGCGCACGTCGCCACACGCGCATTGCCCCTGCAACATCGTCATGCCATCCCCTCCTCGATGATCGCCGCGCCAGGCTTCACCGCCAGCACCGGCGCGGCATCCGCTCAATGCTTTTTGGCTGCCTGCGAGGGCCGAGCCGGCTCACCTTTCCTTCCCAGCTCTTCGAGCAGGGTCGCCATGTCCTCGGCATGCTCCTCCTCCATGGCGAGGATCTCTTCCATCATGCGCCGGCTGGTGGGGTCGTCATTGCCGAGGTAGCGCACGATGTCCCGGTAGCTGTCGATCGCGATGCGTTCGGCCACCAGGTTCTCCTTGATCATGTCGACCAGGTCGTCGCCTTCCACGTAGTCGGCGTGAGCGCGCGTGAGGAGACCGGCGGGATTGAAGTCGGGTGCGCCGTCGAGCTGGGTGATTCGCTCCGCGATGCGATCGGCGTGGCCCTGTTCTTCGTTGGCGTGCTCGAGGAATTCGGCTGCCACGCTCTTCGCATGGATGCCCGACGCCATGTAGTAGTGCCGCTTGTAGCGAAGCACGCAAACGATTTCGGTGGCGAGCGCTTCGTTGAGAAGCTTGATGACAGTCTCACGGTCCGCGCTGTAGCCGTCGGTGATCGCGCCGCGATCGATATGCTCGCGCGCCCGCTGGCGAATTGTCTGAATATCCGTGATGAAAGGCTTGCTCGCCATGCTGCAGCTCCTTGTGAGGATTGAACCGGGCCGTCGCATGGGCGACAGCTGATTCCACTCATCGTATGGAGCGCACGCGAAGTGCGAGTGAATGGCTTGCAAGGAATTCGCAAGCCTCCGCCGCTCAGGCGGGCCACATCCTGCCGCTGGAGGCGAACCGCTCAGCGCGGAACGTAGGCTCGCAAAAAGGTCGCCACACCCGCGCGGGCAGTGGCCTCGATCTCCGCGGCGTAGGCCTGCGGACAATCGTCGCAACCGAACATGCGGCGCATCATCAAATCACCCTTGATCAAGGCGAGGAACTGGACGGCGGCGCGGGGGACGTCGTCAATATCGAGCATCCCGGCGTCAACCGCCCGGCTCAGCAGGCGTTCCACCAGTCCGTGCGTGCGTACCGAGCCTTCTTCCCACAACAGCCGGCCGTAGCGGGGATTACCTTGCCGGCAATCGCTGAGAATGGCGCGGAAGGTGCCGACCGTTTCCTTGTCGCAATCGAGACGGGCGTGGGCCAGCGCAACGTTGAGCAGGGTCTCCCCGATCTCGGCATCCGGGTCCAGGTCATAGGTGTTTTCCGGCAGAAGATCCTGCAGCCGCGCGCGCACCACTTCGCGAAAGAGGTTGTCCTTGTCTCCAAAGTGGCTGTAGACCGTGAGCTTCGACACCCCGGCTTCGGCAGCGACCGCGTCCATGCTGGTGCCCGCAAACGCATTGCGCACAAACAGACCCTTGGCGGCCTCGAGGATGGCGGCACGCTTTTCCATGTCCTTTGGACGGCCCGGGCCTTGGCACTTCATGGGCGAGACGGAACTCATCGGAACACCTTCACAGAGAAACACAACACCTTTATTATACGGGCCGGTTTAATTATTTCCAAGGCGCGCAACACCCACGACGCAGGCGATGCCTGTCGAACGGGGGCGCGACAGTGTATCGGCACGGCTGGCACGCGCTGCAGCTCTGACGAGCCGGCTCGCGAAGGCGCAGTATTGTCCGCGGACAGCGCGTCGGGCATGACTTCCGTCAACTGCGCGCGGTGACTTCCGGCACTTCGGGCCTGGCAGCACCAGCCGGCAGGCTAGCGATTGTCGGAAGTGGCCTAAGCACTTATCCTTTTTGACCTTTTTTCGATCCGTACGGGACGTGGCTGAACATGGCGATGAACTTCGAACAGGCGCGGCAAAACATGGTGGAAAACCAGGTTCGCCCCTGGGAGGTGCTTGATGCGCGCGTGCTCGAGGTGCTCGGCCGCGTGCGCCGCGAGGATTTCGTTGCGCCCGAGCATCGTCAGCTGGCCTTTGCGGATGTTTGCCTGCCGCTGGGTCATGGGGAAGTGATGATGAAACCCGTGCTCGAGGGCCGCGTGTTGCAGGCGCTGGAGCTGGCGCCCACTGAACGCGTGCTGGAGATCGGCACCGGCTCGGGCTTCCTTACCGCGTGCCTCGCCGGGTTGGCTGGCGAAGTGGTGAGCGTCGACATCCATGCCGACTTCACCACCGCAGCTGCTGCCCGACTGGCGGCCGCGGGGGTCGACAACGTTGAACTGGCCAC
>DASTRL010000109.1:0-15926 GCA_035761265.1 Steroidobacteraceae bacterium
ATCCTTGAGAATGAGCTTGCGCTTCTTGAGCCGCTTGAGCTGCAGCTGGTCGGTCTGGAAATCGAGCGACAGCCGCGCAATGACCTCGTCCAGGTCCCGATGCGCTATGCGCAGCTCCCGCAGCTTTTCCACGTTCTTGAAAAGCTCGCGATCGACGTTGTCCTGATCTTCGATTTCAGACATCGGGAGCTGTCAGGTGAGTAGGCCGGTGACCGGCTCGAGGCCGGCCGCAAGCTTAAGCCACCGGCCAAGGGGATTCCACGGCACGGCCGGGTCGTGGAAATCCGAACCCATGGAAGCGTGCAGCTTGAATCTCCGACATAACGAGGCGATCCGGTCCGCATCGTTCGGGCTCATGCCGGCCATGCTGGCCTCCAATGCCGCACCGCCATGCTGCACGAAGGCCGCCGTGAGCTCACGCAGCTGGCCGGCGGAAAAGCGGTAGCGATGCGGGTGCGCGAGCACCGCGAGCGCTCCACTGTCGCGCAACACCGTCATGGCCGATTCCAGCGAGGGCCACTCCGCCGGCACGTGACCGGGCGTGCCGCGATTCAGCCATCGGTCGAAGGCTTCCTGGGTGTCCCGGGCCAGTCCGCGTTCGACCAGCAGCCGCGCCAGGTGCAGGCGCGTGGGCGCGTCGCTGGCGCCGGCTGCGGTCGCCAGTTCGCGACCTGGCAGGCGAGCCCGCCTCTCCAGGCGTTCCCCGATCTGCGCGAGCCGTGTGCGGCGTCGTGCGAGCACCCCGTCCAGGTGCGCACGCAATCCGCCATGATCCGTGTCGAAAGCCAGGCCGACGATGTGAATAGTTTGGCCGCGCCAGGCGGCCGAGAGCTCCACGCCGCTCACGAAGCGGATGCCGGCGGTCCGGCAGGCGGCCCGAGCCTCGGCGAGTCCGGCCGTGGTGTCGTGATCCGTGAGCGCCAGCGTGCGCACGCCGCGGTGGCGGGCGCGTTCCACCAGCTGCGCCGGTGCGAGCACGCCATCGGAGAAATGGCTGTGCGTGTGGAAGTCGACGAGAGTTTCGCTGCCTGCGTCCATTCAGGGGTACGTATGATACGCGTCGCATGAGCTCTGCATCCCATTCAAACCCGGACTGGTCGGCGATCGACACGGTCTGCCTGGACCTCGATGGCACCCTGCTGGACCAGGCCTACGACAACCACGTGTGGCGCGATCTCGTGCCGCAACGCTTCGCGGTGGCGCAGTCCATGGATTTGCACGCGGCCTACGCCGAGATCGCGCGCCGCTTCGCGGAGCGCAGTGGCACGTTGGATTGGTACTGCATCGAATACTGGTCACGGAATCTCGGCGTGGACATCGGTGCGCTGCACCGCGAGGTGCGCTCGCACGTCGCCTGGCTGCCCGGCGCACGGGAATTCCTCGCGCGCGTGCGCGCCGCCGGCAAGCGGCTGCTGCTGCTGACCAATTCCCACCCGGTGGCACTCGCCGTGAAGCACGAGCAGACGGGCGTGCTCGACCACCTGGACGCGTCCGCGAGCTCCCATGAATTCGGTTTCCCCAAGGAAGACCCCCGCTTCTGGCAGGCGGCCGTTCGACGCTTCGGCTTCGATCCGGCGCGCAGCCTGTTCGCCGACGACAACTCGCGCATGCTCGAGGCGGCTCGCGCGGCCGGAATCCGCTGGGTGTTCGGCGTGCGGCACTGGGACACGCGCGGCTCGCGCCGCGAGCACCCCGATCATCCGAGCGTGGATTGCGTGGCGGACCTGCTGGCGGGTGCCGGGGAAGGGATGTCGGGGTTCGCCGCGCGATCCGCCTGATCCGGAGGCTATCTTCCGCCGCGGCGTCGGCTTCCGCCGCCACCGCGACGTCCGCCGCTGCCACCACCGCTGCCACCACCGCGGCGAGGTCCGCCCCGACCGCCGCCGCCGTGACGGCCGCCGCCTCGGTGCTGCGGGCGCGGCCCGTCCTCGGGGTCCCATTCCTTGTGCACCGGCGGCTTCAGGTCGCGCGCCAGCAGTTCGGGCCTTACCGGGGCTACCGGGATCTTGTGCGAGATGTACGCCTCGATATCCGGCAATGACACCGCGTATTCCTCGCAGCCGAAGCTGATGGCGTCGCCCTCGGCGCCGGCGCGCGCGGTGCGGCCGATGCGATGCACGTAGTCGGCGGCGTCCTGCGGCAGGTCGAAGTTGAACACATGGCTGACGTCGGGAATGTGCAGACCGCGCGAAGCCACGTCGGTCGCGATCAGCACGGCGAGCTCGCCGGAGTGGAATTCGCGCATGAAGCGCAGCCGCTTCTTCTGCGGCACGTCGCCCGACAGCGCCTGCGCCTTGAAGCCATTCGCGAGTAGATAGCCTTCGAGCTTCTCGGCCACGCGCTTGGTGTTCACGAACACCATCGTGCGGTGCGCGTCGTACTGCCGCAGCAGGCCGATCAGCAGCGGCACCTTCTCTTCCATGGACGGGAAATAGATGAGCTGGCGCACGCGGTCGGCGGTCACGCGATCCGGCTCGATGCGCACCAGTTCCGGGTTGTTCATGTGCTCATAGGCGAGCTCCAGCACCCGGTGCGAGAGCGTGGCGGAGAACAACATCGACTGGCGATGCTCCGGCTTCGGCAGCCGGCGCAGGATGAAGCGGATGTCGGCGATGAAGCCGAGGTCGAACATGCGGTCGGCCTCGTCGAGCACCACGGCCTGGGCGTGCCGCATGTCGAACACGTGCTGCTTGAAATAGTCGATGACCCGGCCCGGCGTGCCGATCAGCACGTCGACGCCGTCCTGCAGGGTCTTGCGTTGTTTTTCGTAGTCGACGCCCCCAAATACCACCGCGATCTTCAGGCCCGTATGCTTGCCCAGCACCTGGGCGTCGTTGAAGATCTGCACGGCCAGCTCGCGCGTGGGCGCGAGGATCAGCGCGCGGATGCCCGTGGCGCTGCGGCCCGCGGCGGCGGGATCGGTCAGCAGTCGTTGGAACAGCGCCACGAGGAACGCGGCGGTCTTGCCGGTCCCGGTCTGCGCCTGGCCTGCAACATCCTTGCCCGACAGTGCAATCGGTAAAGTGCTTGCCTGCACGGGTGTGGCGCGGACGAAACCCGCATCGGTGATTCCGCGGGCGACTGCCGGGACGAGATCGAGCGAATCGAATCTGAGCTCTGAAAGGTGTGTCTCTGTCATTAATTGCCGATTACTTGTGTATTCGCGTGATGTGGCGCTTGCAAATGAGAGGCGGACCAGTTACAAAATGGCCCCAAGACGCGGACTGCTCGAACGAGCCCAGAGCCGCAAATCCAAAGCTTCTTCAACCACTAGGTCAACTTACCTTTCAGGCCAATCTGGCTGCCTGCCGCAGTCTAACCGTTTGATCGCGTCCTGAGCACGGCTTCTGCCGTTGCGAAGCAGCTGCTTCCCAAAAAACACCCCATCCGACCCATTCGAGCCCTATGCATTTCTTGATTCCTATGGAGGTCCTTCCACGTGAGTAACCCGGACATCGTGCACACCACGGACGCTACGTTCAGCCAGGACGTGCTGAAGTCCGACAAGCCCGTCCTTCTGGATTTCTGGGCCGAATGGTGTGGGCCCTGCAAGATGATCGCGCCCATCCTCGATGAGATCGCGACCGAATACAAAGACAAGCTGCGCATCGCGAAGATCGACATCGAATCGAACCCGCAGACGCCGCCGAAGTACGGCATCCGCAACATCCCGACCCTGATCCTCTTCAAGGGCGGCAAGCCCGAGGCGCAGAAGGTCGGCTCGGTCCGCAAGCCGGACCTCAAATCTTTCCTGGACGCGCACCTGTGAGGGGCTACCTGGGAAATCAGGGCCGCAATCGGCCTAACAAGGGCCCACGACACGGTGGCGGACAACATCGCGATCGCGACGGCAACCGCGATCCGAATTACCGGCCCGGGCAGAATGGCGGTCACCGCGATGACCAGCCCCCGGAGATGCTCGAGGTAGACGAATCCGAAATCATCAGTCAGGCGGACCTCGCGGCCTCGCGTAGTTCGATGAACCTGACGGTCCTCAAGGCCAAGCCGATCTACGAGCTGGTCAAGATGGCCGAGTCCATGGGCGTGGAGGGCATGGCCCGCTCGCGCAAGCAGGACATCATCTTCGGCATCCTCAAGGCGCACTCGCGCAACGGCGAGAACATCTACGGCGACGGCGTGCTCGAGATCCTGCAGGACGGCTTCGGCTTCCTGCGCTCGGCCGACGGGTCGTACCTGGCGGGTCCGGACGACATCTACGTGTCGCCCAGCCAGATCCGCCGCTTCAACCTGCGCACCGGCGACACCATCTCGGGCCTGATCCGCCCGCCGAAGGATGGCGAGCGCTACTTCGCGCTGTTGAAAGTCGGCGAGATCAATTTCGATTCGCCCGACAGCAGCCGCAACAAGGTGCTGTTCGAGAACCTGACGCCGCTGCATCCCACGAAGCGCCTCAAGCTGCAGCGTGGCAACGGCTCCACCGAGGATCTCACCGCTCGCACCATCGACCTGGTCGCGCCCATCGGCAAAGGCCAGCGAGGTCTCATCGTCTCGCCGCCCAAGGCCGGCAAGACCATGCTGCTGCAGAACATCGCCACCAGCATCACGGCGAACCATCCCGAGGTGTATCTCATCGTCCTGCTGATCGATGAGCGCCCGGAAGAAGTCACCGAGATGCAGCGCACGGTGAAGGGCGAGGTGGTTTCATCGACGTTCGATGAGCCTGCCGCGCGCCACGTACAGGTCGCGGAGATGGTCATCGAAAAGGCCAAGCGCCTCGTCGAGCACAAGAAGGACGTGGTGATCCTGCTCGATTCCATCACGCGCCTCGCGCGGGCCTACAACACCGTGGTGCCGAGCTCCGGCAAGGTGCTCACCGGTGGTGTGGACGCGAACGCCCTGCAGCGCCCGAAGCGCTTCTTCGGCGCGGCGCGCAACATCGAGGAGGGCGGCTCGCTCACGATCCTCGCCACCGCGCTGATCGACACCGGCTCGAAGATGGACGACGTGATCTACGAGGAGTTCAAGGGCACGGGCAACAGCGAAATCCACCTGGATCGCCGCATCGCGGAGAAGCGCGTGTTCCCGTCCGTGAACATCAACCGCTCCGGCACGCGCAAGGAAGAGCTCATCACCGACCAGGGCGAGCTCGCCAAGATCTGGATCCTGCGCAAGCTGCTGCACCCGATGGACGAACTGTCGGCCATCGAATTCCTGTTGGACAAGATGAAGGACACGAAGACCAACAGCGAATTCTTCGAGGCGATGAAGCGCTGAGGCCTGTTCGGCCGCACCATCCGGCATCCACCCGCACGAGCGGGACGCAGCATGCGTCCCGCTCGGCATGGTGCCGGTGTCGGCCGATTGTCTAACCGCCCCCTGCGCGCCTCAGGTAATCGGCATACGCGGGAATCGCGATTGCCGCGACTATTCCGATGACGAATACGATGGGCAACAGCAGTCCGAGGATCTTCACGCCCGTGGTATTCGGCAGTGGTGGCGCTCCGTACTGGTTCGGTCCCGCGGAACCGCGTTTGAAGATCCACACGAAGGCCACGAACGGAATGAACATGAGCAACACGGTCCACCCGCCCCGTACCGGATCGCGGGCCACTCACGGCGCGCCGCCGCCTGTGACGTAGCGCACACCCGCACCGTCTCTTTCGGCCGACGCTGGCGCGGCTTTCCCGCCTGTTAGATCATGCGCGGGCTTGTTTGCCCTGTTTCCGCCGGGAGCCGGAATGCGCCTCACGCTCATCGTCTTGCTGTGCCTGCTGAATGCCGGATGCGCGATCTGGCGCCGTGACAAGGAAGAGCCCGTCGAGAACACCGGCCCGGTGGCGAAGAAGGCCGAACCGGTGCTCAAGCCCAGCGAGGCGCTCAAGCCGAAGTCGCTCGCGCTCGCCAGCCCGGTCAGCGACCACTTCTACGTTCGCGGCACGTATTTTCCGGCCGCGGTCACGACCACGCTGCAACTGAGTCCCAACGCCACCATCCAGGGTTCCACGTTGAGCGGCGAGGACGACCTGGGGCTCGACGACCAGGTGGACCAGGGCCGCATGGAGTTCGACATCCGGCTGCGGGAGAACAATCACTTCCGCGTCGACTACTTCAAACTGAGCCGTTTCAAGCAGCAGCCGCTGCCGCGCGACATCATCTTCGGTGACTTCATCTTCGCGGAAGGCACCGATTTCCGCAGCAAGCTCGACTGGCGCGTGCTGACGATGACCTACACGTATTCGTTCGTGCACACCGACCGTTTCGAAGGCGGTCTCGGTCTCGGCATTCATCTCATCGAGGCGCATGCCGAGGGTGGCGAGCCCGGTACGCTCAACCGTGAGAAGGCGGATGAGGTCGGCATTTTCCCGACCATTGCCGCGAACGTGGCTTTCCGGATCTCCAAGCGCTGGTCGATCACGGCGCGAGGCCAGCAGTTTTCGGCGAGTCCCGAGGACTTCGAGGGCAAGATGGCCGACTACCACGGTGACATCCAGTATCGCTGGCGGAGGAATTTCGCCATCGGCCTGGGATACACCAGCATCCGGACCAACCTGAAAGTGTTCGATGCCGACCAGCCGCTGCTGTTCGACCTCGATACCAGCGGGCCGGAGCTCTTCTTCCGCGCCAGCTTCTAGCTCTTCAGGAATTCGATCACGCGCTGGATCGTCGCGGGGTCGCGCAGCGCGCCACTGTGACCGAAGCCGCGGGTTCGCCACAGGATGGCGCCGGGGATGGACTGCGCGAGCGCCGCTCCCTGGACGATGGGCGCCACGTTATCCTCCTCGTCATGGACCACGAGCACCGGGATCCGCACGCTGGGCGCCGCGGCCGCGGCCGACACCGCCGTCGCGGGCCGGCCGAAGCGTTTGCGAAAGCGCGCCCGCAGGTTGGATTGCGCCGGCGCCTGGAGACCCAACATCATGGCGAACGATCCGAGGATGTAGTCCATGTCCGACGGCACGCCGAACAGGCAGATCTTCTTCGGATGATGGTCGGCGGTCTCGGCCAGCACGGTCAGCACCGCGCCGCCGCCGAGCGAGTGTCCGATCACCGCGTAGATCGGCTCGTGCGCGCGCAGCACTTCGGCCAGGCTGTCGCGGAAGCGGGGCAGATCCGAGAAGCGCCCGGGCGAGGTGCCATGGGCCGGCGCGTCGATGCCGATCGCGCTGAATCCCGCGGCGTGCAGTGGCGCCACGAAGTCGGCGAACCGGGCGGCGTGCGAGCCCCAGCCGTGCAGCAGCACCACCGGTGGCCCGGGATGCTCCCAGCGGAAAATGGTGAAGCGGTCCTTGCCACAGCGCAGTGTGGAACGCCGTGCGCGTTGCAGGATGGGCGCGTCGGCCGGATCGAGCTTGCGGCGCGGCGGCTTGAGGAACATCAGGAAGGCGAGCCAGCCGGCCAATGAACTGCTCAGCGCCTGCGCCACTCTGAAGAAGCCACGCAGACGTCGCTGCATTGCCGGAGAAACCCCGGGGACGACGCGGCCGAGTACCGGTTTGCGGCGCTCCTCGATCATGGGTGCAAGTCTATGAAAGTCGTACACAAAATACAGCGCCCGGCACACGGTGCTAGAGTCGCCGCACCGACAACTGTGAGGGGATTCATGAAACGCATTGCCATGATTGCGGGCGGATTGTTGTTCGCTCACGCCGCCACCGCCGGAGTCTATGTCGAGACGGTCAACCACAAGATCGCCACCGGCACGACCGAGCCGAAGCAGAAGATGTACGTGCAGAATGGTTCGGGCCGATTCGTGGATCCCGAGGGTCGTGCCTCGCTGATCAAGGGCAACACGTTGTACATCATCGACGATGCCGACAAGAGTTACATCGTGTTCGACAAGGCCACCATGGAACAGGTGGCGAAGAGGCTCTCCGAGCAGATGGATCGTCTGAAGGAGCAGCTCGCCAAACTACCGCCGGAGCAGCGCGCGCAGCTCGAACAGACCATGGGCGGTGCGCTGGGTCTCGACGGCAAGGAACGCACGGTCGAGGTGAAGGACACGGGCAAGACCGACAAGGTCGATGGGCGCAGCTGCCGTGTGTGGGAGGTCACGCGTGACGGTCAACTCGACGAGCAGTTGTGCGTGGTGCAGTACACCGCACTTCCCGGCAAGGAGAATTTCTCCGCGGTATTCGGCCAGTTCTCGAAGGTATTCGAAGACATGGCGAAATCCGTCCCCATGTTGTCCGGCATGATGGCCAATGAATTCAGCGCGCAGGTCAAGATCAACGGCTTCCCGGTGCGGCAGCGCAACTACGAGGACGGCAAGCTCGCCGACGAGGAGACGCTGGTGAAGGTCTGGCGCGAAGAGGCGATTCCGGCGTCCATGTTCGAGGTGCCGGCAAACTATCAGCGCAAGCAGATGCCCCTCGGGCCCGCGCAATGAACGGGTGAAATGAAGTACAGCGACTACTATGCCGCGCTCGGCGTCGAACGCGGCGCCTCGCAGGACGAAATCAAGAAGGCCTACCGCCGGCTCGCCCAGAAATATCACCCGGATGTTTCCAAGGAGCCGGAGGCCGAGGCGCGCTTCAAGGAAATCGCCGAGGCCTACCAGACCCTGAAGGATCCCGAGAAGCGCGCGGCCTATGATTCGCTCGGCCAGCGCCCCCAGGGCGAGGAATTCCGCCCGCCGCCCGACTGGGCGCGCCAGCATGGCGGTGGCGAAACGCAATTCTCATTCGACGATCTGGACTTTGCCGACCTGTTCTCGCGCTTCGGTGCGCGCGCCGGCCGCGGCGGTCCGTTCGGCGGCGGCAGCGGCGCCATGCCCGGGCAGGACTTCGAAGTGCCGGTGCAGATCAGCATCGAGGATGCGTTCCGCGGCACCACGCTCGAATTGCAGTTGTCCATGCCCGAGTACGACGCGCAGGGCCAAATCAAGCGCGTGCCTCACAACGTCAAGGCGCGCGTCGCGCCCGGGGCGGTGGATGGCCAGCGCCTGCGGTTGCCCGGCAAGGGCGGCAAGGGGTTCAACGGCGGCCGCGCCGGCGATCTGTACCTCGACATCTCCTTGAAGCCGCACCACCTGTACCGAGCCTCCGGGCACGACCTGTATGTCGACCTGCCGCTCGCGCCCTGGGAGGCGGCATTGGGAGCCTCGGTGGAGGTCCCCACGCCCGCAGGCGCGGTGAACCTGAAAGTGCGGCCCGGCACCTCGTCCGGCCAGAAGCTGCGCCTCGGCGGTCGCGGCCTGCCACGCCCGCGCGGCGGCGCCGGCGACCTGTTCGCGGTGGTGCAGATCGTGGTGCCCGCGGAGCTTTCCGCGCGCGAGCGCGAGCTGTACGGCGAGCTGCAGCGCGCGAGCGCGTTCAACCCGCGCCGGCATTTCGCGGAGGGCGCATGAGCGGCGACACCGAGGTGCTGTGGCTCGATGAGCAGCGCGTCGTCGGCCTCGCCGAGCTGGTGGAGATCTCGGGCCTGTCGCGCGACGAAGTGATCGAGCTGGTGCACGGCGGCGCGATCCCGGTGCGCGAGGTGCACGGTTCAACTTACACTTTCAGCGCCCAGGTCATCAGCGTGGCCCGCACGGCCTGCCGCCTGCGCGACGAGCTCGAGCTCGACATCGCGGGACTCGGCGTGGCGTTGCGGCTGCTGGATCGCGTGCGTGAGCTGGAATCCGAGATCGCTCGCCTGCGTGCGCTGCTGCCGCAGGCTTGACAATCGGTGCAGGGAGAAACTGCCAGCTTATCGGCAGCCGGATTCGGGAGAAGAACATGAGCGCCATCAAACGCCGACAATTCCTGAGGAACACACTGGCCGCGTTGCCCGCGGCCGCCCTGCCGTACGGCAGGTTGTTTGCCGCGGCCGAGTCGCTCGCGGCCAATGACATCGAAGCGGTCACCGGCGATGGCAGGCAGATCGTCCTGCAGGCGGTAGACGTGCGCGACTTCGCCGCGAGCCTGCGAGGCGAGCTGCTGCTGCGCGAGAGCGCCGGCTATGACGGTGCCAGGCGCGCCTGGAACGGCGCGTTCGATCGCCACCCGGCGATGATCGCGCGGTGCACCGGCGCGGCCGACGTCATGCAGGCGGTGAAATTCGCCGCGTCCAATCACCTGCTGGTCTCGGTGCGCGGCGGCGGCCACAGCATGTCGGGCCAGTCGGTGTGCGAGAAGGGCCTGATGATCGATCTTTCGCAGATGAACGGCGCGCGGGTCGATCCCGTGAAGCGCATCGCGACCATCGAAGGCGGTGCGCTGCTCGGCGTGCTCGATCGGGAGGCGTTGGCGCACGGCCTCGCAACGACCGCAGGCACGGTTTCGCACACCGGCGTCGGCGGCCTCACGCTGGGCGGCGGCTTCGGCCGCCTCGGCCGCCGTTTCGGGCTGGCCTGCGACAACGTGCGGGCGGTGGACGTGGTAACCGCGGACGGAAAATTCCTCACGGCGAGCGCAAGGCAGAACCCGGACCTGTTCTGGGGCCTGCGCGGTGGTGGCGGCAACTTCGGCGTGGCGACGGCGTTCGAATTCCAGCTGCACCCGGTGGATCCCATCATGGTGGGTGGCGACCTCGTGTACTCCTTCGAGGATGCGTCCGCGGTCCTCGGGTTCCTGTTCGATTCCTACGCGGAGGTGCCCGACGATCTGTATCTCGACGTGAGCCTCATCCGCCTGCCGAACGACACGCGCTTCCTGGCGTTGAATGTCTGCTACTCGGGCGATCGAAAAAACGCGGACAAGGCCCTGCAGCCGTTTCGCACGATCCGCAAGCCGGTCGAAGACCGGGTGGTCGAGGCGCCATACGTGAAGTTGCAGCAGTCCGCGGACGAGAGCACCGCGGCGGGACACAAGTACTACATCAAGGGCGGCTTCGTGCATCAGCTCAACCCGGCGCTCATCGACGCGATGCTCGCCACGGTCGCGGAGGCGAAACTCCCGGTGGTGCAGGGCATCAGCATGCAGCACGCCGGCGGCGCCATCGCGCGCGTGAAGCCCGACGCCACCGCATTTGCGCAGCGCAAGATCGCCTACAACATGTTCGTGGTCGCGGTGTGGGACGATCCGGCGCAGAGCGAGGCCGTGGGAGGCTGGCAGCGTGGCGCCTGGAAGGGCATCGAGCCGCACACGCACGGGTTCTACGTCAACGAATTCAATGCCGATGATGCCTCGCGGCTGCGCGAGACCTACGGCGCGAATTTCGAGCGCCTGGTCGACCTGAAGACGCGCTTCGACCCTAACAACCTGTTCCGTCTCAATGCGAATGTCGCGCCGCGCACGCGCCAGGGTTGACGCCCGCCTGCGCGTAGGAATGCACCCGCAGATTTTTCGCGGATGCATGCATCGGAATGTTAGCACTGTGGGGCGCGATCACCGGGCGTAAGATGCGCGCATGTTCCACGACGCCGTGTTCCTCGCGCGCATCCAGTTCGGTTTCACGGTCAGTTTCCATTTCATCTTTCCTTCGTTCACGATCGGCCTGGCGAGCTATCTCGCGGTGCTCGAAGGCTTGTGGCTCAAGACCGGCAAGGCCGTCTATCTGGAGCTGTACAAGTACTGGCTGAAGATCTTCGCCGTGGTGTTCGCAATGGGCGTGGTGTCGGGCATCGTGAGGTCCTACCAGTTCGGCTCGAACTGGGCGGTGTTCTCGGACCGCGCCGGCCCGGTCATCGGCCCGCCCATGGCTTATGAGGTGCTCACCGCCTTCTTCCTCGAGGCGGGATTTCTCGGCGTCATGCTGTTCGGCATGCAGAAGGTGGGCAGGCGGCTGCACTTCTTCGCGACCTTGATGGTGGCGGTGGGCACCTTCGTCTCGGCGTTCTGGATCCTCAGCGTCAACAGCTGGATGCAGACGCCCGCCGGGTACGCGTTGAACGAGCACAACCAGTTCGTGCCGGCCGCGGGATGGTGGCCGATCATCTTCAATCCGAGCTTTCCTTACCGGCTGGCGCACACGGTCATCGCCTCGTACCTGACGACCGCGCTCGTCGTGGGGGCCGTGGGGGCGTGGCACCTGTTGCGCGAGTCGACGCAGGAACACGCGCGCAAGATGTTTTCGATGGCCATGTGGATGGCGGCGCTGGTGGCACCGGTGCAGGTGCTGGTGGGGGATCTGCACGGTCTCAATACCCTCGAGCACCAGCCCGCCAAGGTCATGGCCATGGAAGGACACTTCCAGAGCCATCCGAACGGGGCACCGCTCATCCTGTTCGGCATTCCGGATGACGAGGCGCAGCGCATGAAGCACGCGCTCGAAATTCCGCGCTGGTCCTCGTTGATCCTCAAGCACGATCTCGATGCGCCGCTCGCCGGGCTCGACACGATCGCGCCGGAAAATCGTCCTCCGGTGAGAGTCGTGTTCTGGACATTCCGCATCATGGTGGGCCTGGGACTGCTGATGTTCGCGCTCGGGGTCTGGAGCCTGCTCGCGCGCTGGCGCGGCAGGTTGTACGACTGGCGCGCATTGCAGCGTTTCGCCGTGCTCATGGGGCCCGCCGGGTTCGTGGCGGTGATCGCCGGCTGGATGACCACCGAAGTCGGGCGACAGCCGTTCACCGTGTACGGACTGCTGCGCACGGCCGAGTCTGCCTCGCCGCTCGCGGTGCCCGCGGTCGGCGCTTCGCTCGTGGCCTTCGTGGTCGTGTACTTCGCGGTGTTCGGCATGGGCACCTGGTACCTCCTCAGGCTGATGTCACGCGCGCCGCAGCCGCAGGAGCCGGAGCATGCAAACGTGCCCGCGCATGCCGCGGGCATCACGCCCGCGCCCGCGATGGCGCGCGAGGGCAAGCGGGAGCGAACTCATGGCTGACAGCCTCGTGCTCACGAATGTCTGGGCCGCCATCCTGGCGTTCGCCGTGTTCATGTACGTGGTGATGGACGGCTTCGATCTCGGCATCGGCGCGATGTTCCGCGCCTTTCCCGTGGGCAGGGAACGCGACACCGCGATGAATTCCATCGCGCCCGTGTGGGATGGCAACGAGACCTGGCTGGTGCTCGGCGGCGGCGGTCTGATGGCGGCGTTTCCGCTCGCGTATTCGATCGTGATGACCGCGCTGTACGCGCCGCTGATCGCGATGCTGCTGGCCTTGATCTTTCGCGGCGTGGCGTTCGAGTTCCGCTGGCGCGATCCGGGCCACCGCGCATTTTGGGACGCCGCATTCAGCGGCGGATCGCTGGTGGCCGCGCTCATGCAGGGCATCATGCTCGGCGCGCTGCTGCAGGGCGTGCGTGTCGATGGGCGCTCTTACGCGGGCGGCTGGTGGGACTGGCTGACGCCCTTCAGCCTGCTGACCGGCGCGAGCGTGGTCGTCGGCTACTGCCTGCTCGGCGCCTGCTGGCTCAACTGGAAGACCGAGGGGGAGACGCAGGCGCATGCGCGGCGGCTGATGCGGATCTTCGCGCCGCTGACGCTCGCGGCCATCGTCGCGGTGAGCGTTTCGACACCGTTCCTCGGCAACGAATATTTCAATCGCTGGTTCAGCATGCCGCGCGTGTTGTTCACGGCGCAGGTGCCGCTGATCAGCGCCATCCTCGTCTGGCGGTTCGTGCGCAGCCTGCGACGCAACTACGAGCTGGCGCCATTCGTGCTGACGCTCGCGGTATTCGGAATGTCATTCGTGGGGCTCGGCATCAGCATGTATCCGTACCTCGTGCCGAACTCCGTCACCTTGAGCATGGCCGCGGCGCCGGCTTCGAGCCAGTTGTTCATGCTCATCGGCGCGGCGGTGCTCGTGCCGCTGATCCTCGGCTACACGGCGTGGTCGTACTGGGTGTTCAGGGGCAAGGTGGCGCACGAGGGCTACCATTGAAGGGCGGACCCTTCCTGCAGCGTGTCGGCTGGATGGCCCTCATCTGGGCCATGAGCGTCGCAATCCTCGGGGTAGTTAGCCTGATCCTGCGGTGGTGGTTAAAGTAGTGGAAATGGGGACATTCCTCGTTTCCTAGCAAAAGGGGACGCACCTGCTGCAGGTACGTCCCCTTTTGCTAGGAAACGAGGAATGTCCCCATTTCCACAGACTGACACCATTTCTTCTCTCCACGGGACGGGACATGAACTACAACGCCGCGCTCTACGCCATCGCTGCCATCTTGTTGGGCATCGTCACATTTGTTTTCGGGGACTTCGCCATGCAGTGGCAGCCGGTGCCCAAGGGCATCGGCATGCGCGCGCAGCTCGTGTATCTGAGTGGCGCGCTGCTGGTGATCGGAGGGGCGATGATCCTCTCGCGCCGATGGGAAGGCCGGGGAGCGCTGCTGCTGGCCGCGTTCTACGGATTCTGGGTCGTGTTCCTGCACCTGCCGCCGGCATTCGCGTCGGCGGGACACATCGGTGCCTGGAACGGTCCCGCCGAGATCACCTTCATCACCATGGGCGGCGTGGCATTGCTCGCCGCGAGCGCGGGACAGATGCGCCGCACGCTGGCGCTCATCGCGCGCATCCTGGCCGGAGTCAGCGCCATCGTGTTCGGCTGCGCGCACTTCAACTACATCAAATTCACAGCCAGCATGGTTCCGGCCTGGGTCCCGCCTTCGCAGGTGTTCTGGGCGTGGGCCACCGGCGCCGGACATCTGGCAGCCGGTCTCGCGATGGTCAGCGGCATCCAGGCCCGCTTGGCCGCGACGCTGCTCACCGGCATGATGGCTTCGTTCGTCGTGCTGCTGCACATCCCGCGCGTGATCGGCGCGCCGGGCCAGCACGTGGAATGGATCATGCTGGCCATCTCGAGCGCGCTCACCGGCGCGGCCTGGCTCGTGAGGAAATACGCGACTTGACCGAGGATCGACCATCGCCGCTGCCGCCCATCGTGGTTCCCCATACGGAGCTGTCCGCGGAGGCGCTCACCGGCGTCATCGAGTCATTTGTGTTGCGCGAGGGCACGGACTACGGCGAGCGCGACGTGCCCTTCGAGACCAAGGTCCTGCAAGTCCGGCGACAACTCGAAAGGCGCGAGGCGGAGATCGTGTTCGATCCGAACACCAAGTCCGTCGACATCGTGGTGAGAAAGCCGGGCACATGACGACCCTTTCCCTGGCGCATTGCCGTTAACGTACGACATGGAATTCACATGCCGGGTCGGCCTGCTGTCCGCCATCGTCCTGTGGCCGCTGGCAAATCATGCCGCGGAGCCCGAGCCCGGCGAGGTCGCGAGACAGCTACGGATCCAGGGCTTCGATCCGACGAAATCTCCGGCCGTCTGCATTGGGCGAGATTCGCGTCCGGTGTATCGCGTATCGGGCGACATCACCCGGCCCGTGATCACATTGAAGACGACTCCGAACCCGGGCCATCGAACGGCGCTGCGCGGGAGGCGATTTCACTACTCGTCAGTTGATCACGGGGAGTTTGGCGGAACTCTTTTCGTGCGCGAGGGCGACGGTCCGCAGCGGTCATTGATGCAAACGAATGTCGTCGACCTGGTGCCGGCCGGGAAGAATCTTCTGGTGTTCGCCGGACTCGCCCATGTTTCCATGAGCTCCGGGGACATCTGGGTCGTCGAGGCCTACGACAGCGCGCCGAAGCTGCGCTTCCTGACCCAGCTTCCCGAAAAGCCAGACGTGATCGCCGAAGATCCGGAAACGCACAGGATCGCCATCGTGTCGGAATTCTCGGTCAGCGAACTTTGGGGGGACTTCTATTCTGTCCTCACGACGCGGCACCACCGATTTCCGCACGCATCGAGCGCCGTCGTCTCCCGACCTAACATCCTGATAGGGATCTGCGGCGGAGTCGCTCTGCTGGAGTTCCCCTGGCGTCGCAACTTGCCTCCCGCGCTCGACGGCAGCGACCAGATAACCATCGTCACGTACTGGACTCGACGTTAGACTCTCCCAAAAAGGGAGGCGGGTCATGCCGGAACGCCAGGTCACGTGGCGCGACAAGCTGCGCTATCGTTTCGAGAACACGCTCTCGAAAGGCACCATCGCCATCATCGGCTGGCTGGCGCTGACGTCGCTGGCCATCGTGGCGCTGGCGGGCCTGGTGCTCGCGGCCATGCACATCGGCGCCGATCCCGGAGACCGCGCGCACGA
>DASTRL010000110.1:0-7673 GCA_035761265.1 Steroidobacteraceae bacterium
GTAGCCGTCGCGGACCTGCGAGCTGAAGCTCAGCGTGGTCAGGAATTTGTCCGAGAGCGGGAAGTCCGCCGTGGCGGAGATGTCGCGCCGGTTGAAGCTGCCGGTGGTGGCGCTCGCGATGAAGCGCGGCTCCTCGCCGGGCGTGTGCGTGACGATGCTGATCGCGCCGCCGATGGTGTTGCGGCCGAACAGCGTGCCCTGCGGACCCTTCAGGATCTCGATGCGGTCGATGTCCAGCAGGCTCTGGTTCGCACCGATGGTGCGCGCCAGGTACACGCCGTCGACGTACACGCCGACGCCGGGGTCGAGGTTGAACGCGAAATCATCCTGGCCGATGCCGCGGATGGATGCCGACAACACCGAGGTGTCGCCGGAGAATGGCGAGCCAGTGTCCAGGTTGACGTTCGGTGCGAAACGCGTGAGCGCACCGATGTCCCCGATGGCCTTGTCCTTGAGCGTGTCCGCCGTGAACGCCGTGATGGCGATCGGAACGTTCTGCACGTTCTGCTCGCGCTTCTGCGCCGTGACGACGATTTCCTCGAGCCCCTGCTCCTGCGCCATCACCGGGCTGCCGAGACATGCCGTCCCCAGTGCGGCCGCCACGTAGTACCGGATCACATTCGAATGGTGTCTGACCGTCTTCACGGAAACCCCCTCGTGTATCGTCGGATCGGCGATTTTTCTTGGGCGTAACTTACGCCTCTCTTGCAGGAGAGATATACAAAGTAGTGAGTCGGCCCGGCGGACAGACTATCCGCCGGGCCTCCGTTCCGCGGTGCGCGTATAACTATGCGCGCTCAGTCGAGACAGGAGCCGGCCAGCCGCGCCGGCCTCACGGCACCACCGGCAGCACCACCGCGCTCGCATTCGCACCGCCGTACCAGACGCTCTGCGTCGCCTTTTTGTAGTCCGCCGGCTTCGCATACATGATGTTCTGCACGTAGGTCTGCGGGTTGCGGTCATACAGCGGGAACAGTGTCGATTGCACCTGCACCATGATGCGGTGGCCCGGCAGGAACACGTGGTTCACGTTGGGCAGCTTCCAGGTGAAGCGCTCCACCTTGCCGGGCTTGAGCGGCGCCGGTTGCGCAAAGCTCTTGAGATATCGCCCGCGGAAGATCTCGATGCCGATCGGCAGCTCGTAGCCGGCCATGCCGGGCTTGGCACCCTGCGAGGCCGGCTCGGGCACGTCGTTCGGGTACACGTCGATCAGCTTCACGACCCAGTCGCTGTCCGTGCCGGTGGTGGACGCGAACAGCTCGACCTCGGGCGCGCCCATGATGTGCACTTGCTTCTCGAGCGGCGCGCTCTTCCAGGAAGCCACGTCGGGCCGATCCGTCACGAAGCGCTGGTCGTGCACCAGCCACGGCTTCCACTGGTTCGGATTGCCCATGTCGATCGGGCGCGGAATGAAGGGCACGGGTTTGGCCGGATCGCTGACGTACTCCTCGTGCCCCGCCGAGTTCGGCTTCTCGAACGAGGCTGCACCATTCGCCGCCAGGTAGATAGGCCTGGCCGTTCCCATGGGCCAGCGCTCCGAACGCTGCCACTGGTTGACGCCGGTGGCATAGGTGAGCACCGGCGGCGTCTTCGGATCCGGCGCGCCCTTGAGCCAGTGATCGAAGAACGGCTTGACGTACTGCACGCGCCACTCGCGCGCCGTGTCGCCCGTGAAGGTGAGCGCGCCGAGGTCGTAGCCGTAGTGGTTGGCGCCGGAGTGCCGCCAGGGTCCGATGTGCAACGACACCATGTCGTTGTTCTTGTCCTTGGGTTCGAGCGCGCGATACACCGCCGGCCCACCGTAGCTGTCTTCCTGGTCCCACTGCCCGACCTCGATGATGGCCGGCACGGTCAGCGGTCTTGCCGCCAGCCATTTGTCGACCGCCTGCAGCGACCAGAATTCGGTGTATGCCGGATTCTCGAGGAACTTGCGCACGCCCGGCACCTGCTCGATGCCCAGCATCTTCACGAAGTCCGCGACGGAGCCGGCTTCCAGATACCGCGTGTAGTGGTCGCCCTCGCCGAGCGCGAAATCGCCGCCGCCCTGCGCCTTGTTGGTGGCCTGTCCCACGGCGTAGTCGAGCGAGCTCACGCGGAACGCGCCGTTGTGGAACCAGTCGTCGCCCATCCAGCCATCGACCATCGGGCTCTGCGGCACCGCGGCTTTCAGTGCGGGATGCGGATCGATCATGGCCGCGAGCGTCGTGAATCCGAGATAGGAAGAACCGATGATGCCGACCTTGTCGTTCGATTCCGGCGTGTTCTTCACCAGCCAGTCGATGGTGTCGTAGGCGTCGGTGGACTCGTCGATACCCGTGTCGTTCTGCGGTCCGACGATCGGGCGGTTCATGACGTAGGCGCCCTCGGAGCGATGCAGGCCGCGGATGTCCTGGTAGACGCGGATGTATCCGTCTTCGAAGAACTCGGCATCCATGACTTCGAGGATGTCGACGCCGCGCTGACTGTCGACGCGGTGCGCCGACTTGTAGGCGTCGTACGGACTGCGCGACAGCAGGATGGGCGCATTCTGCGTCCCCTTCTTCATCACGATGACGGTGTACAGCTTGACGCCGTCGCGCATCGGCACCATCGCCTCGCGGCGGATGAAATCGGCGGACGGCAGCGTCTGCTGGTACTTGTCGAGCACGTCCGGCGTCATTGGCGTGACGCGCGGCGGGGTTTGCGCGGGAGTTTGTGCGAAAGCGGCGGCGGCAATGGCAACCGCGGCCGCAGACAGTGCAAGGAAGCGGGCGATGGGATGTTTCATGGCGCGGCAGGGTACGGGCCCCACCCCGCCCCCGCAAGCGCGTACGGAGCAACCCGGCGCGGATTGTGCATGCACTCGTCGCATCGGACTGGCGGCAAAGTCCGCATTTGGCCGATGTGCGGGGTAACGCATGACGGCACCCGGTCGGAAATCGGCACGCCCAATGCGATCGCGACGCCGACTGCCTGCGCGACCGGCGCCGCGTACGGTGCGCAAGTGATTCTCACCTCCTGGAGCACTCATGAACTCGAAACTTCTGGTTCCCCTGATCGCGGCCGCCGCGCTGCTGGCTGCCTGCGGCGATCGCAACAAGGACACCGGCGTCGGCGGCAACAGCGATTCGACAAGTGGCATGTCGAACTCACCGAGTGATACGACGAGCCCGCCCGCTGATACGGCGACGACGCCCGGAGGCACCGCCGGCGAGAGCGGGTCGACACCGGCTACGCCACCGGACTCCACCAACTCAACGGCCGCGCCCGACGGCAGCCAGCCCTCGAATCCGCCGCCGTCGAGCGGCGGTCAATAGGCAGGGGAACCGTTGGAGCGCCTGGGCGGCAATGCCGCCTGGGCGCATCGGCGTCGTCCTACGCGATCCGGCGGGACTGCTCCAGACGAACCAAGGGAGTACCGGCTGACGAGCCGGGCGTCGCGCGATTAGTTTGGCGTCGTGAGCACGCCGCACCTCGAGGTCGACCGTCGTCCGCATCCGCCGCCGCCCGGCGCGACGGCGCCCCACGCGCGCCGCGTGCTGGTGGTCGACGACAACGAGGATGCAGCCGAAGCGCTCGCCCGCGTGCTGCGACTCTACGGTCACCACGTCGAGATCGCCTACAACGGCATGTGCGCGCTGGCGCGCGTGCGCGCCAGCGACATCGACGTCGTGCTCTGCGATCTGGGATTGCCCGAGCTCAGTGGCTATGACTTCGCGCGGGCCGTGCGTCGCGAGCGGGCCGCCAACATCCGCCTGCTCGCCATCAGCGGCTACGCGCGCCCGGAGGATATCCGGATGTCACTGGAGGCGGGCTTTGACGCACACGTCGCAAAGCCCGCGCCTCCGGCCGACATCGAGCGGCTGCTCGCCTGACGGCAGCTACTTCGGATAGAGCGTGGTCGGGATCTCGAACACCGCATCGACCGGCAGACTGTTCTTCTTCGCCGCCTCGCGCACCGCGGCCTCGCTGGGCGCCGAGTAGACGCAGAACGTGCGGGTGCGGTCCGCGTTCACGTACGAGTGTTCCCAGGTGACGCCCAGCTCGGAGTTGTTGTCGTTCACCGTCTTCTTCACCTTCGCGTCCACGCCGTCGAGCGCGCCCGCCGGGAACGTCCGCAGGATCATGTAACGGCGCGGGGCCGGCTTCGGCATCGCATCTGCACGAGTCGCATTCATCATCAGCTCCATTGTTAGAGGTCGTGCAGAGAGAATAGGTTCGCGCGGGCCTGCGCTGAATGATCCGCCGTCCGCCGCGCTTGCTCGATCGTGCGCAGATCGGACATGATGCCGCGCATGCGCAGCTTGATAGGGGCCACCCTGATCCTCGGTCTCGGCGCCGCGCAAGGCGCGGATCGCGCGTATTCCCCGCAGGAATTCCAGTCGGACTACTCCGCCCTGTGCGATGAGATCGGGTCGACGTATGCCTACTTCGATACCAAGGCGCTGCAGTGGGATCGTGTCTGCGCCCTGTACCGCGCGGATCTCGGCGAGGTTCGAACGCGCGAGCAATTCGTCACGCTGCTCGAGCACGTGATCGACGAGCTGTACGATCCACACGCGCAGCTCAACACCAACACCGGCACATCGTATCGACTCGTCCCATCGGGGACGGACCTGTGGGCCGAGTGGCGCGACGGCCGCGCCGTGATCACGCAGGTGCGCGCCGATTCCAATGCGGAGCGCGCCGGCATCCGCGCAGGGATGGTGGTTCTCACGCTCAATGGCCAGCCCATCGCCGGACTGGTCGAAGCGCGCCTGGGGCGTTCCTATCCGCACACCACGGCCACCGCGCGTGACTGGGCGCTGCGATCCGTGCTCGCCGGCGTGCACCAGGTGCCGCGGCTCTTGCGCCTGCAGGTCGACGGCAAGCCGCGGGAATTCCCGCTCGCCGCGCCGGATCAGTCGTTCCGCGGCAGCGAGCCCGTGAGTCACGCGGAAATCCGGCCCGGCATCGGATACATCGTGCTGAACGATTCGCTCGGCGACGACGCCACCGTCGCCGCCTTCGACGCCGCGCTCACGGCACTGCGCGCGACCCGCGGCCTCATCATCGATCTGCGCGATACCGCAAGCGGCGGCAACAGCTCGGTGGCCCGCGGCATACTCGGCCGATTCGTGGACAGGGACATGCCCTACCAGAAGCACATCCTGCCTTCCGAGGAGAAGGAGACCGGCATTCGCCGAAGCTGGCTCGAGCTGGTATCGCCGCGCGCCGAACGCTACGAGGGTGCGGTGGTCGTGCTCGTGAACCGCTGGACCGGCAGCATGGGCGAAGGCCTCGCCATCGGCTTCGATGCGACCGGCGCGGCCAAAGTGGTCGGCACGGAGATGGCGCGGCTGGTCGGCGCCACGTACACCCTCACGCTGCCGAACACCGGCATTCGCGCCAACGTGCCCGCCGAGCGGCTGCAGCACGTGAACGGCACGCCGCGCGAGCAGTATCGCCCCGGCGCCTATGTCGACGTGGAGCATGCGACGCCGGGCGAAGACCCGTTCGTCGCCCGCGCGCTGCGTGAACTCACTGCAGCTCGAACGCGACAACCCGGCCATTGAGATCCGCCGCGTAGACCACGCCATCGCCGATCACCGGCGATGCCGCGAAGCCCCACTGCGCGCGGTTCTTCACCTGCTCTGGCGACGGCAGGTCCATGTAGATCCAGCGGAACGCGCCGCTCGCCCGATCCAGCGCGAAGAACGATCCGTTGCGCGAGGCGGGGTAGGCGCCGCGGCCGACGGTGCCCGTGATCACCAGGTCCTCATTCACCGCGGTGCGCTGCCATGGATATCCGGGTACCGGCGTCTTCCAGCGCAACGATCCGTCCGCAAGATTGATCGCATAGACATTCGTGGCATCCGATGAACCGGTGTAGACGATGCCGGCGCGCACCACGGGCGGCGATTCGATCCACGAGAACCAGTAGTAGTGCTTCCACAGTTCCCTGCCGCTCGATGCGTCGACGGCGATGAGGTCGTAGCTGCGACTGCCGAGCAGCACCCGATCGTCCGCGACCACGACATCGCCGGGGATGCCCACCCTGGCGTCGTAGCTCCAGCGCGGCTTGCCGTCGCGCGCGGACACTGCCTGCACCTTGCCGTCATAGGCCGCGAAGATCACGTTGTCGCCGTGCAGCGCCGGGGTCGCCGTCATGATGTCCGTGGCCGTGACACGCCAGGCCTCGCGACCTGAAGCGACGTCGAGCGCATAGAGATTCCGGTCACGGCTGGCGTAGTACAGATGCTTCGCGTCGGACACGACGCTCGATCCATACCGATCCCAGCGAGTCTTGGGATCATTGGGCGGCAAGCGTGGTTCGAGCGTCGTATCCACGCGCGCGCGCCAGACTTCGGCGCCCGTGTCGCGCTGCAGTTTGTGTAGATAGCCAGAATCGGAGGCGACGTACACGGCGTGGCCGATCACCGTGGGCTGCGAACGGATCGGCCCCCCGGTGGAGAACTTCCAGCGCACCCTGCCGTCGCGATCGATCGCATGCAGGTCGCCAAGATCGTTGCCGACGAACAGCAGGCCACTTTGCGCGTCGCGCTCCAGTCCCGCCCAGACGCTGGCGCCCGTCTCCACGGACCAGCGCACCTTCGGGCGCGGCGCCGCGGTTTGCCAGTCGCGCGGCTCGGGCGCCTCCACGGGCGCGCTGCGCCCGAACACGATCGGGATGTCGTACACCGGTGCAGCATCGGCCGGAAGCCTGCCCGTCAGCGTTCGCTTGCCGGCATTCCATTCGAGCGGAAACGCCTGCTCGAAGTTGACCGAGTCGCCGGCGAGCGTGACCTTGCCGAGCGGGATGTCGTAGGCGCCGATGGCCATCAACCACAGGCGTGCTTCGCGCTTGCCGTCCTGCTCCACGAAGCGCAGCACCACGTGCGACGACTCGCCGCCGTGTTCCGGATCCGCCGCCCACCAGCCGGCCAGGTCCTCGAACCGGACGGAATCCCCGGCGTGAACAGGCAGGGCAATGACGAGACAGCACGCCAGCGCGCGCCCGATGAGTCGGTTCATGAGCGCGAACGCTAGGAGCGCGCGGCGACTGCGTCAACGCGGACGCGGTCATCGACCTCGACGATGCGCTGAAGCGTTGCGCGGGCTCAGGGTTGGCCCTTGGCGCCGCCGGAGCCGTAGATGTTGCCGGTGGCGAAACTGCCGTCGTTCGCGGCGGTGTAGTCAGGGACGTCCTTGTCCATGGCGCCACTCCTTGGAAATCAGTGCTGCGTCGGTGGAGGCTGCTCCGCCATCGCGGCCTCGGGCCTCGCCTCCTCGGTCTGCGGCGGCTCCGCGTCCGGCGGCGGCTGCACGACCGGGATGCGCTCCTCGTCGCGGTCGAGACCGCGTTCGCGCTCGAGCGCGCGATGGCGCGCGGCAACCCGCTGCGTGGCGTACAGGTCGAGCGCCGCGACTCCCGCCACCGCCAGCAGGGCGATGACGCGCCGCGCCCGCGTGCCGGGCCTGAGGCCCGTGGCGAGCCCGATGATGGCCATGTCCATCAGATCGCCCACCACACGCGAGCCCGGAGCCGCGGCGGATCCCGGCAGCGTCAGCAACCCGACACCGCTCGCGATCTCGCGCAATCCCAGCGCGCGCATCAGGGTCGGTTGCGGCTGCAGGCCGATGGCGCGCGACAGCAGCCGCGGCGCGATCAACTCCACGGCGCCCAGCGCAAGGCTGAAGTACGCCAGTCTGCG
>DASTRL010000111.1:0-11354 GCA_035761265.1 Steroidobacteraceae bacterium
TCGACGCTGATGAGTCCGGCACGCACCCCGTCGTCCACATCGTGGTTGTTGTACGCGATCGCATCTGCGAGGTTGGCAAGCTGCGCTTCCAGGCTCGGCTGGGTCCGGTCCAGAAACCGCTGTCCGACGTCGCCGAGCTTCCGGGCGTTCTGCACGGAGCAATGTTTCAGGATCCCCTCTCGGCATTCGAACGTAAGGTTGAGACCAGGGAACTCGGCGTAACGTTCCTCCAGCTCGTCGACGACGCGCAGCGACTGCAGGTTGTGCTCGAAGCCGCCGTACTCACGCATGCATTCATTGAGTGCGTCCTGGCCGGCGTGGCCGAACGGCGTATGTCCCAGATCGTGTGCCAGGCAGATCGCCTCGGTGAGGGTCTCGTTTATGCGCAGTGCACGGGCGACGGTGCGTCCTATCTGCGCGACTTCCAGCGAGTGGGTGATGCGTGTGCGGTACAGATCGCCTTCGTGATTCACGAAAACCTGCGTCTTGTAGACGAGCCGGCGAAACGCGTTGCTATGGATGATCCGATCGCGATCCCGCTGAAACTCGCTGCGAAACCGGGGTGGCGGCTCCGGATAGCGCCGGCCGCGACTTTGCTCATCGATCGCGGCGTACGGCGCGAGCGGCTGCCCCATGTCCTACCCGCAGCGGGCCTGCAGCGTTTCGCGTAACGCCGCGTCCGCGTAGTCGCCGGTGACCACGGATCTGCCGATCGCCTTGAGCAGCACCAGGCGGATGCGCCCCGCGGCAACCTTCTTGTCGATTTTCATTTTCTCGGCGAGCGTGGCCGCCGGAACGGCCCTGACGTCCACCGGCAATCCGAAACTCCTGAGAATGCCTTCGACCCGCTCGACGTCCGCAGACGAGACCCAGCCGAGGCGCTTCGACATGTCGGCGGCCAGGAGCATGCCGGCGCCGACCGCCTCGCCATGCAGCCAGCTCGAATAGTTCGTCGCGCTCTCGATGGCGTGCCCGAATGTGTGTCCGAGGTTCAGCAATGCACGCTCGCCCTGTTCGCGCTCGTCGCGCGCCACGATCTCCGCCTTGATCTCGCAGGAGCGCTTGATGGCGTGCGTCAGCGCGTCGGTGTCGCGCGCCAGCAATTTGGTGGCGTGCGCCTCGAGCCAGTCGAAGAACTTGCGATCGACGATCAGCCCATACTTGATGACTTCGGCGAGACCGGCGCGCAGCTCGCGATCCGGCAGCGTGTTCAAGGTGTTGGTGTCCGCGAACACGCCGGAGGGCTGGTGGAAAGCGCCTATGAGATTCTTGCCGCCGGGATGGTTCACTCCGGTCTTGCCGCCCACCGAGGAATCCACCTGGGCAAGCAGCGTGGTCGGGACCTGCACGAAAGAAATTCCGCGCTGGTAGCACGCGGCCGCGAAACCCGCCATGTCGCCGACGACGCCGCCGCCGAGCGCCACGACGCAGGCGTCACGGCCGAGGCGATTGGCAATGAGCACGTCCAGCATGCGCGACACGTTCGCGAGCGTCTTGTGCATCTCCCCGTCGGGCAGCTCGACCTCGATGCAGCGCCGGGGCGCGAGCGCCGTGGCCAGCTTGTCGGCGTACAGCGGCCCAACGGTTGTGTTGGTCACGAGCAGCACGTCACGGGCCGGAATCGCGCGATCGAGCGCCTCGGATTGCTCCATGGCGCCCGCGCCGATGAAGATCGGATAACTGCGATGTCCAAGTTCTACGTCGATGCGCTGCACGTCATTCCATGGGGCATGGTCAACGTCCCAAGTATAAGTGTCTTCAGGTGGCGTTCCGCGCGGCCTTGAATGCCGCGTAGATGGCGTCGGCGACCACATGCACCTTGCGGCCGTCGGTGGCCACGGTGAAGTCGGCCAGGGACTCGTACAGCGGCGCGCGAATCGCCATGAGCTCGGTGAGCTTGGTCAGAGGATCCACGTGGTGCAACAACGGGCGGTTGCGGCCCTGCCGGACGCGCTCGGCCTGCTGCTCCAGGGAAGTGTTCAGGTATGCGACGAACCCGCGTTCGTGCAGGACCCTGCGGTTCTCCTCGAGCAGGATCGCGCCGCCGCCGGTGGCGAGGACGATCGGACTCTCGCGCGTCACGTCCTCGATGACCTCGCGCTCGCGCATCCTGAAGCCGGCCTCACCCTCCCGCGAGAAGATGTACGAGATGTCGACACCGGTGCGCGCCTCGATCTCCGCATCGCTGTCGCGAAACGGGGCACGCATCAGGCGGGCAAGATGCTTGCCGACCGCGGTCTTGCCCGAACCCATGGGTCCGATCAGAAAGATGTTCGCGGTGCGCGTGGACATGGCGCGCGAGCATAGCTGAAATGAAACGGCCGCCCTCGTCACGAGGACGGGGGCGGCCGTGAGCAACAATAGGTCAGTAAACGCTGACGCCTTCGCGCAGGATCTTCGGCGTGACGAAGATCAGCAGCTCGTCCTTGTTGTTGGTACGACCGGTCGTCTTGAAGATGCGGCCCAGCACCGGCACGTCGCCGAGGTAGGGCACCTTCTTCTCGGTCTCGCGGCGCTCGGTCTCGAGAATGCCGCCGAGTACCACGGTCTGACCATCATTCACGAGCACCTGCGTGGTGATCTCGCGTGTGTCGATCGAAGGCACCTGCTGGCCCGCACCGCCGACGATGACCTGGCCGACGCTGTCCTTCTTGACGTTCAGGTCGAGGATGATGCGGTTGTCAGGCGTGATCTGCGGCGTCACCTTGAGCGCGAGCACCGCCTTCTTGAAGGAAATCGTCGTCGCACCGGAGGAGGCGGATTCCTGGTACGGAATTTCCACGCCCTGCTCGATGCTGGCTTCGCGCTGATTGGCCGTGATCACGCGCGGTGTCGAGATCACCTCGCCGCGGCCTTCGGCCTGGGCGGCCGACAGCTCGAGGTCGATCAGGAAGTCCTTGCCGAGCAGCATGTAGGCGATGCTGCCGGCCGGGTTCGAGACCGGGAGGTTCACGTTGTAGCGCGGAGGAGCAACGCCGGGCGACTGCGAGAACACGAAGGGGACGCCGTCGTTGTTCGGGTTGTCGTCATTGGCGCGCTCCAGAAAATCCGACATCGCCGTGTCGTTGGCCAAAGCGGAGCCGCTGGTGTAGCCCAGGTTGTTGCTGAAGAAGTCGAAGCCAGAGAAGCCGGCGCGGGCACCGAGCTCTCGTGAGAAGTCATCGCTGACGATGACGATGCGCGCCTCGATCTGCACCTGCCGGATCGGGATGTCGAGCGTACCGACCAGCCGACGGATGTCGTCGAGACGATCGGACGAGTCCTGCAGCAGCAGTGTGTTGGTGCGCTCATCGACCGAGACCGACCCGCGCTTGGAGAGCAGGCCACCCTCGCCCTGTGTCTTGATCAGGGCGGCCAGATCGGCCGCCTTGGCGTAGTTGACCTGCAGGTACTCGGAACGCAGCGGCGCGAGCTCCTGCACGTCCTGGCGCGCGGCGAGTTCGGCCTTCTCACGCGCGGCGAGTTCTTCCGTCGGCGCCACGATGATCACATTGTCATTGCGGCGCTTGTCGAGTCCCTTGGTACGCAGGACGATGTCCAGCGCCTGATCCCAGGGCACGTTCTGCAGGCGCAGCGTGACGCTGCCCTGGACGGAGTCGGAGACCACGATGTTCTGGCCACTGGCGTCGGCCAGCAACTGCAGCACGGCGCGAGTTTCGATGTCCTGGAAATTCAGCGTCAGGCGCTCACCCGTATAGACGCGCTTCTCCTCGGTCTTCTGGGCGGATTTGCGCGCCGGCTGGACCTCAACGACGTACTGGTCGTCCGACTGGTACGCGAGCTGTTCGAAATCTCCGGTTGCCGTGATCGCCAACCGAACGCCATCACCGACGCGCACCACGTCGAAGCCGCTTACCGGCGTCGCAAAGTCGGCAGCGTCGTAGCGTCGCGCGAGGTTGCTCGCCACCTCGGCACCGGCGAAGTCCACGACGATCTGGTTGCCGAGCTGGCGCAGACTGACCGGCGTGCGCGGATCGGACAGGCGAACGATTACGCGGCCCGTGCCTCCCTGGCCACGGCGGAAATCGATGCCACGAATCGCGCGCGGACCGCTGGGAGCGGCGGAGGCCGAACGCGAAGCGGAGGGAGATCCGGAAGCGCCACCGGAAGCAGCCGCCGCCGCGGCAGGCGACCCGGTCGCCCCGATCAGCACGATGACGTCATTGCCGGAGACCCGCGTCTGGTACGGCAGGAGGCGATCGAGATTCAGGACCAGGCGCGTACGGCCCGAAGCTTCCGCAGCCAGGATCGAATCCACGCCGCCGGAGCGCACATCGATGCGGCGGGACGGCAGCGCGAGCGCGGTGTTCGCCAGATCCAGCGAAATGCGCGCGGGATTGTCGATGGTGAAGGCCACGGGTTCGGCGGGCGGCGCCGAGTGATGCAGGGTGAGCTGCAACTGTTGACCCGCCAGGTTCTGCACGTCGATGGACTCGAGCTTGTTAGGCGTGCCCTGTGCGTATGCAGCCGAAGCTGCGAGACCAGTGAGGCCCAGCCACAACAGTGTCGAGGCGGCCAACTGACGGAGGATTATCTTGTTCATTCGCAGCTACTCCCTGGCGCGGAATCTTCAGTTGTTCAAGGCGAGCGAGGCGGGGCGCTCCATGTACCCACCCAGTCCGTCCGGAACGATTTCCACGACACTAATCTTCGAAGGCGTGATTTCTGTGACCCGGCCATCGGCCTGGCCCATGTAGTTCCCCGGCAGCACGCGATGCACGAGGCCGTCCTTGGTCCTCACCAGACCGTAAGTGCGATCAGCCATGCGCAGCGTGCCGACCATGCGCAACGTATCGAGCGAAAACTGCTCCAGGAATTCGCGATTGCGACGCGAATCCGGTCTCAGGCCGGGGCCGGAGCCTCCGGAACCACCTGGCATGAACGGCGAACGCAGATTGGTGGACTCGTAGGCATACGACTCGTATGGCTTGAGCTCGGGCAATGGCTCGACGCGTCCACCAGGCTGCTTCTTCGTTTCGGCGATGAATTGATCGAGCTCGTCATCCTTGCTCGAGCAGGCCGACAGCACGCCCGTGAGAACGCAGACGCCCGCGATCAGGAGCCAGGTTTTGTGCGATTTCGAGACCATGTTCATAACCCGTGTTTTTGCGTCTGTTGCGCGTTCGAATCCGGACTAGCCCTGGCCAGGCGTCTTGGCGCTCTTCTTCTCGGCGGCAATTTCCGCGTCGTCCAGATAGCGGAAGGTCTTGGCAGTCAATTCGAACGACAAGACGTCGTAGGCGTCCTTGTTTTCCGGTTTGATCGAAATGTCGTGCAGCGTGACGATGCGCGGCAGCGCGGCAATGCCGCTGACGAATTCACCCATCTGGTGATATGAACCGGTCAAGCGGATCTTGATCGGCAGCTCGGCGTAGAAATCCTTCTTGACCTCTGCGGCCGGCTGGAACAGCTTCTCTTCGAGACCTGCGCCGACACCCACCTGCGAAATGTCGACCAGCAGGCTGGGAACTTCGGTCTTGCCGGGTAGCTGCCGCAGCAGGGCGCCGAACGAGCGCTCGATGTCCGCAAGCTGCTGCTGGTATACGGCCAGATTCACGGCCTTCGAATGCTTGGTGCTGAAGGTGTCACGCAGCTGCAGCTCCTCGGCGGCAGCCTGGTCGAGACGCGGCTTCTGATCGCTCCACACGAAGAAATAGAACAGCGCGGCTGACAGCACCACGAAGCACAGCGCAACGAAGCCCGCGCGAACCGGCAGCGGCCAGCGGCCCGGATCGTTCGGGTCGAGTGATCTCAGATCGTCGAGAATGCTCATGATCAACCTCCCGACGCGATGCGGCGCTTCGGCTTCTTCGCCGCGGTTTCTTCGGCCGGTTCCGCGCCACCGGCCTGGTCCGCGAACAGCACGAAGGTCGCGCCGGTGTCGCTCTTCTTGGTTTCCACGACCTCCAGCTCCGGATTCTTCAGATAGCTGGAGGCATCGATGTTCCGCATGAACGTGGAGACGCGAGTCGAGGACTGCGCCACGCCCTCGAACCTCAGGCGCTGCCCGGTCTGGGTAATGCCCGTGAGGTAAACACCATCGGGCAGCTGCTTCGCGATCTCGTCGAACACGTGGACGATTTCAGGACGCGAGCGCTGCAGCTTCTCGATGACGTCCATGCGCGCGATGAAGCGCGCCTTGTCGGCCTCCAGGCTGTTGATCTTCTCGATCTGCTTGTCGAGCTCGGCGATCTCACCCTTGAGGCGCTCGTTGCGCGCGTCCTGCGCACTCACCATCGAGTCCATCATCAGGTACCCGACGAACGCGACGAGGCAGGCCGCAACGGCGGAGCCACCGAGTGCCACGAGGAATTTGAGCTTGCGCTCCTTGCGCTCCTCGTCGCGCCAGGGAAGTAGGTTTATGCGAGGCATTAGTCGAAGCTCCGCAGGGCGAGGCCGCAGGCCGTGAGCAGCGCGGTGGCATCACGTGCGACCGCCTGCGCCTTGGCCCGAGAGGAAAGTTTCATCTGGCCGAGCGGGTCGCCTCTTTCGGCGGAAATACCCACGCGACTGGAGATCACATCCGAGACACCGGAAATGTTCGCGCAACCGCCGCAGATCAGGATCTTTTCCGGCTGATCGCGGCCGGAGCCGGACGCCAGATAGAACTGCAGTGAGCGGCTGACCTGTTGCGTCATGTCGTCGATGAAGGGGTCGAGCACTTCCGCCTGGAAGTTGCCCGGCAGACCGCCTTCCTTTTTCGCGCGGCCGGCTTCTTCCATCGAGAGGCCGTAAGTCCGCATGATTTCCTCGGTGAGCTGCTGCCCACCGAACGCGAAGTCGCGCGTGTACACGACCTTGAGATTGCGCAGCACGCTGAACGTGGTGCTGCTCGCGCCGAAGTCGACCACTGCGATCGTGCGATCGATGCCGCCGTCCGGCATCTGGTGTGTCATCAACTTGCAGGCGTTCTCGAGCGCGAATGCTTCGACGTCGACGATCTTCGCCGTGAGGCCCGCGGCATTCACCGCCGCCTGACGCTGTTCGACGTTTTCGGTTCGCGTCGCGACCAGCAGCACGTCGTTGGTGTCGGGGTCCTTTTCCGATGGACCCAGCACTTCGAAGTCGTACGAGACTTCGTCCATCGGGAAGGGGATGTATTGATCGGCCTGCATCTCGACCTGCGCCTCGAGGTCGCGCTCGCGCAGGCTGCGTGGCATCTGGATCACCTTGGTGATCGCGGCGTCGCCGGAGATCGCGATCGCGACTTCCTTGGCGCTCGCCCCGGAGCGCTTCACGGCGCGCCGGATCGCCTCGCCGACGGCTTCCGCGTCGACGATGGCTTTTTCGTTCATCGCGTTCTGGGGAGTGGGTTCCGCGGCGTAGGACTCGACTCGATACGAGCCACCGCTCATCACCAGCTCGATCAACTTGACCGACGAAGTAGTTATGTCAAGTCCGAGCAGCGGACGATACTTGCGCGTTAAGAACAGCACTTTCGCAGTCCTTTCATAGGTTTAGAGCGTGAATCGCGCGACCAGTCTGAATTCCGAGACACTATATATCAGCGTGAAGTTAAATTGAACGAGACGCCCCTCACGAATCTGGCGGATTCCTCGGGATATGCCTCCGGAGCCCGCTTTCGGTGGGAACGGAGCCCCCGGGGCTGGGATGCATTGGAACCAGGGGGCGGTTATCCGTATCAACTCAGGCCAGGAGCCCGAGCCGGCAACCCCGCTGTCGTAGGCCAATGCAGGCCCTTAGACCGGAAGCTTTGCGTCCCCACCTTTCGGTGAGTATGCGTATCGACGGCGGTTACTATGCATAGGGCATAACGTGCGCGCAACCGACGAGACCCGCATTCTGTGAAGCCAAACTACTTTCGACTGTTCATGATGGCGCTGATGGGTGTGACGGGCATCACACTCGCCATCGCATACGCCTTCGTGTGCAGTTACGTCTACCTGGAGCCGACGCTGCCCAGCGTCTCGGCGATGAAGAACAACGAGCTCGCCGTGCCGTTGCGCGTGTACACGCGCTCCGGAGACCTGATCGCGCAGATCGGCGAACAGCGTCGCAACCCGGTGAAGTACGAGCAGATCCCGCTGATCGTGCGCCAGGCGTTCATCGCGGCCGAGGACGATCGCTTCTTCGAACACCACGGCTACGACTGGCAGGGAATCCTGCGCACGCTGTTCGTGAACGCCACCTCGGGCGAGCTGCAGGGTGCGAGCACCATCACCATGCAGGCGGCACGCAGCGCGTTCTTCACGCAGGAACGCACCGTGCGGCGCAAGCTGCAGGAGATTTTCGTCACCAACCGGCTCGAGCACGAGTTCAGCAAGCAGGAAATCCTCGCGCTGTACCTGAACGTCATCTTCTTCGGGCAGCGCGCGTACGGTGTCGCCGCCGCGGCGGAAACCTATTTCGGCAAGCAACTCGACCAGCTCACGATCGGCGAAGCGGCGACGCTGGCACGCGTGCCGCAATGGCCGTCGCGTTACAACCCGATCACGGATCCGCGCGGCGCGGCCGAGCGCCGCCAGTACGTACTGCGGCGCATGCGTGAGCTCGGCTTCATCGACCAGGCTGCCGCCGATGCCGCTTCGCAGGAAGTAGTTAGCGCGAAGGCGCACCGCGCGCTCGCCGACGTCGAGGCACCGTACATCGCCGAGATGGTGCGCCAGGAGATCATCAGCCGTTTCGGCCCCGCGGCCCAGGACGCCGGTTACAAGGTGTACACGACGATCGACGGCCGGCTGCAGACGGCGGCCAATCATGCATTGCGTGTCGGTCTCATCGACTACACGCAACGACATGGCTGGCGGGGCGCGATCAACAAGGTGGAACTGTCGGGCAGCGAGGATCCACAGGGGCTCGAGGCGCTCCTCGACGAATACGGCCCCGTGGGCCTACTGCAGCCAGCCATTGTGGTGAACGTGGCGGAGAAGCAGGCGCAGGTTTACGTCAAGGGCGACGGCGTGCAGACCATCGACTGGGCCGGCATGTCGTGGGCGAAGCGTCGCCTCAACGAACTCACGCTGGGCCCTGAGCCGAAGAGCGCGGCCGAGATCCTGGCGCGCGGTGACGTCGTGTACGTCGCGCACGAGAAGGCGGACGGACCGGTGGAGCTCGCGCAGCTGCCCGACGCTGAAAGCGCGCTGGTCGCGCTCGATCCCAACAATGGCGCCATCCTCTCGCTGGTTGGTGGCTTCGACTTTTTCGAGGGCCAGGGCAGGTTCAACCGCGCGACCATGGCCAGGAGACAACCGGGATCTGGTTTCAAGCCCTTCATGTATGCCGCGGCGCTCGCCGGCGACTTCACGCCGGCGTCGGTCATCCTCGACGCGCCCATCATCATGGATGATCCCAGCCTCGAAGAGGTCTGGCGGCCGGAGAATTCGGAGGGTGGATTCGGCGGGCCGACGCGTCTTCGCGAGGCGTTGGTGCGGTCGCGCAACCTCGTTTCGATCCGCCTGCTGCAGGCGATGGGCGTCGATCGCGTCATCGACTACGTCCAGAATTTCGGTTTCACGAAGGAGCAGCTGAAGTATTCGCGCAATCTGACGTTGGCGCTCGGCAGCTTCGGCGCGACACCACTCGAGGTGGCGACCGGCTTCGCGGTCTTCGCCAACGGCGGTTACAAGGTGGAGCCCTTCTACATCGACCGCATCGAAGGGCCGGCCGGACAGATCGTCTACACCGCCGAGCCGCACACGGTGTGCGCGGAGTGCGCGCAGCCCATCTACTCCGTGTCCGACGCCGAACGCGCCAAGCTCGAAGAAATGAGCGCAACCCACGTCCCGCCGACCCCCCTGCCGGCCGGCGCGCGACGCACCCTTCCTGCCGAGCGGGTGATTTCGCCGCAGGTCTCCTTCCTCATGAACGACATCATGAAGGACGTCATCACCCGCGGGACCGGACGCCGCGCTCTGGCGTTGGGCCGCACCGATCTGCGCGGCAAGACCGGAACCACCAACCTGTCCGTGGATACCTGGTTCAACGGCTTCAACGATGCACTGGTGGCCAGCGTGTGGGTGGGAAAGAACGACAACTCGCCGCTGGGCGCGGGAGAAGAAGGCGCGCGCACGGCGGTACCAATCTGGGTCGACTACATGCGCGAAGCATTGCGCGGCGTGCCGGAGAAACCGTTGCCCGTGCCGGAAGGCATCATCGGATTGAAGGTGAACGCGACCACCGGCGGCAAGAAGGATGCCGACCTCGATCCGGTATTCGAATACTTCAGGACGGATATGCTGCCGAGCGACGAAGGCTACGTCGGCAACACCGGCGTCGGACCCCAGTCCATCGATGCAAATTCCCCGGACTCGCCCCAAGGTGGTACGGAACCAATTTTCTGAACATGAAGAAACTGCCGCAACGCGCCGAGAATCTGCGCCGGGCCCTGGCGCAGGAAGCTGCGCGCATCATGTCCGAGCACGGCATCCGCGACTTCCTGACCGCCAAGCGCAAAGCCGCCGAACGGTTCGGCGTCACCGACGGATCGGTGCTGCCGAAGAACACGGAAATCGAGGACGCACTCGCGGAATATCAGCGCCTGTTCGGCGGCACACGCCACGGCGAAACACTGAGCGCACAACGCAATGCGGCGCTCTCAGCCATGCACCTGCTCGCGGATTTCGAGCCGCGCCTCGTCGGCCCGGTGCTCGCGGGGACCGCGACCGAACACAATGACATCCAGCTACACCTGTTCGCCGAGCGCGCCGAATCGATCACGATCCGTCTCATGGATCTCGGCATCGACCATGACGTGGTCGAGCGGCGGGTGCGCTATGACAGCGATCGCGTGGTCGCCTACCCGGGCGTGCATTTCGAATTCGACGACCACGTGGTGGATGCCACGGTGTTCCCGGTCGATGGCATCCGACAGGCGCCGGTGAGCCCGGTGGACGGCAAGCCGATGCGCCGCATCGATGCCGAGGAGCTGGAAGTCCTGCTGGAGTCGGACGACGCGCCGACGGCGCAGTGAGCGCTCAGCGCCTGGTGATTTCCACGTAGTTGCGCTGCGTCGGGCCGGTGTAGAGCTGGCGCGGGCGGCCGATGCGCATCGCCGGATCGGAGATCATCTCCTGCCAGTGCGCCACCCAACCCACGGTGCGCGCGATCGCGAACATCACGGTGAACATCGAGCGCGGAATTCCCAGCGCCGAATAGATGATGCCGGAGTAGAAGTCCACGTTCGGATACAGCTTGCGCGCGATGAAGTATTCATCCTTCAGCGCGATCTCTTCGAGACGTTGCGCGAGCTCGAGCAGCGGGTTGTCCGACTTGCCGAGCTTCTGCAGCACCTTGTGGCACATGTCGCGGATGATCTTGGCGCGCGGGTCGAAATTCTTGTAGACGCGATGCCCGAAGCCCATCAGGCGGAAGTGGCTCGACTTGTCCTTGGCCAT
>DASTRL010000112.1:0-32735 GCA_035761265.1 Steroidobacteraceae bacterium
GAGGCCTATCAACCGGTCTGGTGGGCCGCCTCGTACCTGGTGTTCCTGGCGCTGAATCTCTGGGGCGTCGAGCTCTCGTTCCGCGTCTCGGTCATCGTGACGCTGGGTGCGCTCGCCATCCTGGCCATCTACTGGGTCAGCGCGCTGCCGGCGATCGATTTCAATCGCTGGGCGTTGAACATCGGCGTGGGTGCCGACGGCAAGCCGATGGAGCTCGCCGAGGGCGGTGGTCCCTGGTTCCCGTTCGGCTGGAAGGGCGTGCTTGCGACGCTGCCATTCGCGGTGTGGCTGTTCCTGGCCATCGAACAGCTGCCGCTCGCGGCCGAGGAATCGGCGGATCCCAAGAAGGACATGCCGAAGGGCCTGATCCTCGGCATGACCACGCTGATGATATCGGCGCTGCTCATCACCTTCCTGAACTCGAGCGTGGGCGCGCCTGACAAGATGCACGGTTCGTTCTCGCTGGCGAGCTCCGGTGAGCCGCTGCTCGATGGCTTCCGCGTGCTGTACGGCACGGGTGCCGCGAAGACGCTGGCGTTCCTGGCGGTGATCGGGCTCATCGCGAGTTTTCACACCATCATCTACGCCTACGGACGGCAGATCTACTCGCTGGCGCGTGCCGGCTACTACCTGCCGTTCATGTCGCTGACCAACGAGAAGAAGGTGCCGCACATGGCGTTGTACGCCGGCACGGGGCTAGGCTTCCTCACGATGCTCATCGTGTGGTTCGTGGCGCCGCCGGACAAGCGCGGTGCGGTGATCGGCGGCACTTTGCTGAACATGGCGGTATTCGGCGCGATGATCTCGTACGCCATGCAGGGCCTGTCGTTCATCCTGCTGCGCAAGAACATGCCCAACATCGTGCGGCCGTATCGCAGCCCGGTCGGCGTGGCGGGCGCCTTCGTCACCATCGTCGTGGCGCTGGTGACTCTGTACTACCAGCTGCAGGATCCGGTGTATCGCGTCGGCGTGTATGCCGTCGCCTGCTTCTACCTGCTCGGCATCCTGTACTTCGCGTTCTACGGCAGGAACCAGCTCATCCTCTCGCCCGAGGAGGAGTTCGCGATGAGCAAGGGAGAGAAAGGCCACGCCTGAAGGCCTACAGCGTGCGCGGCTCGGGCACCTCGTGCGGCCCGAGCCGCCCGACCACCGGTAGTTTGAGCGACAGGCTCTTCGGATCGACGCCGAAGGTGAGGCCCAGCACGTTGAGCTCCAGGCCTTCCTCGACGCCGGCCGCGACGCCCACCAGGCCGAACAGGCTCGCCTGGCCGCCGGTGCCGCTCGGCGTCTTGCCGACCGATTTCCAGCCCAGGTAATCCTTGCCGATGGCAGTGGGCGGCAGGTCCACGCGCAGCTCCGGCACGCGCCGCAGGATGAATGCGGTGAACGTGTTCGAGTTCGGTCCGGGCCACACGTGATAGCGGCCGGGATAGGGGTATTCGCGCGCCGCCGCCTCGATGCGATCGATGACGGCATCCACGCCCGGTCCGCGGATGTCGCCGAACAACTCCGGCCGGCTGCCGTACCAGTAGCCGTCGGGGGCGCGGTTGCGTTCGACCACCGCCGTGCCGGTGCGCCTGAGCCGCCAGCCCATGACCTCGTGCACGGTGAATTCCGCGGCGTCGCTGCGCTTGACGGCCACCCAGGTGTGCACGCCGAACCAGCCGCGCCAGCTCACGGCGCGCGCCGAGTACACCTGCACGACGGCTTCCGGCGTGCTCGCCGGATCCGGCGCGAGTCCGGCCGGTTCGCGCGAGGCCGTGCGCCAGTCGGAGGCGCCGAGTTGTCCGCTGAATGCGAGATAGCCGAAGGCGAGCGGGAAATAAGCGAGGGTCAGGGCCAGTGTGAAGCGGCGCTTCTTTGTCTTGGGCATACGTGCAATGGACCCCGGGCGTCGCAGGGGAGTTCCGGATTCCGCGGTCAGCGGGCGCGGTGCCGCTGCCATTCCCCGCGGCTCTGTCCCCATGCATCGACCGGCTCGCTCTCGAAGGGGAAGGGCATGGTCACCCGCCGCAGCAGGCGCGACCCGAGCTTCTTCGCCACACCCTGGGAAGCCAGATTCTTCTCGTGGATGCAGTGGATCACCATATCCCAGCCGAGCACGTCGAAGGCATAGTCCATCGCAGCGGCGGCACCCTCGCTCGCGTAGCCCTTGCCCCAGTGCGCGCGCGCGATGCCCCAGCCGACCTCGGGCGCGGGCCAGCCTTCGGGATACCAGGGGCCGAGCCTGCCCACCCACTGGCCGGTGGACTTCTCGATGACCGAGAACATGGCGATGCCGGTCATGTGCCAGCAGCCGCACATGCCCATGAACGTGCGCCAGGCGGTGGCGCGCACCTGGCGGCCGCCGATGAACTTGGCGGCTTCCTCGTCGTCGAGAAATTGCGCCCACGCGTCGAAGTCCTCCATCCGCGGCGGCCGCAGCAGCAGCCGCGGCGTCTCGAGCTTCAGGGACTGCATGTCGGCGGGGACCATGCGCCGCAGGATAGCGCCTTGCTACTCGATGCGGAATGCGCGGAAGGAATGCGGCGCCAGCACGAACCTGGCCTCGCTGGACTGCGCGGCGGGCGCGCCGAAACGCGCCGGCTCCTGGCGCGCGGTGGTCGTCACCTTTTCCCCGGTCGCAAGATCGCCGAGCGCCGCGCCGGCGCGCAACGACACGCCCGCATTCACCGGCTCGTCGCGAAAGTTGTGCACGATGAACGTGCCATTGTCGTAGACGAACAGGCTCACCTTGCCCGGCGCCTCGAGCCTGACCGGCAACGCCGCGGTGATCACGCGGCGAATGGCATTGAGCACGGGCTCGGGGTAGTTCGAGAGGTCGGAAAAATTCTCGGGAATCGTCAGCACCTGAAGCTGCCCGTCGAGATAGTCCGCGTCGTGCAGGATGGGCCAGCCATTGTCGCCCGCCACCGCGGACACGAGTTCCCAGGAATCGTTGGTGCGATACGTGATCTGCGGAATCAGCATCGGCGCGGGGATCGACACCGGCTCGCCGCGGCCGACGATGAACTGGTTGACCTGCGCCACGCGGCCGGAGTCCTCGAGCTCGGCGATGCGCCGCAGCCCGCGGCCCTGCAACTCCTTCAGCAGTCCCGAGGTGATCACCACGTTCTGGCCGCGCTTCAGCTGCGCCTGGATCAGGTCCACGATCTTCGGATCCGCGGCAGCCTGGGCCGTGAGCAGCACCACGGGCTCATCGGCGGGGAAGTCGGGCACCATCTCCACGGGCACGCCTGCCATGCCGATGTAGTTCTGCAGGAAGTCTTCCGTGCCCTGCGAGTTGTACGGCTTGTAGCTCTTGACGCCGATGGGCTTGCCGAGCTTGCCCAGCAACCCGTCGACGGCCTCGAACGACACACCCGCGACGCGCGCGTAATGCGCGGGCGTGAAGGACTCGCCGTCCGCGCCCTTCACGGGGCGGATGACTTCCTTGAAGCTGAAGCTGGTGGGCGTCATCTGCCGCGGCGAGCTCTTGCCCGGATCCAGTGGATAGAGCATCTGCCGCAGGTCGAACAGCGTGATCTCGGGCGCGGCGCGCGCGAACAGCGTCATCCATAGCTGCTCGGCGTAACGGTCGTAGTAGGTCGCGCCGCCGGTGTCCACCCAGCCGCCGCCATTGCGCCCGGGCGCGATGTTCTGGAAGTAGCGCATGATGTTGTAACCGAGATAGGGCTGCAGGTGCTGCGCGCTGCGCACCGCATCGCGCGTTTCCGTGCCGGTGTAGATGCCGTCGAAGAGCTGCGGTCCGCGCGCGAGGTTGAAGCCGAGCGCGGGGAAATGGTCGTACCAGTTCGGGTACTTGATGATCACGCGGGCCGTGGGATTCACGCGCTTCGCCGGTCCGATCACGAGGTTCTTCGCGGCGTCCTCCATGACGGCGAGCCGGTAGCTGGTCCAGCTGCGCGAGCCAGGTTCCATCTTTTGCAGCGCCTCGACGTCGAATTGCGACTTGGTGCTCGTGAAGAAGAAATCGTCGAGGATGATTTCGTCGAAGTGCCGGGCCGTGTGCTCGGCGATCTCACGTACCGCCTTGCGGTGCTCGGGATTCGAATACGAGAAGGTCTCGAAGCGGTTGGGCTCGCTCACCGTGAAGGTGATGCCGCCCGCCACGGCGACGCCGCGCTCCGTGAAGAACCTCTTCGCCGCTTCGAGCGTGGCATCGTCGATGAGGATCCGGTCGCGGTGCGTTTCGATGTACACCTTGTCGACGTGCACCTCGCGCGACACCGCGGCCCAGCTGTCGGCCAGCCACCTGGGGTCCGCCATCTTCTGCACTTCCTGGGCGCGGCAGTACACCGCCACGTGGAAGTTGTCGTAGGCCCGCGCCAGCGCCGGAACCGCCAGCGCGCACGCCGCCAGCATCGCGCCGAGGCGAATCCGCATGTTTCCCCCTTCGAAAAGCCGTCTGTCAGTAGATGTAGGGCGCCAGGCGCTTCGTGCGCCGCATGTAGTTGGTGTACGGCGTGCCGAGCGCATCGGACAGCGCGCGCTCCTCGGTGGACATGCGCCACGCAAAGGCCCACGCGATCGGCAGCATGACCAGCGCCAGCGACAGCCAGTTGCCGAGGCACAGTGCCAATCCCAGGAAGGCCAGCAGCGCGCCGGCGTAGGCAGGGTGCCGGATGAGACGGTATGGCCCCGTGTCGATGATCTCGTGGCGCGAGTGGATGGCCACGTTCACGGTGAAGAAGCGCCCGAGGTAGAAGATGGCGTACCAGCGCAGGATGACGCCCAGCGCGAACAGCGCGCAGCCCACCCAGAACACCGCGCGCGCGCCGATCGCGGCGCCGGGTGCGCGATACGAAGCGTAGATGCCCGCCGTCACCGCCAGCAGGATGGTCACCCACAGGACGGGCAATGAGGAATCGTCGGCGTCGACGCTGTCGTCGCGGGAACGCTTGAGAATGCCGAGGCCGGCTTCGGACAAGCCGAAGGCCACGCCGAGAAGGAGCGGAATCGGGAATTTCATCGGGAGCGCAAGTCTAGCCGAGAATCGGGTCAACCGAGCAGGGGCGCGATCGCATCGACGAGTCTTTCGGGACTTCCGGGCCGACCGTCCAGCCATTCGGATTCGAACTCCGAGATCTCGAGGCCGATGATGCGCCGCCTGCGCAGCTCCTCGGCACAGGCGCGGAGATCTTCGAAGGAGAGGCCGCCCGGCACCTGGTATTCGATGGGCACGAGGCCGGGCTCGAGCACGTCGCAATCGAGGTGCACGTACACGTCGCGGCTGCCGACGGCGGCGGACAGCCGCTCGACCAGCTTCGGGCCCGGCTCCACCACCTTGAGCACGCCGCTCGCGATGAGCTGCTTTTCGTGCGGATCGAGGTCCCGCGCGCCCACCAGCACGACATTGGACAGCGACAGGCCGCTGCCGAGGCCGCTGTCCCAGTGGCCCGCCGCGCCCGTGATCACCATGCCGCCGAGATAGGGCACGGTATTGGAGCTCGGCAGGTTCGAATCGCCGTGCGCATCGAACCAGACGATGCAGGCATCGGGGTGATGGCGCACGACCACCGGGATGGTGGCGAGGCCGGCGGCGCAGCGACCCATGGCGCTCACGCAGCGCTCGCCGCGGCCGAAAAGTGTCGTCATTGCATCGGCGAACGCGCGCAGGTCGGCACGCGCCGCCGAAAGCTGTTCGTCCCAGAGCGTGCTCGGCAGCGGCGGCTGCGGCGTGCTCACGAAGGTCGTCGGCAGGTTGAAGCGCCGCGCCAGCGCGAGGCCCAGAAGCTGCGCGCCGCGGGTGCCGCGCGGATTGCGGTCGCCGGCACGTCCGCGGTAGACGATGAGCGAAAGCGAGTTCACTGCACGCGAAACTATCCTGTTCGCGCGAGCGATGCCAACAAGCCGCGCGCCGGGCGCGCTATTCGCAGGTGGGGCAGCGTCCATGCATGGCGCCATGACCCGGCGGCAGCGGCTCGTGCGGGTCGTGCTCGTGCAATGCGAAGAACCGCCGTTCGCCATTGCGCCTAACAAACACCATCGCGCCGCTGGCGCCTTCGCTGCTCCAGCCTTCGCGCTCCAGCGCCGCGAGACCGGCGGCGAAGGCGGCGCGCAGGTCGGTGCCGGGCGGCAGCTCGGTCGCGTCGAGGATGTTGTGGAACATGTCGCGGAGGACGAGCCAGCGGGGCAGGCGGGAGGTGGCCAGGGGATCGTATTTGCTGCGCTTGGTGGTCATGGGCATTACCGGAAATGGCGGTCGTGGACGGGTGTGCGCGAAACCTATCGAGTCCGGGCTGGCTTCGTCCAACCAGTACTCCGCGTCGCAACAAGCTGTATGCGTCGGATGACTCCTACGCCGCTCGCGTTGCCCAGGACTTACCGCCGCGCGCCGGGGCATTTAACCTTGCCGGATTCGTGCGCACCCAGGGTAGTTAGGCAGCTTTGGCCAGCAGATACCGATTGCGGGAGGGCCTGCCGTATCCCCGCGGCGCCACCTGGGACGGCCGCGGCGTCAACTTCTCGCTGTTCTCGGCGCATGCCACGCGCGTGGAGCTTTGCCTGTTCGACGCGGAGGGGCGCAGCGAGCTCGAGCGCATCGACCTGCCCGAATACACGGACGAGATCTGGCATGGCTACCTCGAGGGCGCCGCGCCCGGCATGGCGTATGGATACCGGGTACACGGTCCCTACGAACCCACACAAGGGCACCGCTTCAATCCCCACAAGCTGCTGGCCGACCCCTATGCGCGCGAGTTCCTCGGCTCGCTCGAATGGAACCAGGCCTGCTTCGGCTACCAGATCGGCGCCGACGACCTGAGCTTCAGCGAACTCGACAGCGCGCCCTTCGTGCCCAAGGGCGTGGTGGTGGATGCGAGTTTCGACTGGAAGCGCAGCGTGCGGCCGCTGGTGCCGTGGGACCGGACCATCATCTACGAAACCCACGTGCGCGGCTTCACGCGGCGCCATCGCGGCGTGGCCGAAGCGCTGCGCGGCACGTTCGCGGGGCTGTCGACGCTGCGCGTGATCAAGTACCTGCGATCGCTCGGCATCACCACCGTCGAACTGCTGCCCATCCACACCTTCGTGAACGACAGCCACCTGCTGGAGCGTGGACTCACCAACTACTGGGGCTACAACTCCATCGGCTTCTTCGCGGCCGATCCGCGCTATTTCGCCGATCCGCACCGCGGCGTGCAGGAATTCAAGAACATGGTGCGGCGCTTCCACGACGCCGGCCTCGAGGTGATCCTCGACGTGGTCTACAACCATACGGCCGAGGGCAACGAGCTCGGACCGACCTTTTCCTTCAAGGGCATCGACAACGCGTCCTATTACCGGCTCGCGCCGGACAAGCGCTACTACATCAACGACACCGGCACCGGCAACACGCTGAACCTCTCGCATCCGCGCGTCATCCAGATGGTCACCGACTCGCTGCGCTACTGGGTGCAGGAGATGCACGTGGACGGGTTCCGCTTCGACCTCGGCACCATCCTGGCGCGCGAACCCAACGGCTTCGACAACCAGAGCGGCTTCCTGAAGGCCGTGTCGCAGGATCCGGTGCTCGGTGCCGTCAAGCTCATCGCCGAGCCCTGGGATTGCGGGCCGGGCGGCTACCAGGTCGGGCAGTTCCCGCCCGGCTGGGCGGAGTGGAACGACCGCTATCGCGACACGGTGCGTGATTTCTGGCGCGGCGCGGCGAATGCCGCGGACCTGGCGCCGCGCCTGTACGGTTCGGCGGACCTGTTCGACCGCTTTGGCCGGCGCCCGCAGGCCAGCGTCAATTTCATCACCTCGCATGACGGCTTCACGCTCAACGACCTGGTCTCGTACAACGAGCGACACAACGATGCCAACGGCGAAGAGAACCGTGACGGCCACAGCGACAACCGCTCCTGGAACTGCGGCGCGGAAGGTCCCACGGACGATGCCGAGGTCAACCGGTTGCGGCGCCGCCAGATGCGCAACTTCCTCGCGACACTGCTGTTGTCGCAGGGCACACCCATGCTGCTCGCGGGCGATGAATTCGCGCGCACCCAGGACGGCAACAACAACGCCTACTGCCAGGACAACACCATCAGCTGGGTGGACTGGTCGCTGCTGAAGAGCCACGAGTCGCAGGTGAAGTTCGTGCAGAAGCTCACGCAATTGCGCGCCAGCTATCCCATCCTGCGACGCAGCCGCTTCCTGTCCGGGAAGGAGAACGCCGAGCTGGGCCTCAAGGAGATCACCTGGATCAACGCTGCCGGCCACGAGATGGCGGACGAACAGTGGTCGGATCCGCACATGCAGTGCTTCGGCATGCTGCTCGATGGCCGCGCGCAGCCCACGGGCATCAAGCAGCGCGGCATCGACGCCACGTTGTTGATCATCCTCAACGCCTACCACGACCTGGTGAATTTCACGTTGCCCGGGCACGCGGGCAACGAACGCTGGGAGCTGCTCATCGACACCCACATCGAAGAACCGCTGACCCGCACGCAATATTCCAAGGGCGACGCCTACGGCGTGACCGGCCGCTCGCTGCTGCTGCTGCAGCTCGAGAATGGCGATGAGCGCAACGGCGCAGCCTGAGCGCGCGGCGGGCGAGGGCGCGCCAGGCTTCGGAGCGCGCCTGTTGCCCGCGGGCGGCGCCGAATTGCGGCTCTGGGCGCCGGGCCAGGCGCGCATCCGGCTCAGGTGGTACGGCCATGGCGAGCCGCTTGCCATGACTGCGCTGGCTGGCGGCTGGCACGAGATCGAGGTGCCGGGCATGCGCGCCGCCGACCGCTATGCCTATCTACTCGACGACGGGCGGGAAGTCCCGGATCCGGCGTCGCGCTTCCAGCCCGAAGACGTGCACGGGCCGAGCGAGCTCGTGGACCTGGACGCGTATCGGTGGCGGGTGGCCTGGGCCGGCCGGCCGTGGCACGAAGTGGTGCTCTATGAGCTGCACGTGGGCACGTTCACGCCGCAAGGGACCTTTGCCGCGGCGATCGAGAAGCTGGATCACGTCGCGGGCCTCGGCGTCACCGCCATCGAGCTCATGCCGGTGGCGGAATTTCCCGGTCGGCGCAACTGGGGCTATGACGGCGTGCTGCTGTTCGCGCCCGACGCCAGCTACGGCCGCCCGGAAGACCTGCAGCGCTTCGTCGATGCCGCGCACGCGCGCGGCATCGCCGTGCTGCTCGACGTGGTCTACAACCATTTCGGGCCCGACGGCAACTATCTGCCCGCGCTGGCGCCGCCGTTCTTCACCGATCGGCACCAGACGCCCTGGGGCGCGGCGGTCAACTACGACGGCCCGGGTTGCGGCCCGGTGCGCGAATTCGTCCTCGAGAACGCGCTGCACTGGCTGCGCAACTACCGCCTCGACGGCCTGCGGCTCGACGCCGTGCATGCCATCGTGGACACGGGCGAGACACACATCCTCGAAGCGCTGGCATCGCACGTCCGTGCGCAAATCACCGATCGACCCGTCCATCTGCTGCTGGAGAACGAGCACAACGAGGCGCATCACCTCGAGCGCGCCCAGGGTGAAACGCCGCGCTACACGGCACAATGGAACGACGATGTCCATCACGTGCTGCACGTCGCGGCCACCGGCGAAGGCGGCGGTTACTACGCCGAGTACCTCGGCAACTCCCGCCTGCTGGGTCGTGCGCTGGCGGAGGGATTCGCCTGGCAGGGCGAGCCGATGCATTTCTCGGGTCGCTCGCGTGGCGAGCCGAGCTCGCATCTGCCACCCACGGCATTCGTGTCCTTCATCCAGAATCACGACCAGGTGGGTAATCGTGCCTTCGGCGAACGCATCGATGCGCTGGCGCCCGTCGAGGCGGTGCGCGCCATCGCCGCCGTCTATCTTCTGGCGCCACAGGTGCCGATGCTGTTCATGGGCGAGGAGTGGGCCGCACGCCAGCCATTCCTCTTCTTCAGCGATTTCGCCGGCGAGCTGGGCGAGGCGGTGCGCGCCGGTCGGCGCGCCGAATTCCGCCGCTTCCCGCAATTCGCCGACGCATGGGCGCGCGAGCGCATTCCGGATCCCCAGGACGAAAGCACGTTCCTCGACTCGAAGTTGCGCTGGGAGGACGCCTCGCTGCCCGCGCACGCGCAGCGATTGCAGTGGTATCGGCGAATTCTCGCCGTGCGACGTGCACGCATCGTGCCGTTGCTGCCGTTCATGCCGCGCGGCGGCACCTGCCAGGTCATCGCCGAAGGCGCGGTCTTCGTGAGCTGGCTGGCCCGCGACGGGCGCAAGTTGCGCCTGGAGGCGAACTTGAGCCACCGCCAGGTGGAGTTTCCGCGCGGCTCGGCGCGCGTGATCTGGCACGAGGGAGCGGCACCGGCCGAGACGACGCTTGCCCCCTGGTCGGTACGCTGGACGCTGACGCAGGCGCGTCCTTTGTGATGAACACTCCGCGCGCCACGTATCGACTGCAGTTCACCGGTGCGTTCGGCTTTCGCGGGGCGGCGGCGCTCGCGCCCTACCTGGGCGCGCTCGGCGTGAGCCACGTCTACGCGTCGCCGTACCTGAAGGCCCGCCCCGGCAGCACGCATGGCTATGACATCGTGGCGCACGAGGAGTTGAATCCGGAGCTCGGCACCAACGAAGACTTCGCCGCCATGTACACGCAGTTCGCGCGCCACGGCCTCGGCCAGGTGCTCGACTTCGTCCCCAACCACATGGGTGTGGGCGGCGCCGACAATCCGCTGTGGCTGCACGTGCTCGAGTGGGGGCCGGAGTCGCGGTACGCCGGCTGGTTCGACATCGACTGGAAGCCCGCGAGTCGCTATCTCATGGAGAAGCTGCTGGTCCCCGTGCTCGGCGACCAGTACGGCGCCGTGCTCGAAGACGGCAAGCTGGTATTGAAGTTCGACGCGGCGGCCGGTGAGTTCGCCGTGTGGGCGTATGAAGCCCACAAGCTGCCCATCTGCCCACTGCAATACGGCCGAATTCTCGGCAGCGAGCACGCGGAGCTGGAGCGCATCGCCGATGAATTCGGCGCGCTGCTCGAATGGCGCCCGCAGATCGAGCGGCGCGCGGACGAGCTCAAGCGCGAGCTCGCGGAGCTGGCGGCCCGCGACGGTGCGGCGCGCGAGAGCCTCGATCGTTCGCTGGCGAGGCTCAATGGCGCGCAGGATGCGTCGCGTCGCGAGCTCGATTCGCTGATCCAGTCGCAGTACTGGCGCGCCAGCCACTTCCGCGTGGCGGGCGACGACATCAACTACCGCCGCTTCTTCAACATCAACGATCTGGCCGGCCTGCGCATGGAATTGCCGGAAGTCTTCGAGCACACGCATCGACTGGTACTACGGCTGCTGCGCCAGGGCGTGCTCGACGGGCTGCGCATCGACCACGTCGATGGCCTGCTCGATCCGCGCGGCTACCTGCAGCGGCTGCGCGCCGCGGAGAACGGATCCGGCGCATCCCGCACGTACCTGGTGGTGGAGAAGATCCTGGCGCGCGATGAGGCCCTGCGACAGGACTGGCCGGTGGACGGCACGACGGGCTACGAATTCGCGAACCTGGTCACGGGCCTGCTGGTCGATGGCCGCGGCGAAGTGCCGATGACGCGCGCCTACGCCGAGTTCTCCGGCGAACGGCGCGCCTTCGCGGACATCGTGCGCGACAGCAAGCTGCGCATCATGCGCTTCGAGATGTCGAGCGAGCTCAACGTGCTGGCGCGCGATACCGCGCGCGTGGCGCGCCAGAATCCGCGCACCGCGGATTTCACGCGCAACCTGCTGAGGCGAGCCATCCGCGAGCTGGTCGCGAGCTTCCCCATCTATCGCACCTACCTGAATGGCTCCGGCACGCTCGACGAAACCGACCGCAGGTATCTGGCGCGGGCGCTGGCCGATGCGCGCCGCCACGAGCGCGACATCGACGCCAGCGTGTTCGACTTCCTCGAAGGCCTGCTGACCGGCGCGTTGGTGAATGCGGCGCGCAGCGGCTTCAGTCGCCACGCCGTGTTGCGCGCGGCCATGAAATTCCAGCAGTACAGCGGCCCGGTGATGGCCAAGGGCCTCGAGGACACGGCGTTCTATCGCTATAACCGCCTGGTCGCCTTGAACGAGGTGGGCGGTCATCCCGACCACTTCGGCGTACCAGCGGCGGAGTTCCACGCCGCCAACGTGGCGCGCGCCGCGGCCTGGCCACGCAGCATGCTCGCGACCTCCACGCACGACACCAAGCGCGGCGAGGATGCGCGCGCGCGCCTGGCGGTGCTCTCCGAGATGCCGCAGGAGTGGCATGCGCAGGTGATCGAGTGGAGCAAGGCGCTGCACGTGGCGAGCGCGGCACTGCAGGATCCGAACACCGAATACTTTTTCTACCAGCTGCTGCTCGGAAGCTGGCCCGTGGGCGCGGATCCCTTCGACGAACGCTTTCGCAGCCGCGTGCAGCAGGCCATGCTGAAGTCGGTTCGCGAGGCCAAGGTGCGCACCTCCTGGAGCGTGCCCGACGAGAACTACGAGCATGCGCTGGCGAGCTTCGTGAATGCGGCGTTCGAAACGGTGGAATTCCGTCGGCGATTCGAGCCTTTCCAGGCGCGAGTCGCGGCCTGGGGCATGCAGAACAGCCTGGTGCAAACCACGCTCAAGTTCACGGCGCCGGGAGTGCCGGACATCTACCAGGGCAGCGAACTGTGGGACCTCAGCATGGTGGACCCGGACAACCGGCGCCCGGTCGACTTTGCCTTGCGAAGCCGGATGCTGGATCAGATCGAAAAGGAATACTCGGCTGATCCGGCCGCGGCGATTCGCGGCTGGCTGGATTCCTGGCAGGACGGCAGGATCAAGCTGTGGCTCACCTGGAGGCTGCTGAAACTGCGATGTGATCAGGCGCAGGTCTTCGCGGGCGGCTATGAACCACTGGAGGCCACCGGCCCGGATGCGGACCGCCTGATCGCATTCCAGCGTTCATCCGCGGAGCAATCGCTGCTCGTGGCGGTGGCCCGTCTGCCCGCCGCGCGCGAGCGCGACCCGCGGTGGTGTCAGGCAGGGATTGCCTGCCATGGGGATGCCGCCGATTGGCACGATGTATTGACAGGCGCGAGTTTCGGAGCGGTCGAGGATCTCCCTGCCGGCAAGCTGTTTGCCCATCTACCCGTGGCGGTGCTCATTCGCGCGCGCTGACCGCCGGTTGAATGCGGCACTGGGAACGCCTACCTTCCCGGGCTGGAGGTCGGAAGTCATGCACGTGCGCAAGCTGCCCGCGCCTTTTTTCCTGGGATGCCTCTGCCTGGCCGGGCGCGCGTACGCCTCGGAGGGCGACATCGGTCGCGAGATCGGCGCCGTGCTCGGCTGGCGGTTGGGTCCCGAAGCCCTGGAAGAGCGCTGTCGTGAAGCGGATCCCGCGGGAGTCGAAGTTCGCGCGGCCGCTCTCAAGGCCTGGCAGGAGAAGAACAAGGCGCGTTTGCAGCAGGTGGACGAGCGCGTCGCCGAAATCCTCCCCATGCTCGAGCTCCCCGCAGCGGATGGCGACCCGGTTCATGCGGTTCGCGAGCAGGTCAAGGCGATATTCATCGAGCATGTGTTCTCGGGGAAAAATCCCGAGCAAGTGGCCGCCCTGTGCAGGGCGGAGGCGGACCCCAAGTCCGTGACCTGGAACAGCACCGGCATGCCGCACATCCAGATGTCGCTGGCGGCGCTGTATGACTGGAAGGTGAAGCAGGAGGCGAAGTGAGACCTCACCAGTGTCTGCTTTTCGGAATCTGCATGTTCGCGACCTTCCAGGCCCTGGGCGTCGACGGCAAGCTCCACGCGGCGGTGCAAGTCCTCGAGAAGAACGGCGACTGCCTGATCGCCGATCGTGCGGTGGTCTGCCTGGACGCGCCGCGCGTACTGCGCGAGCTCGGCGTGAATGCGGAGCAGCTCATCGTCGTTTCGTCGCAGGGCGGTGGCGACGGCGTCCAGGAACGCGTCGAGAATGTCATCGGCATCCTCAGGTCCGCGGGCTTTCGTAACGTCACGATGGGTGGATTCAACCCGGGGCCCGACAGGCCGATTCCACCCAACTACTAGCCGGGCCTCACACCGTCACGCGCGCGACGAGCTTGCGCACCCACGGGGCGAGGAGCGTGACCGTGGGAAAGGCCACCGGCCAGGTGGTCGCGCAGCTCTTGAGCCACATCGAGCCGAACTGGGCGTGAATGCCCTGCGTGGTCGCGAGCACGAACGCGGACACGATCGCGACCATGATGATGGACAGCAGGCCGCCGAACAGCAGCGGCGCGAAGCGGGCGGAAATCGTCATTGATGTCTCCTTATGGAAGTGAACTGACAACCACGGCCGAGGCGTACAGCCCCAGGCCGAAAAATGCGTGCGTGATGAGGCTCTGCAGCCGCGCGGCGCCCGGTCGCGGCGTGCGGCTGGCGGCGATGCCGGCGCCCATGCCGGGCTGCATGAGCAGGAAGGGCGCGAGCACGGTGAGGAGGCCGAACAGCAGGGCCGGCCATATGGTCGGGCGGCGCATCCAGTCCATGCCGGCCATCGCGAGCAGCAGCGCCGCGAACGCGATCCCGATCAGGTAGTGCGCGGTCCAGCCGGCCACGCGTTCGCCGCGCACCGCCGCCGCGGCCGCGATGCGCTCGTGCCGGAAGCGTCCACGCGGCATGTGCGCGATCCAGCGCCCGACCAGGCCGAAGTCGGGCGCGGGCACGCCGAGCCAGCGCCGGCGCGCGATGGCCCAGAGGTCCGTCACGGCGGTCGCGCCGATCCCGAGCAGTGCCGAATTCATCAGGTGTTCCATTGCGCCTCCCGAACCCTTGCCTTGTTGCGATCCGGAGAGCAGAGTGCCACTTCAAGTCAACTTGAGGTCAAGAGGGTGCGCGATCTGGACATCGGCGAGGTGGCGAAGCGTTCGGGCGTGCCGCCGTCGACGCTGCGCTTCTACGAAGAGAAGGGACTGATCCGCTCGGTCGGACGGCGCGGATTGCGGCGGCTGTTCGACCCGAAGGTGCTGGAACGATTGGCGGTGATTTCGCTCGGCAGCTCGGCGGGATTCTCGTTGGAGGAAATCGCGCGCATGTTCAAGCCGGACGGGCTGCTGAAGATCGATCGCATCATGCTGGCCGAGAAGGCCGACGAGCTCGACCGCAACATCCGCAAACTCACGGCCATGCGCGATGGGTTGCGCCATGCGGCCGTGTGTCCCGCACCGAGCCACATGGAGTGCCCGACGTTCCGCCGGTTGCTCGGCATCGCGTCATCGGGCGCGGGCAAGAGGAAGTCGAAGAGGACGCGAAACTGAAGCAACGAGGTGGATCTTGCGAATCAGAAACCTTTTGGCCGTGCTCATGCTGCCGCTCGCTGCCCATCCCGAGACACCCGGCGTCTCGCTGACCCTGCAGTGCCTGCGCGGCGACGCGCCCGAATTGCGCGTGGCGCTGAAGAACATCGGCGCGAAGGACGTGAATCTCGTGCTTGGGACCACGCTCGGCAACGGCCGCAGCTATCACACCGACGCCATGGTGGTGCGAGTCCGGCGACGCGACACCGAGGCCAGCCAGGAATTCGGGTTCGCGGATGCCGTCTACGTGATCGCAGGGCGCAGGGACCCGTGGATCCTGCCGCTCCCGGCGCGTGCGGAATTCATTCTCACCCGGCCCCTGAACACCTTGACGTCCCGCACAGGAAAGCCGTTCGCGATGGATCGCGGCCCCGTTGACATGCGCATCGAGCTGATCGCGCGCCCTGAAGATCGGCCGCGCGGTGACGATGCCGTCGGCCCCGGCCTGGTGCACGTGTTGCCGGGCGAGCTGGCGTCGCCCTGGATCCGGATCCCGGAGGATTGCCGCCGCTGAGCGTTACGAGAGCCGGATGAGTCCGCGCTTGTGCGCCACCGCAACCGCCTCGGTGCGCGAGATCGCATCGAGCTTGGCGAGAATCGCCTTCACGTGCGTCTTGGCCGTGCCCTCGGTGATCTGCAGCCGTCTAGCGATGTCCTTGTTCGAGCGGCCTTCGGCCACGAGCTGCAGCACGTCGAGCTCGCGCGAGGTGAGCGAGGGCTTGGACATGCGCTGCAGGGCCTTGGCGGCCACGCTCGAGGAGGTGTAGGGCCGGTCCTCGGCCACGGCGCGGATCGCCGAGAGGATCTCGGTGCGCGGCGCGTCCTTCAGTAGATAGCCCTTGGCGCCCTGGCTCAAGGACCGGAAGATGTCCTCGTCGCCGTCATAGGTGGTCATGATCAGCAGGCAGGCCTTGGGGTGATTCTCCAGCACCTTCTGCACCACGGCCGCGCCGTCCATCTTGGGCATGCGCAGGTCGAGCACCATGACGTCGGGCTTGTGCTGTTCGTAGAGCGCCAGCGCTTCGGCGCCGTCGCCGGCCTCGGCCACCACTTCCATGTCGGCCTGCTGGTTGACGATGGCCGCGAGTCCGTCGCGTACCACGGGGTGGTCATCCGCCAGGATGACGCTGATCTTGCGCGCGGGGAGCTTGGCCATGGCCTTCATCATAACCATCACGAAAGGACCACGGGGCGCGGCAGCGTGACGACCACGCGCGTGCCTTCGCCGGGCTTGCTCTCGATGCTGAACGTGCCGCCGATGGCGCCGGCACGCTCGCGCATGTTGTTGAGCCCGTAGCCCTGGCTGGCGTACAGCTCGGGCATCAGCGTCATGCCGCGCCCGTCGTCGATGACGCTCAGGCGCCAGAGCACGGCTTCCTCCTCGAGCAGGATGCGCACCTTGCCGGGACGCGCATGGCGCACGGCATTGCTGACGGCTTCCTGCGCGATGCGCAACAGCTCGTGCTGCCGCTCCGGCACGAGGCCGTCGCCGGTCAGCGCGCCTTCGAAGCTGCAGACGATGCGGCCGTCGACCGTGGAGCGCTCGGCGAGTTGTTTGAGCGCGAGCTCGAGACCGACGCGCCGCGTCTGCTCGGGGCGCAGTGCCATCACGGAGCGGCGCGCCTCGGCGAGACCGTCCTTGGCGAGATCGCGGATGCGCGTGAGGATGGCGGGCAGCGGCGAATTGCGCGCGCACTCGTGCATGGCTTCCTCGGCGGCGCCGAGCTGCATGAGGATGCCGGTGAAGCCCTGCGCGAGGCCGTCGTGGATTTCCTGGCCGATGCGGTTGCGCTCGGCGAGCACGGCGGCGTTCTTGGCGGCCATGCCGAGCTTCTTGAGGCCGATGCACAGCGTCACCTGGTGCGCGATGGCGAGCGCCAGCTCGGCGCGGTCGGCGGTCAGCGCCTCGCACTGACGGAACACCAGGCCGATGCAGCCCTTGCTGACGCCGTCACCGAAGCTCAACGGCAGTAGATAGGCGCTCTTGTGTCCCTCGCGCGCGTGCCAGTCGGCGACGCCGGGCCACAGCAGCCGGTCGAGCGGCTCGAGGGGGTAGAACACCGGTTCCTTGAATTCCTTGAGGATGTCGGCGATGCGCGTCTCGTCCGGCAGCGCGGTGAGCTGGAAGGGCGGATCGCCCGCCTTGCCGTTCTCGACGAACACGAAGCAGCGCCAGTGGTTGGCGGCCGGATCGAAGCCGATGGCATAGGCCGCGGCCGCATCCAGCTGGCGCAGGGCGTCGATGAGGATGTTGGAGACGAAATCGTGCGGCTCCGGGTCGCGCGCCAGGCGCACCAGGTTCTCGCGCAGCAGCGTATTGGCGCGGCCGAGCTGGCTCAGGCGCTCTTCGGCAGCGCGCTCGCGTTCCACGCGCACGGTTTCGAGCAGCCGTTCGCGATGCAGCGCCGCGCCGACGAGGCCCGCGGCGATCTCCAGGGCCGAGACGATCGATGAATCGAACTCGCGCACGCGCTGCCAGTCGTCGAAGCCGATGGCGCCCACGTAGTCGCCCTCGACGATGATGGGCACGATGGCCGAGGTGCGGGCCTTGTCGCTGGTGATGCTGACTCCGTCGATGCCCTGCACGTCTTCGGGGCAGAAAACCACGCTCTTGCCGGCCATGAGCATCGAGCAGAACTGGTCGGCGCGCGGCTCCTTCCAGGCGACGCCCTGCGCATTGTCGCAGTGGCACTGGATCGTCTCGCTGATCCACTCGGCCTTGATCTTGAGCCACTTCTCGCCATTCGGGCCGACCTCGGCGAAGGCCAGGGCGGTACGGTCCACTTGCGCGGCCTCACCCAGCAGGCGCAGCACCTCCGGCATGACCTGCATCGCATCCGGGGCTTCCAGCAGCAGGCGGCTCGCCTGGGCGGAGGCCGACAGCAGCCGCTCGCGCTGCTGCAGGTACTGGTGATTCAGGAACCCTTCGGCGGCGGCCGCCAGATCGACCGGATTGATGCTCATGGGGCGGTACTTTACGTCCGGTTTCACGAGTGGGTCATCCTCAATTGGAGTTAAGTGCCCGTCTGCCAGCCCCCGCCCAGGGCCTTGTAGACGGCAATCAGGCTGGTCGCGGCCTCGGTGCGGCTGCGTGCGAGCCGGTCCTCGGACTGCAGCAGGGTGCGCTCGGCATCGAGCACCTGCAGGAAATCACTGGCGCCGTTTTCATAACGTACCCGGGCGAGGCTGGCGGCCGTGTTGCTGGCGCGCACGGCTTCCTCGTCGTGGACCAGGCGCTCGCGGGCGCGGGCGTGCGTGACCAGGGAACTCTCGGTCTCCTCGAGTGCGTTCAGCACGGTCTTCTCGTACTGGAGCAGGGCGCCTTCGCGATTCGCCCGGGAGGCGGCGATGCGCGCCTGCACGTGGCCGAGGTCGAAAATGCCCCAGGAAATCCCCGGCGCCAGCACGTAGCTGTCCGTGCCGCGGTCGCCGAGCGCCCCGGAGCTGGCGGCGACGTAGCCCGCATTGCCCGTGAACGTGACGCGCGGGAACAGGTCCGCCACCGCGATGCCGATGCGCGCGGTAGCGCCGGCGAGCTGGCGTTCCGCGACGCGGATGTCGGGACGCCGGCGCAGCAGCCCCGCCGGATCGCCCACCGGCACGACGCCGGGAAGCGGCGGCAGATCCTGCGTGGGCGCGAGCTCGGCACGCAAGGCGCCGGGCTCGCGGCCCACGAGCACGGAGAGCCGGTGAATGGAACGCGCCACCGCGGCTTCGAGCGGCGAGATCGTGCCGAGCGTCGCCGAGAGCTGCGCCTGCGCGCGCGAGGTGTCGAGCTCGGTGCCGCTGCCGGCCTCGAGCCGCGCCTTGGCGAGATCGAGCGTCGACTGCTGGTTCACCACGTTGCGGCGCGCGACGTCGAGTTGCTGCTGGAAGCCGCGCAGCTCGAAGTACGTGCGCGTGACTTCGGCGGTGACGATGACCAGCGCGTCGCGCTCGGCGGCCACGGCTGCGCCGAGCTCGGCATTGCTGGCTTCGAGCCCGCGGCGCACGCGGCCGAAGAAATCGAGCTCCCAGAACGCATCGAAGCCGGCGTCGTACAGCTCGCTCTCGCGCGGCGCGCCGGGCAGGGTCTGCGCCTCGGAGAGCTTCGCCTTGGTGTAGCCGCCGCCCGCCGTGAGGGACGGCGCCAGATCGAAGGCGCTGTCACGTCGCAGCGCGCGCGCCTGGGCCACCCGCGACAGCGCGATGCGCACGTCGTAGTTGGAGTGCGTCGCCTCGTCGACCAGCCTGGCGAGCGTGGCGTCGTCGAAGCTCTGCCAGAACTTGCCGACCGCCTGCCCGGTGGAATAGGTCGCGGTCACGTTGTCGAACTTGCCCGCCACCTGGCTTTCAGGCTCGTGGTAGTTGGGACCCACCGCGCAGGCCGCGAGGATCGACGCGGCGAGCGGGGCCAACAGGTAGTTGAATTTAAGCATGGGAGGAGACCTCGATCTGCGTTGCGGCCTCGGCCTTCTCGGCCGCGTCACGCCGCAACAACACGTAGAACACCGGCGTCAGCATCAGGCCGAACACCGTCACGCCGATCATGCCGGCGAACACCGCCGCGCCCATGGCGCGACGCACCTCGGCGCCCGCGCCATCCGCGGTCACCAGCGGCACCACGCCCATGATGAACGCGATGGAGGTCATCACGATCGGGCGCAGTCGCAGCCGCGCGGCCTCGAGCACCGCCTGCACGCGGGTGCGGCCCTGCTCCTGCAGATGCTTGGCGAACTCCACGATCAGGATGGCGTTCTTGGACGCGAGGCCCACGAGCACCAGGAACCCGATCTGCGTGAAGATGTTGTTGTCACCGCCCTGCAGGTGGATGCCCACGAGGCCGGCGAGCAGCGCCATCGGCACGATCAGGATGATGGCGAGCGGCAGCGTGAAGCTTTCGTACTGCGCGGCCAGCACCAGGAACACGAAGATGACGCACAGCGGGAACACCCACAGCGCCGCGTTGCCCGCGTCGATCTGCTGGAAGGCGAGATCGGTCCACTCGTAGCTCATGCCCTTCGGCAGCGTCTCGTCGAGGATTTTCGCGATCGCCGCCTGCGCCTCGCCCGAGCTGTGACCCGGCGAAGGTCCGCCGTTGATGTTGGCGCTCGCGTAACCGTTGAAGCGCTCCACGATGTCCGGTCCGAAGGACTCCTTGACGGAGATCATCGAGCCGAGGGGGACCATTTCGCCGGCGGCATTGCGGGTCTTGAGCGGAAGAATGTCGTCCACCTGCGAACGGAACGGCGCATCCGCCTGCGCCACCACACGGTAAGTACGACCAAATCGGTTGAAGTCATTGACATAGAGCGACCCCAGGTTGACCTGCAGCGTCTGGAACACGTCGTTGAGCTTCACGCCCTGGCGCTTGACCTTGAGGCGATCCACGTCGACGTCGAGCTGCGGCACGTTGATCTGGTAGCTGGAGAAGACGCCGGCGAGCGACGGATCCGCCCAGGCCTTCTGCAGCGCGTCCTGCACGGCGGCGTACAACGCCTCGGCGCCGCGGTTCTCGCGGTCCTCGACGTTCAACTTGAAGCCGCCGAGCGTGCCGAGCCCGATGACGGGCGGCGGCGGGAACACCGCGATGTAGGCGTCCTGGATGGAGTGGAACTTCTGGTTCAGAGACGCGGCGATCTGCCCCGCGGTGAGGCCCTTGCGCTCATCGAAATCCTTGAGCGGGAAGAACACCAGCGCCGAGCTCGATTGCGCGGCGAAGCCGTTCGCGGACACGCCCGTGAACTGCACGGAGTCGAGCACGCCCGGCTCCGCCTTGGCGATCGCACCCATGCGGCTCACCACCTGCGCCGTGCGATCCAGCGAGGCCGCGGGCGGCAGCTGCACCACGCCCACCAGGTACAGCTTGTCCTGCTGCGGGATGAAGCCCGCCGGCGTGCGCATGAAGCCGAACACCGTGAGCGCCACGAGGCCCGCGTAGATCGCGATGGCAATGGGCATGCGCTTGACGGCGCGGGTCACGCCGCGCTGGTACGCGTCGCCGGATCTCTGGAACAGCTGGTTGAAGCGCGCGAAGAAGCGGCCGAACAGCTTGTCCATGCCGCGCGTCAGCGCATCGGGCTTGGCGCCGTGCGGCTTGAGCAGCACCGCGGCCAGCGCCGGCGACAGCGTCAGCGAGTTGAACGCCGAGATGATGGTCGAGACGGCGATGGTCAACGCGAACTGCTTGTAGAACTGCCCGGTGAGTCCCGGCACGAACGCGACGGGAATGAACACCGCCGACAGCACCAGCGTGATCGCGATGATGGGCCGCGACACCTCGCCCATGGCCTTCTTGGTGGCCTCGAGCGGCCGCAGGCCTTCGGCGATGTGCCGTTCGACGTTCTCGACCACGACGATGGCGTCGTCCACCACGATGCCGATGGCCAGCACCAGGCCGAACAGCGACAGCGTATTGATCGAGAAACCCAGCAGGTTCAGCACGGCGAAGCTGCCGATCACCGATATGGGCACGGCGACCAGCGGAATGATGGACGCGCGCCAGGTCTGCAGGAACAGGATCACCACCAGCACCACGAGCGCCACGGCCTCGAGCAGCGTGTGCACGACGGCGTCGATGGACTGGCGCACGAACTGCGTCGGGTCGTAGATGATCTTGTAGTCCATGCCCTGCGGGAAGCTCTTCTTGAGCGTCTCCATGTCGGCGCGGACCTTGTTGGACAGCTCGAGCGCGTTCGAACCCGGCGACTGGTACACCGGGATGGCGACCGCATTCTCGTTGCCCAGCAAGGACTGCACGGCATAGGTGGCCGCACCCAGCTCCAGGCGCGCGATGTCACGCAAGCGCACGACCTCGCCGTTGGCGCCGGTCTTCACCACGATGTCGCCGAACTGGTCTTCGGTTTCGAGGCGGCCCTTGGCATTCAAGGCGAGCTGGAATTCCGAGCCGGCCGCCGGCGGCGCGCCGATCTGACCCGCGGCGACCTGCACGTTCTGGTCGCGGATCGAGCCGATGACATCGCCGGTGGTCAGGTCGCGTGCCGCCATCTTCTGCGGATCGAGCCACACGCGCATGGCGTAGTCGCCGGCGCCGAACACGCGCACGTCGCCGACGCCGGGAATGCGCGCCAGCAGATCGCGCACGTTGAGCGTGGCGTAGTTGCGTAGATAGAGGGTGTCGTAGCGGCCGTCGGGGGAAGTCAGGTGCACCACCATCAGGAAGGCCGGCGTGCTCTTGACCACCGATACGCCGATGGCGCGGACTTCATCCGGCAACCGCGGCAATGCCTGCTGCACCCGGTTCTGCACCTGGACCTGCGCGCGATCGATGTCCGTGCCGATGGCGAAGGTGACGGTCAGCGCCAGCGTGCCGTCCATCGTCGCCTGTGAAGACATGTAGAGCATGTCTTCGACGCCGACGATCTGCTGTTCGAGCGGCGCGGCCACCGTCTCGGAGATGATCTTGGGGTTGGCGCCGGGGTAGGCGGCCTGCACCACGATCGAGGGTGGCACCACCTCCGGATACTCGCCGATCGGTAGTTTGAACAGCGAGATGGCACCCGCGATGAGGATGAAGGCCGACAGGACCGATGCGAACACGGGTCTGTCGATGAAGAAACTGGAAAATTTCATTGCGAGGGCTCCCTGAGTTCAGGAATGGGGACAGGCGCCGATTCGCCGAGCGAATCGGAGCCAGTCCCCTCAGTTCTGGGCGACCAGGGTGTGGTCACCTTTCTGTTGCTCGCCCATGGCGACGAGCTGCGGGGTCACCGGCATGCCGGGGCGCACCTGCTGCAGTCCCTTGACCAGGATCACGTCGCCGGCCTTGAGGCCGTCGCGCACCACGCGCAGCCCATCGACGATCGGGCCGAGCTTGACGGGCGCGTACTCGACCTTGTTGTCCGCGCCCACCTTGAGCACGAACTTCACGCTCTGGTCGGTGCCCACCGCGCTGTCGTTGATCAGCAGTGCGTTGTACTCGGCGCTGCCGATCAGCTTGACGCGCGCGAACATGCCGGGCGTGAAGCGGCGGTCCTTGTTGGCGAACAGGCCGCGCGCATGGATCGTGCCGGTGTTCGGGTCGAGCTCGTTGTCGAGGAACACCATGTGGCCCTGGTGCGGATGACCCTGCTCGTCGGCGAGGCCCACCCACACCGGGTTCGGCGCGGTGCGCGAGCTCTGGCGCTCGCCGCGCAGTTCCATGTTCACGTACTTGAGGTACACCTGCTCGTCACCGTCGAAGGCGACGTAGATGGGGTCGATGGAGACCACCGTGGTCAGCAGGGACTGGCCGGCGCTGACGAAATTGCCGGCGGTGACCTCGGCGCGGCCCACGAGCCCGTCGATCGGCGCACGCACCTGCGTGAACGAGAGATCCAGCGCCGCGGCGTCCACCGCGGCTTCGGCCGCGGCCACGTTGGCGGCCGCCTGCTCGTTGCCCGCCGTGCGCGCATCGAACTCTTCCTGCGAGATCGCGTGCTTCTCGATCAGGCGCGTGGCGCGCTCGCGCTCGGAGCGGGCGAGCTCGGCCTGCGTGCGCGCCCGCGCGAGCTCGGCCCTGGCATGCTTGAGCGTTGCTTCGTAGGGGCGCGGGTCGATGACGTAGAGCACGTCGCCGCGCTTCACTTCATGGCCCTGCTCGAAGCGCGTGGCGGTCACGTAGCCCGAGACGCGCGGACGCAGCTCCACGCGTTCCACGGCTTCGAAGCGGCCGGTGAACTCGTCGAATTCGGTGATGGGTTTGGAGACGACCTTGGCAACCTGCACCGACGGAGGAGCGGCCGGCGCTTCCGCGGCTTCGTTGCGTGCGCAACCGGCGGCGAACAGGGCGACGAGCAGGACAAAAGAGAAACGGACGACATCTTTCACGAGGAATTCCTCCCGGGTTTGTGAGACGCATGATGTGCGTCGGGAGTCTTCGTGGACATTCACCGGGCGGATCAACGTCTTGGTCTCGATAGCGCCACGACCGGCTATCCCTTTGGGGGTAGTTGGTCGAGTCGAAACCGGTTACTGTTGGTCCCGATGCCCACGCACATGGAAACCGTCCTCAGGGCGGCGGCGTTCGCCGCCGAGAAGCACCGCCATCAGCGGCGCAAGGACGCAGAAGCCTCGCCGTACATCAATCATCCGATCCAGCTCGCGTACATCCTGGTGCAGGCCGGCATCGAGGATCCGGTGGTGCTCGCCGCCGCGCTGTTGCACGACACCATCGAGGACACGAACACCACGCAGGATGAGCTCGAGATCGTGTTCGGCTACGAGATCGCCAACATCGTCGCCGAGTGCACCGATGACAAGCATCTCAGCAAGCTCGAGCGCAAGCAGGCGCAGATCGAGCATGCCGCGACGATCAGCGAGAAGGCCAAGCTCGTGAAGCTGGCCGACAAGATCGCCAATGTCAGCGACATCAACGGCGCGCCGCCCGCGGGCTGGTCGCTGGAGCGCAAGCGCGAGTACTTCGACTGGGCGAGGCAGGTCGTGGATCGCATCCGCGGCACGCATGCCGTGCTCGAATCGCGCTTCGATGCGGAATTCGCCAGGCGACCCTGAGTCTCAATGCCATGACACCCGTGATCCGCATGCTCCTGGTCGCCAATGTCGCAGTCTTCGGCCTGCAGCAGGTGACCGCCGACCACCTCATCGGGCGCTTCGCGCTCTGGCCGCTGGGAGACTACTTCGTGCCGGGCCTCGGGAACGTCGGCTTCGAGCCGTGGCAGCTCCTGACCTCGGCTTTCCTGCACGATCCGCGCAACATCGCGCACATCGCCTTCAACATGTTCGCGCTGTGGTCGTTCGGCACCATGGTCGAGCGCGCCGTGGGTTCGCGCCGCTTCGCCTGGCTGTACTTCGCCTCGGTCGTTTCGGCGGCCGTGGTGCAGTTGCTGGTGGTCACGGCGATGGTCGACCAGGGCGCGGGTCCGACCGTGGGCGCGTCGGGCGGTGTGTTCGGCGTGCTGCTGGCATTCGCATTCCTGTTTCCGCACAGCCGCGTGATGTTGATCTTCCCGCCGATACCGATGAAGGCGTGGGTGCTCGTGACGGGCTACGCCATCATCGAGCTCGCGAGTGGTGTGTTGGGCACGTCGCAGGGCGTGGCGCATTTTGCGCATCTGGGCGGCATGCTCGGCGCCGGCCTGGTGCTCTTTTTCTGGTGGCGCTCGGCCAACCGCCCGCGTCAGGTCTGACGCGCTTTTCCCGGCCATGAAAAAGGAGACCGCACGCTGGTGCGGTCTCCCGGTCGTAGTTCCCTCGCGTGCTTTCGCTCGCTGGAGACTACCTGTGGCTGGGTTGCTGTCGATATGACTGCATCTCGAGCCACGGCTGCAGTCTGAATGAGCCGGCCGGCCGGTCGAAGCGGCGAACTTCCCCGGGGCGGGTCACAGTTTTCTGACAGCCGGATCAATTCCGCTTCGGGCGCATGTAATTGGCATGCACGTAGTCGGCCACCCTGGGGCAAACCTCCTGGCTGGCCGTGGTGTCGAAGTGGAAGTGGATGCCGCCGTATTCGCGGCTGGCCGCCTGGTGTTCGGCGAGCTGCTGGAAGCCGGCGAAGCCGCGGGCGACGTAGTGGATGCCATCGGTGCTCGACCACTGGAAGCTCACACGGATGTCGTTGGTGCCGAAGTACAGGCCCAGCGCGCGCGCGGACGCGGCGCCGATGCACGCCATGTTGCCGGCGTAGGACGGATACGGTGGCGTGGTCAGGAGCGGCATCCAGGTCGGGTCCGCATCCGTGGCCGCGTTCATGTCCTCATCAGCACGCTGGATCGCGTGCACCGGGCGCCACATCTGGTAGACGTACTTGCTCGCCTGCGCGGTCTGCACGCCGTCCATCATCGCGACGTTCAGCAGCGCGAACATGCGCGACGACTCGATCAGCGACAGCTTCTTCGTGTACGAGAGCGTGCGCGCGACGCCGTTCCAGACGCCGCCCCAGTTCTCCTTGTAGCCGACGCTGGCCCAGAGCTTGGCCTGCAGGGTCTGCTCCTCGGTGCGCACGGCGCTGGTGGCGCCGCCGATGGTCTTGATCTCATTCAGCGCGTCCGCGTACTCCTGGCTGTTGAGCGCGGGCGGGCGGCGCGGCAGGAAGTAGTAAGGCGTGGGCAGGGCGAAGGGCTTCGCATCACCCGCTTGCACGAAGGCGGCGGCGGGGAAGTTCGGCGGCGTGGGCTGCCACACGCCGGGCAGCGCGGGTGGCGTGAAGGTCTGCGAGATGGCCCAGCCATCGTTGGCGCGCCACTCGAGGATCTTCTTCGCCACTTCGCGGCCCACCTGCGCACCGAGCTGCGCGCGCAGCGGCTGGATGTTGGCGAGGCGTGCGTTCAGCGCGCCATCGAACTGTGCGGTGTTTGCCGGATAGAGCGCGGTCAGCACATCGTGCGCCGCCTGTGCGGCCGCCGCTTCGCTCGAGGCGGCGCGCGAGGCCGGGATGCGCACGCGGTAGGCGGTGTAGCCGCCTTCGATGGAATTCACCGCATCGAACATCGCGATGTGCATCATCGCGTAGGGACGGGGCAGTGTCGGACCGGCCGAGGCCGGGATGACTCCCTCCGCGAGCACGTTCCATTCACGGACGACCGCCGGGTCATCGCGGTCGCGCAAGGGACCGGTGGCCTGGGACGGGGCGGCGAGCGTCACGGCCACGAGGGCCGACGCTGCCATGGACAGCTTCAACATGATCAAACTCCCTGAGTGAGGTGTGAGGTGTAATCGACGGCGCGCATTGGAAGTGCGCGGCGTGGAAACCACCGTGGGAGCGACCGTGGAAAATGGGGACAGTCCCGGTTTGCTAGGAAAGAGGGACAGTCCCTCTTTGCTAGGAAAGAGGGACTGTCCCCCTTTTCAATGGCGGCGGTTGCCGCGTGGGAAGGAGACGATGCGCGCCGACGAAGATCCGCCCGTGTGCCACACCTTGATGGAAGACGGCTCTCGATTGCCGCAATTCGAACAGCGCCAGCGCGCGCCCGCGGGCAGCGGCAGTTGCGTCACCTCGCGCTGCGCCTTGTGACCGCAGCGGCGGCATTCGATGAACAGGGTCGCGGTGTGCTTGGGCATGCCTCGAGCATAGAGCCGGCACGGACGTGCACAGCAAGCGTAGACTTCGCGCACTGTATGAAGACTCTCCGGCAGCTTCGATGGCTCCTGTCACTCGCCATGGCCGGCGCGGCCGCTACGCCGCAGGCGCCGGGGTCGCACACCACCTGGGCGCCCGCGCAGATTTCCAGCGACCGCTTCGAATCGCACCCGGCCTTCGATCCGCTCACCGGCGACTTCTATTTCGTGCGCAGCGCGCCGGATTTCTCCGGTTGGCGCATCTACATGTCCCACTGCGGACCTGCCGGCTGGACCACGCCCGTCGATGCGCCCTTCGTCGGTGACGGCGTCGAAGCCGATCCCTGGTTCACGCGCGACGGCCGCACGCTGTACTTCATCTCCACGCGCACCACCGATGGCATCCACGGCCGCAACCTCGACCTGTGGCGCGTGACCCGCGATGCCTCGATGAAATGGCAGGCACCCGAGCGACTGCCCGAGCCGGTGAATTCGTCCGGCCGCGAATGGTTCCCGCGCATCGCCGCCGATGGCTGGCTGTACTTCGGCTCCGATCGCACCGGCGGCCTCGGCAAGACCGACATCTGGCGCGCGCACGAGATCGGCGGCAAGTGGTCGGTCGAGAATCTCGGGCCCGCGATCAACACGCCGGCGAACGAGTACGAAGCCGAGATCTCCCCGGACGGCAAGGCCATGATCGTCATGACCGACGATGGCCTGTACGAGTCCGCACTGCAGGACGGGCGTTGGCAGGCACGAGTGCGCCTGCCCGCCGCGATCAACGTGAACGCCACCGAGGTCGGCGCGCTGTTCTCGCCGAGCGGGCAGACGCTGCTCTTCGCGCGCGACACCGGCCAGGAAAAGTCCGGCGAGTTCATCCAGTGGAGACGCGGCGCGGCGGAGGATTGGCCGCGCGCCTGCGGCAGGTGACCTCCGGCCTCAGTGGCCTCGCCACGACGAGCGGCGTAGGCTGCGCCTCGTGATACGCCTGCCCGCCATCCTGCTGTCGCGCGCCGCACGCATCACGCTGATCGCGCTTGCGCTGCTGTTCGTCCTCTACATGGTGCTCGGGTTCTGGTGGGTGCCGCGCCTGGTGCGCTCGACCATCGTGGATTTTTCCAGCGAGCAGTACCACCGCGTCGCAAAGGTCGGCGACGTCCGCTTCAATCCCCTCACGCTCACGCTCGAATTTCGCGATGTCTCGTTGCCCGACGCGGACGGCGCGCCATTGCTGGCCTTCGGCCGGCTGCTGCTCGACTTCGATGTCTCCTCGGTCTGGCGGTTCGGCGCAAGCTTCGCCAACGTGGAGCTCGACGATCCTTTCGTCCGCGCGCTCCTGCGGCCCGATGGCAGCCTGAATCTCGTCGACCTTTCGCACCTCGCGAACCCTGGGCCACCCTCGGATTCCGGCGAAACACCGCGGGTGTTCATCGACCGGCTCGGCGTATCCCGCGGGCGCATCGCCTTCGAAGACCGCACGCGTTCGACGCCATTCGCCACCGAGCTGCGCCCCATCACCTTCGAGCTGCGCGATTTCAGCACCGGCGGCCACAGTGGCAACGCCTATGCGCTGCGCGGCGCATCCGTGAATGGCGAGAGCTTTGCCTGGAGCGGTACGTTCCAGCTCGAGCCCCTGAGCTCGAACGGCAAGTTCCAGGTGTCGGCGCTCAAGGCGCGCACGGTATGGGAGTACCTGCGCGATGTCTTGGCGTTCGATCTGACGAAGGGTGAGATCAATCTCGACGGCGAATATTTCTACACCGCGGCCGAGGATGGCGGACTGCGGCTCGCCGTGCACCAGCTCGCACTCACCGACATCGGCTTGCGACCGCCGGGCCGCGAGCAGGACTACGTCGAAGTCGCCAGGCTCGCGCTGCAGGAGGCGCAGGTGAATCTGCGCACGCGGCGCGTCGATATCGCGCACGTGCGGCTCGAGGGCGGGACGTTGCGCACGGCCCGCGATGCGGAAGGTCGTATCAATCTCGCCGAGCTGATGGCGCCGGCGGCGCCGGCCGACGCACCCGCGGCAACCAGCACCCCCGCGGCTGCCAGCACACCTGCCTGGACAATTGCCGCGCCGGACATCTCGGTCGCCGACCTGCGCGTGGACTTCAACGATTCGCTGGTGCATCCGGGCGCGGCGTTTTCGCTGACGCCGGTGTCGCTGGCTCTGACCGGCTTCAGCACGGCCCCGGACGCGCAGGTCACGCTCGAAGCGACCGCGAAGGGCGAGCAGACGGGCGAGCTCGAGGTGCACGGGCAGGCAGCCGCCAATGGCAAGTCCTTCGCTGGCCGCATCGAGGTGAACGGGTTCAACCTGGTGTCGCTGCAACCCTATCTATCCGCCTACACGCAGATCACGCTGAACAGCGCCTCGCTGAGCAGCGCGCTGGACCTGAACTACACCGAGGCCGGACCGCTCACCGTGAAGGGCGATGTCACCGTCGAAAAACTCGCCGCCATCGACAACACGCTGAAGCAGGACCTGCTGCGGTGGGATCGGGTCACGGCGAGCGGCATCGACTATGCGGCGACTTCCGGCCCGCGGCCGGCGCGTCTCGGCATCGCGCGCATCGATGCGCGCGCGCCGTATGCACGCCTCGTCATCGCGCCCGACCAGACGCTGAACATCACCCGGTTGTTCACGCCGGCCGCGGGCAGTGCGCCGCCCGCGGTGCAGACCGTCGAGGTCAACGAGGTACGCCGCGTGCCCGGCGGCAACCCGGGCGCCATGCGCATGAGCATCGGGCGAATCGGCGTGCAGGGTGGATCGGCGAATTTCGCCGACTACTGGATCAAGCCTAACTACGCGGTCAGCCTGCAGGAGCTCACCGGCAGCATCGCGGGGCTGTCTTCGGATCCCCGCTCGCGCGCCAGGGTGGACCTCAAGGGCCGCGTCGACCGTTACGCGCCGGCGCTGATCAACGGCGAGATCAACCTGCTGTCCGCGGCGCTGTACACCGACGTGCACGTGAAGTTCGACGGCGTGGAGATGACCTCGGTCACGCCGTACTCCGGCCATTTCGCCGGCTACGAGATCGAGAAGGGCAAGTTGTCCATCGACGTCAACTACCAGGTCCAGGACCGGCAGCTCACCGCCAGGCAGAAGTTCGTCATCGACCAGCTGCAGCTCGGCGCGCGCGTCGAGAGCCCGGACGCCGTGAAGCTGCCATTGAAGCTCGCGGTGGCGTTGCTCAAGGACCGCAACGGCGTCATCGACATCGATCTGCCGCTCACGGGCAGCCTCGACGATCCGCAGTTCCGCGTCGGGCCGCTGATCTGGAAAGCGTTCCTCGGCCTGCTGACCAAGGTTGCCACTTCACCGTTCACGCTGCTCGCGAAGCTCGGCGGCCGCGAGGATGAGATCAACCAGCTCGATTTCGCGACGGGTTCCGCGTCGCTGGACGCGGCCGGGCAGGAGCGCCTGCGGGCGCTCGCCAAGGCGCTGGGCGAACGTCCCGCGCTGGAGCTCGAAATTCCCACCGTCTATTCGCCCGATGCCGACGGTGCGGCACTCGCGCAGTCGCGGCTCGAGACCCGCCTGGCCGCCGCGGGCGTGCAAGCCGGAATGGATGATGCCGCGCGATTCGAGCTGCTGCGCAAGCAGTACGAGAAGGATTCCGGCAAGGCACCGCTGCCGGCGGCGGCGCTCACCGTGCTCGAGAAGCGCAGGAGCAAGGGTGAGGAAGTTCCCTACCGGGCCGGCATCGAGCAGCTCGAGGCGGCACTGCGCGAGCGACAACCCGCGACGGAGGCGGAGCTCGGCGACCTGGCGCGGGCCCGTGCGCAGGTCATCCGCGACGCCTTGTTAGGCGCGGGACAGATCGAGCCGACGCGCGTATTCCTGCTCGGCATCAAGACGGTGGCCGCGACCGGGGGCAAGGTCCGCGTGGAGCTGGCCCTCAGGTAGCGACCCCTTTGATGTCGGCTACTGATCCAGCAGGGTCATGAAACCGCCGTACACCAGCCGCTGCCCATCGAAGGGCATTTTCAGATCCTTCATGCGCGGATCCTTCTGGGCGGCATCCCAGCCCTGGTCGCGCGCCTCCTTCGACGGCCATTCGATCCAGGAGAACACGACGATCTCATCGGGCCTGGCCTTCACCGCGCCTTTGTAGTCGGTGACCTTGCCGTCAGGCACGTCATCGCCCCAGGCATCGACCGTGCGCGTCGCGCCGTATTCCTTGAGGATGGCGGCCTGCTTGTCGGCCATCTCCTTGTACGCCGCCTTGTTGGCCTTGGGCACGGCGATCAGGCAGCCGTCGACGTAGCCCGTCTTCGAGGATTTGCCGCTGTCGTTGATGGGCTGGAAGCCGCCCCAGATCATGCGCTGGCCGTCGAAGGGCATGTTCGCGCCCATCTCCTTCATCTTCGCGTCTTCCATCATCTTCTTGTTGGCCGCGTCGCGCGTGGCCTTGTCCGGGTACTCGAGCCACGAGAACACGATGGTCTCGTCGGGCTTGGCCTGCACGGCCGTCTTGAAGTCGGTGACCTTGCCGTCGGGCACGTCATCGCCCCAAGCCTCCACCTGGCGCGTCGCGCCGAATTCCTTGAACCACGGGATGGCGCTCGCCGCATGGTTGCGATATGCATCCTTGTTGGCGCGCGGCACCGCGACTACGAATCCGTCGATATAGGACATGGGCTCCTCCTGGCTTTGGGGTGAACGCGGTTGGAGTGCCGTCGAATGCGCGCGTTCCGCGCGCGTAGGAGCCGTCCGTCAATTGGCATATCTACAGGATGCCTGGCAGGTCGAGCTTGTGTTTGCGGGCGGTCTCGATCGCGATCTCGTAGCCGGCATCCGCGTGGCGCATGACACCGCTCGCCGGATCGTTCCACAGCACGCGCGCGATGCGTCGAGCGGCCGCTTCGGTGCCGTCACACACGATCACCACGCCGGCGTGCTGGGAGAAGCCCATGCCGACGCCGCCGCCGTGGTGCAGCGACACCCAGGTGGCGCCGCTCGCGGTATTCAGCAGCGCATTCAGCAGCGGCCAGTCCGAGACCGCATCCGAGCCGTCGCGCATGGCTTCGGTCTCGCGGTTCGGCGAGGCCACAGAGCCTGAATCGAGATGGTCGCGCCCGATGACGATGGGCGCCTTGAGCTCACCGCGCGCCACCATCTCGTTGAAGGCGAGGCCGAGCCGGTGTCGATCACCGAGGCCTAACCAGCAGATGCGTGCCGGCAGTCCCTGAAACTGGATGCGCGCTTTCGCCATCTCCAGCCAGTGATGCAGATGCGTGTCTTCAGGCAGCAGTTCCTTCACCTTGGCGTCGGTCTTCGCGATGTCCTCGGGATCGCCCGACAACGCCACCCAGCGGAACGGCCCGATGCCGCGGCAGAACAGCGGCCGGATGTAGGCGGGCACGAAGCCGGGAAAGTCGAAGGCATGCTTCACGCCTTCCTCGAGCGCCATCTGCCGGATGTTATTGCCATAGTCGACGGTGGGCACGCCGGCCTCGTGAAAATCCAGCATGGCCTGCACGTGCACGGCCATGGACATGCGCGCCGCCTTGGCG
>DASTRL010000113.1:0-21979 GCA_035761265.1 Steroidobacteraceae bacterium
AGGCAGGGAAAACGCGCACGCGTTCTCCCTGCCTGACACCACCACCACTGTCACTCACCCGCAGGGGGCGGGCGGCGCGAAGGCCACGCTGCCGTTCCAGCCGAGCTCTTTCATCCCGGCCTCGCTCGAATAGTACGTCTCGGCCACCGCGCCCTTGATGCCGTCGAACGCGCGGCGCGACGCATCGTCAGTCGGCAGCGCGGAAATTTTCGTGAGCAGCGCCGACGACTGCTCCGCCGTCAACGCCTTCCACGGTTTGCCATGCGCCTCGCGCGCTTCACGCTCGAAGGCGCCGAGCGCCTGCGTGAAGCGCTTCTGGGTGTCGGTCAATTCGACGGCCAGCAACCGGTCGAGGAACTCCGGCACCTGCGCGGCGCGTGCGCCCGGAACGATCTGCTCGCTCAGCAAGGCGAGCGTGTCGAAGCCGTGTCGATCCAGAAAAAGCAATGACGAGGTGGCGCCGCCCATCGCAGCGTCCGTGGTACTCGCTGCCGCGGCCACCGCCTGATGCAGGTGCGCGGCGGAGGCCGGCAACACGAACGCGGCCGCGCCGACGCCCGTCGCGAACGTCTGCAAGACCTGCCGACGCCCCAGACGAAAGTGACGCAACGGACCTTGGCCCGGATCCGAACTCACCGCCATCGCTTCATCACGTACGTCATCGCTCATCACGATCTCCTTCGCCCCACATCGTCGCGGCAGTATAGTCCGACCCGCTCCATCTCAACTCGAGGAACGCGCGTGCTGATACTGACCCATCCCGAGGAATACGATGCCATCGTCGTCGGATCAGGCGCATCCGGTGGCTGGGCCGCCAAGCGCATGAGCGAAGCCGGCATGCGCGTCGCGCTGGTCTGCGCCGGCCGGCCGCTCACCGACGGCGACTACCGCGAGCACGTGCAGCCCTACGAGCTCAAGTACCAGGCGCGCGCCAACGATCTCATCCGCCGCAAGCGCCCCGTGCAGAAGGATTGCTACGCCTGCACCGAGTACAACGAAAGCTGGTTCTGCAACGACATCGATGAGCCGTACACCACGCCCGAAGGCAAGCCGTTCTCGTGGCAGGGCCGCATGCGCGTCACGGGCGGGCGCACCAATGTCTGGGGCCGGCAGAGCTACCGCTACTCGCAGCAGGACCTCAAAGGCTATTCCTTCGACGGTCACGGTGCCGACTGGCCGCTCGACTACAAGGACCTCGTGCCGTACTACGAGCTCGTCGAGGACTACGTCGGCATCTCCGGCATGGTCGAGAACAATCCCGAGCTGCCGGACAGCAAGTTCCTGCCGCCGATGGCGCTCACCTGTGTCGAGGAGCACGTGCGCGGCGCGGTCAAATCGAAGTTCGGACGCACGCTGACCATCGGCCGCGTGGCCAATCTCACCAAGCCCATCAATGGACGGGCGCCCTGCCACTTCTGCGGCCCCTGCGAGCGCGGCTGCGTCACGCATTCCTATTTCAATTCCGCGTTCACCACCGTCGCCGACGCGCTCAAGACCGGCAAGTGCACGCACATTCCGAATGCCATGGTCTACCAGGTGCTGATGGACCCGAAGACCCACAAGGCGCGCGGCGTCTCGTACGTGGATCGCGTGACGCGCGAGACGCGCGAGATCCGCGCGAAGAGCGTCGTGCTGTGCGCGCAGGCGCTCGAATCGACGCGCATCCTGCTCAACTCGGCGCCGGGCGGGTTGGCCAACTCCAGCGGCGTGCTCGGCGAGTACCTCATGGACCACATGTGGGTCGCGGGCGGTGGCGCGGGTGAATTTCCCGACATGCCGGGCAAGCCGAGTCTCAATACGGCGCATCGGCCCAACGGGCTCTACGTGATCCGCTTCCGCAACACCGCGAACGGGCCGCGGCACAAGGATTTCGTGCGCGGCTATGGCTTCCAGGGCGGCAGCCAGCTCGGCTTTCGCATGAGCGCGCCGGGGTTCGGCCAGGCGTACAAGGATGCCGTGAAGGATGGGCAGTGGACGCTGGAGTTCTCGGGCTTTGGTGAATGCCTCGCCTACAAGCACAACCGCGTGACGATCAACAAGAACGTCACCGACGTCTTCGGCATCCCTGTGCTGCACATCGACATGTCATGGGGCGACAACGAGAAAGCCATCATCCGCGACATGGCGGTGAGCGCCGGCGAGATGCTGGAGGCTGCGGGGGCGAAGAACATCCGTACGTATTTCCATGAGGATCGCATCCCGGGTTATGGCATCCACGAGATGGGCGGAGCGCGCATGGGCAGCGATCCGAAACAGTCGGTGCTGAATCAGTTTCAGCAGACGCACGATGTGAAGAATCTTTTCGTGATGGACGCGTCGGGGTTCCCGTCGGGCGGATGCCAGAACCCGACGCTCACCATCATGGCGATGGCGGTGAGGTCGACGGATTACCTGATGGAACAGTTCAGGAAGCGGAATCTGTAGCGGTGCCGTGTAGCGGTGCCGGGGAAGGAAAACGGGAAATGGGGACATTCCTGATTTGCTAGCAAACGGGGACGTACCTGCCGCAGGTGCGTCCCCGTTTGCCCGCGAAGCGGGCAAATCAGGAATGTCCCCATTTCCCGTTTTCCTTCCCCGGCACCGCTCTCCGGCACCGCTCTCACCCGTGCAACTTGAACCGGCCGCTGATCAATGCCCAGGTGCCTTTGCGCGCGCCGGTGACCTTGTGCATCTGGTCTGCACTCGCGGCGACTACGCAGTTGCGGCCGCGGCTCTTGGCCAGGTACAGCGCCTGGTCCGCCTGCCGGAACGCATCTTCGAAACTCTGATCGGCGCTCGAGGCCGCCACCCCGAAGCTCGCGGTGATGGGCAGCGGGTCTTCAGGAATGAAGTTCGTCTCGGCGACCTTCTGCCGTAATTTCTCCGCCAGCTCCACGGCCTTCGCCAGACCCGTACCCGGGCACACGAGCACGAACTCCTCGCCGCCCCAGCGGCCCAGGCCATCCGTGTTGCGCGTCTGGCTGCGCAGGATCTCGCCCATCGTCCGCAGAACACGATCGCCGCCGTAGTGCCCGCGCTGATCGTTGACGAGTTTGAAGTTGTCGAGATCGATCACGATGACACTGGCGGGCACCCCGGTGATGCGCAGCGCCGCGATGAACTGATCGATGCCGTGTCGGTTCAGGACGTTCGTCAGTCCATCCATCGTCGAGAGCTTGAGGTACTTCTCTTTCTCGTGCTCGAGGCTGCGGATCTTCTCGCGCTGCATGCGCTGCTTGCGGCGCATCCGCAGCCATTGTGATGTTCCATATACCGTCCCCACTACCATCCACACGCACAGGATGCCGAGGTACCAGGACTCCGCGCTGATCCAGTGCCCCACGAACTCGATCCTGTCGATCTGGATGTCGTGGTACGTCCCGCCGAGGTCTCCCTGAAGATCGATGTTGAGGACAGTGGCATTGCGCAGATCGGGCCGCGAGTACTCCCGCGGCAGGTTGTACGCAGTCGTCCACCACTCGGCCACCGCGAACTCGCTCATGTTGATCGCGATGGGCCGATCGAGATCCCGGGTCGGGATGTTGACGAAATTGAACTTCGGCGAGTTCAGGTCCTCGAGGCGCGAGAACCTCGGGTCGAAGTTGCGAATGCCGACGCGCAGGTACTGCGAATCGCCCGTGTAGCGGACGGCCAGCTTCAAGGTCCGGAAGCGCGACAGATCGATGCCCCGGCTGGCGTCCGCGCCGGAGAGCATGTACGCGAAGCCGCAGCCCTGCATGACGGTCGCCCGCGGGAACTGGCAGGTGTAGTGGAATTTCGCCTGGTCGATCCACTTGAAAGCCGCCTGTACTCCGCTGCCGCTTTCCACGGGGAAGAAGTTGGCGCCCTCGCGCGAACTGTCGATCGTCAGCCGGCGTTCCGGCAGGAAGCGATGCGCGACCACGGCCAGCAGCGTGACCAGGATGCCGAGCAGCAAGACAGCTGATTGCGTGGGCTTTCGATGGATCGACTCGGTCATTCCGGGAGCGTGCCTGCGATTCGTTCCCGCACTGCGCAGGGACACCGGAATCGCTATCGGCAATGGCTAAAGAAGATTCAATGATCTTCGCGCGAACGTGCCGCGCAAACGTGACCGGGGTTCACGAAACGAGGTTCAGTTTTCGCTCGACGGTGAAACCACTACCGGTCTGCAGATTTCCCGGTTTTCCTTCCCCGGCACCGCTATGACGCCCCCTCCACGACCACGCGGGTTCGCACCGCGGTCTTCTTCGGCTGCACTTCCTCGCCGCGCGCGAGGATGGTCGCGATCGTGAGGCAGGTTCCGAAGAACAGGATCAGCGACGAGTAGTACACCCACAACAAGATCAGCACCAGCGAGCCGGCCGCGCCATATGTCGAAGCGGGCGCCACGTGCGTGAGGTACAGCGAGATGAGGTACTTGCCGATCGCAAAGAGCAGCGCGGTGATGAACGCGCCGCGCCACACATCGGACCAGCGGATGCTCACGTCCGGCAGCACCTTGAACAGCATGCCGAAGAGCACCGTGGTGATGCCCAGCGACACGGCGAGATCGATCAGCATCACGGCGAAGCCCGGGATCGGAATCCACGAGCGCGCATATTCGATCACCCCCGTGATGCCCAGGCTCACGATGAACGAGGTGAGCATCAGGAACCCGATGATGAGCACCATGCCGAGCGACAGCAGGCGCACCATGAAGAAGGTGAGAATGCCGCTGCGCGCCGGCCGCGCCTTCACGCCCCAGAACTTGTTGAGTGCGCTTTGCATCTGTGCGAACACCGTGGTCGCGCCGAAGGCGAGCGCGCCGATGCCGAGAATCGTCGGCAGCAGTCCCGCTTCCTGCAATCGCGAGCGCCGCACCGCCCCTTCCACTGCCGTCGCCGCCTGATGCCCCACGAGATCCGAGATCGCCGCGGAAATCTTGCCGCTCGCCGCGTCCTCGCCGAATACGATGCCCACGACGGCGACCACGATGATCACCAGCGGCGCGAGCGAGAACAGCGTGCAGAAGGCGAGCGCGCCGGCATGCTCGAAGGCATCGTGATCCAGCCAGCGCTGCGTGGCGGTCTTGAAGATCTGCAGGAGCGCTCTGGGTTGCATGCGCATCCTCGACGTGGAACTGCGATCAGCGTGCGGCAGCACCAGTCAAACCGCAAGTGGAGAACTCGGCCCTCCCGCGCGGAGCCCGCGCGGCGCCGTGGTCAGGAAGTCCCGCGAGAACCGTTACCTACTTGTGCAACTTGAAGCGCCCGCTGACGAGCGCCCAGGTACCCTTCCGCGCCCCCGTCATCTTGTGCATCTGATCCTCGGCCGCGGCGACCACACAGTTTCGACCCCGGCTCTTGGCCAGGTACAGCGCTTCGTCCGCCTGCCGGAACGCGTCCTCGAAGCTCTGCTCCGCACGCGCGGTCGCCACGCCGAAGCTGGCGGTGATCGGCAGCGGGTCTTCCGGGATGAAGTTCGTATCCATGATCTTGTGCCGCAGCTTCTCGGCGAGCTCTGCCGCCTTCTCCAGCGTCGCGCCCGGGCACACCAGCACGAACTCCTCGCCGCCCCAGCGGCCGAGGCCGTCGGTGTTGCGCGTGTGCGCGCGCAGGATCTCGCCCATCCTGCGCAGCACCCGATCGCCGCCGTAGTGGCCGCGTTGGTCGTTGACCCGCTTGAAGTGGTCGATGTCGATGACGATCACGCTCGCGGGCACGCGGGTGGCCTGCAGCGACTCGACGAAGCGCTCGATGCCGTGGCGGTTCAACACGTTCGTCAGCGCATCGAGCGTCGAGAGCCTGCGGTAGTTCTCCTTTTCGCTCTCGAGGTCATGGATCTTGCGGCGCTGCTCGCGATGCTTGCGCCGCAGGATCACCCACTGCGAGATGCCGTAGGTCGTGGCGATGACCAGCCACAGGCACAGGATGCCGAGGTACCAGTACTCGGCGCTGATCCAGTCTCCGACGAACTCGATCTTGTCGATCTGGATGTCGTGGTGCGATCCGGAGAGATCGCCTCGCAGATCGATAGAAAAGATGGTCGCGTTGCTGAGATCCGCCTGCGACATGGATCTCGGCAAGTCATATTGGGCGATCCACCACTCGGGCACCCAGAACTCGCTCAAATTGATGGCGACGGGTCGGGCCAGTTCCCTGGCAGGGATGTTGACGAAGTTGTACTTCGGCGAATTCAGATCCTCGATTGTCGAGAATCTCGGGTCGAAATTGCGGACGGCGACGCGCAGGTACCTGGCGCTGCCCGTGTAGCGAATCGTCAGGTTCAAAGTGCGGAAGCGCGAGAGATCGGTGCCGTGGTCCACGCGCTCGCCATGCAGTGGATAGCCGAAGCTGCAGCCCTGTTCGACCGTGGCCTCGGGGACCTGGCAGGCGAAGTGGAAACGCGCCTGGTCCACCCACTGAATGTCCGCCGGCGCGCCATCACCGGATTGCATCAGGAAAGGCCACGGGCCCTCGTTCGAGTTCTGGATCGCGAGCCGCCGCTCCGGCAGGAAGCGGTGCCCGACCATGGCGAGGCACGTCAGCAGGATGCCGATCAGCAATGCAACCGAGTGACTGGATTTCAGGGAAGTCGATTCGTCCATTTCGCGCATGCGCCCGCAATATTGCCCTGCAGCGGGCGCCGGTTCTGAGACGGGTATCGGCAATTGCCGGGAGTCATTGAGCCGCGCTCCTCGGCCATCTCGAGCGGTGTGATGGAGTGCGCGCATTTGGAAGCGGGAGTTGCCCGGCGCTCGAGCCTCTCTCGCATCGCAGCATCGCAGCATCACCGCGTTCGCCATTCTCCGCGATCTGAACTAGTGTTGGCGCCTTCCTGCAATGGAGGCGCCGCCATGACCGAAGATGCTGGCAAGCCTGCTGCCACGGAAAATCCGTACGCCCAGTTCTACGTGGTGAAGAAAGGCGATTCACTGTCGAAGATCGCCGAGGAGTTCTACGGGGACAAGATGCTGTACCCGAAGATCTTCGAGGCCAACCGCGACCAGCTCACCGACCCTAACAAGATCAAGCCGGGCCAGAAGCTGCGTATTCCCTGACAAGAAAAATTTCCCAAGGAGTCATCCCATGCGACTTGCAAAGGTTTTCCTGGCCGTTGCGGCCGTCACGCTGCTCGTCAGCGGGTGCGCGCGTCAGAAGAACGAGGCCACCCAGGCACTCACCGCCATCGAGACTTCCGTGTCCGCGCTCAAGGAGGAAGGCACCAGGTACGCGCCCGAGGCGTACCAGGGCGTTGAGTCCACGCTGGCCACGCTCAAGGACAGCCTGGCGAAAGAGGACTACAAGGCCGTGCTCGCGGGCACGCCGGAATTGAGCAAGGCGGTCGATTCGCTCAAGGCCGCCATCGCGAGCGGCAAGCAGCAATTCGACGCCGCCGCGGCCGAATGGGGCTCGATGAGTGCCGACGTGCCCAAGATGGTCGAGGCCATCCAGAGTCGCGTCGACATCCTGTCCAGCTCGAAGAAGCTGCCGAAGAATGTGAGCCAGGAGGCGCTCGAGAGCGCGAAGTCGGGACTCGAGTGGATGAAGTCCACCTGGGCGGAGGCCAGCGCCGAGTCCGCGGACAAACCGGCCGAGGCCGTGGAGAAGGCGAAAGCCGTGAAGGCAAAAGGCGCCGAGGTATTGGCGGCGCTCGGCATGGGGACCTGACCCCCGCCGCTCGCCCGCCTGAGGCTGCACCGGGAAGGTTGGGCTATCTACCCAACCTTCCCATGATCTCATCCAGCGGATTGCCCTTGCCGCCCATGTTGAGCAGCGCACCCAGTCCACCGGCGGCTGAGCCACCGGCGCCCTGGCCGCCCAGCATTCCGCCGGGCAACCCGCCCAGACCCGCGCCGCCGTCCGGTGAAAGTTTCGGTGAACCCGCGTCGCGATTCTTCGCCAGATAGCCCGCCACCAGCATCGCGAGCATCGGCAGCATCTTCTTCAGTATCGAGGGATCCTGGCCGGTTTGCGCCGCAGCGTTCTGCGCCACCGCACGGCTCACGTCCTTGGAGCCGAAGATCTGGCCGAGCACGTTGTTGCCCGGCGCGGTGTCCGTCGGCGTGGGCGACAGCAGCGAGTCCAGCAGGCCACCGCCGCCGAGCTGACTCAGCATTCCGCCCAGGCCTGTCAGGCCCTGCGGATGCGATTCAGCCTGTTTGCGAAAGCCGCCGAGCACTGCCGGCCCGAGCGCCGCGGCTGCCTTGGCCGCATCGGATTCGTTGAGATTGAGCTCACGCGCGATGGATTTGAGCCCTCCGGTCTTGTCGAGGATTTCCGATAACTGCACGGGCGCTCTCCTGTCGGGTGATGAGCAATTGAGCGCCTTGATGCGCCGCAATTGCCATCCGTAGGATTCCCGAATGCCCGCGCGTCCGCGGCGCTTCCGACGTCCGGCTCACGCGTCCGAGCCACCCTTCAACACGAAGGTGACCTTGAGGATCACGCGGTACTCGGTGATCTTGCCCTTGGACACTTCGACGCTTTGATCCTTGACCCACGCGCTGGTGATGCCGTTGATGGTCTTCGACGCGCGCGAAATGCCCTTGGCCACCGCATCGTCGAAGCTCTTGGAACTGCTGGAGATGATCTCGATGACTTTCGCGACTGACATACGCACCTCGGTGAATGGGAGTTTTCAGCTCGCGCGGGCCATGAGCCGCCCGCTATGTACGACCACCCCGGGGACCCAGGAAGAACCAGAGAATCAGGCCCAGTACCGGCAGCAGCAGCACCAGGATCGTCCAAAGCACCTTCTTGCCGTTGGTGGCGGAGCTCTGCACGATGTTGATGATTGCCCAGACGTCGCCGATCAGGATCAGCAGACCCAGAAGACCGTTGTAGCCGGTGTGGAACACGATTCGATTCCTCGCACTTCGTGTCGATGGGTGGGATGAGCTGGCGGCATTCTGCGCTCCTGGCGGGAAGGAACACCAGAACGTTTGCCGCCTCGTTCTACTGCCCCGCACCAACGGCTGAAGTGGCTGGGTGACTCGGCCTGAACGCCCTCAGAGCTCCGCCCACTTCGCCGGCACCTCCGCCATCTTCGACGCACCCAACATCCTCAGCAGCTTTGCCGGCGGCCACACCGAAGCTTCCGCGAGAACCTCATCGGCGTCGTACGCCTGGAAGCCGCGCACCGTGCTGCCTTCCGCGTATCGATCGCAGGTGCCGTGCGCGTCGTAGAACAGTGTGTCTTGCGATTGCGGCGTCCAGCCCGTGGCGAACTGGCGGCCGCGGTTCCACGGCTTGCGATGTTCGCGGATGGCGTTCTGCCGTTGCATGCGCACCGTGATGACGACGCCCGGCGCGTCGCGCAGCTGGCGCTGCATGTCTTCGCGCCAGCCGGCGCGCGGCTCGGCATACGCGTATTGGGCGATCTGCTTTTCCCAGTGGTCGATCACGGATTCTTCGGTGTCCGCGGCCGGTTCGCAGGACTGCACCGCGCCGTCGAAGACATGGCCCAGCAACGCAGGCGGCGGCTGCACGCACAGCAGCGTCGTGACGACGCCGAGGGCCGCGAGCGTGCAGAGCATGCGCCACTGAGCGCGCGGGCCGGGTTTGAGAAGCGAGCACAGGCCCCAGAGAATGGCGCCGAGCGCGACGCCCGCGGGGCCCGAGATGAAGATGCCGACCATCGGGCCCTGGTTCGCCTCCGGCACGAAGATCATCGGGCCGATGAAACCCGCGGCGAAGCCGGCGGCGCCGAGGATCAGGATCCATTTCGCTCCGGGTGGTTTGGCCGTCATGGGTTCATCGCCCGCTTCAGAACACGGTGAGCAGCGCGATGCCGAGAATGATGTAGACCGCGATCACCGCGGCGAAGTATCCCGGATTCTCCTCCCGCGACACCGACTTGCCGCGGAAGCCGTCTTTCGCAAACACCTCGCCGGTCGCGAGCGCGTGGCAGACGTAGAGCAGAACGAGAATGCCCAGCGCGCGGAACATCGCGGTCAGGCCTTGGGACGAGCGAAGCGTTCCACGACGAGGGTGATGCAGCCGATCGCCATGCCGATGATCGATGCGGGTACGGCCACGACGGCCAGCAGTCCGAGGCCGATGGGGTTGCCGTCCGCGGGGCCTAACAAGATGTAGAGCAGCAGCGGCGCGACGCCGGCTGCGCCGAGCAACAGGCTCGTGAGCAGGATCTTCATGCCGCGACTGCGCCCCGGCACGGGTCGTTTGATGGGGTTCACATTTCGCACTGCGGTCATGCGCCCAAGAATCCGACAGCTTGCCGCGATCGACCAACGACTGATTCGCAGTTTGCGACAGGGGGCCGCCGGACCCCCGTGGCGCACGGCGGCTCGATCGGGTCTCCACGGTGTCGTGTGCCTGGAAGTTAGGCTCGCGCGGCCGTGCAGGCCATTCCCGATCGATGCATAGCCGTCATGCGTGAAAGCCCACGTGCGGCATACCGCCAGCGTCGGTTCCGCTAGGCGCGCAGCTCCGACGAAATATCCAGCGCCTCGAAGCGGTTGCCCAGCCAGCGAATGCCGAGCCAGGCCTCGAACCCGAGCAGCGCGGCCATGGCAACCACGGCTGCTGCGCCGCCGATCGCGATCCCGGCGATCAGGTTCACGATGAACAACACGAGCCCTCCCACGAGCAACGCCGGCAAGAGCGCCAGCGCCGTCACGAGGAACTGGCTGACGACGAAGATGAGCCGCTGTCCCATCACCTCGATGCCGCGCTCCGTCCGGTCGCCGGTCGCCTGCACCCAGGCGGGAAACAGGACCGTGGCGGCATTCGGCATGAAGACCTGAATGGCGATGAATGGCGGCGCCAGCAGCGCGAGGCCGAGCGCCGCTTCGCCGCGCAGCCCCGGCGGAATGCGGCTCATCGCCATGTCGGGCAACGCCAGCCAGATGGTCAGCAGCGCGAGCCAGCTCACCACGGTCAGGATCGCGACCGGCGTCAGCATCTCGCCGAGCACGATCTGCCAGCCGCGCAGTGGATAGGTCTTGAGGATGTCGGCGTTGGCGAGATCCGTGCGCAGATCCTGTCGCACGAGCTGCGGGCCGAACAGGACGGCCAGCACCAGCACGATGAGTCCCACGACCGACAAGGCCGCGGACACCGCTTGAAGATCGGGCTGGCGCGAAATCCACCACGCGCCGGCGCCGAGAAGGACCGCGAGCGACAGCATGGGCTTCGGACGGAACAAGGCGCCGGCCGCGATGAGGTTCTTCCACAGGAACGCAGGCTCCGACCGGCCGCTGCCGGTGAGCACGAACGGCGGCGCGCCTGCCTTGATCGCGCCCGCGTTGCCACGCCAGTCGCCCTGCTGGATGGCGCGTCGCCGCGCCGCGCGCTTCTCGGCGCGCGCGATCGACGCTTCCTCGAAGGATACCTCCGTGTGCACCACCCAGAAGTAGTGAGCCGCGAGCAACGCCAAGGCCGGAAGCATCGCCAGTGCGAATTCGCCGGCGCGCATCGCAAAGTACGGCGCCACGGCGAGCTTCGGCAGCGCCAGCAGCCAGGGCATGGGGCCAACGTGGAGCATCTCCCTCGCGTAGTCAGCCGCATTGGCCGCGCTGCTGAAATCGGCCGCCGTCGGCAATCGCGCCGCGAACGCGATCCAGGCGATGAGTGCCAGCAACACCGCCGCCGCAACACTGAGCGTGATGGCCCGCCGCCGTGCCGTCGTGATGCTCCGGTTGAGCAGGCGCGAGTAGACGAACGACGTGCCCGTGAAGTGCAGGTTGACCATCGCCAGGATCAGCCACCAGCCGATGAACCTGTACCAGGTGTGATCGCCGAACCCACCGCCGCGCCCGAACACCACCGTGAATATGAGTGCCGTGAAGGCAATACCGAGCTGCGCGCTGAGCAGCCGGTAGTGCACCAACATCCGGCGGCTGACCGGCGCCGGGAACAGGAAGGCGATCTCCGACTCGCTGAAGGCCAGCGCGGCGTGCCGCGGCACCAGCCAGTTGATCGCAAGCACGACCAGCAGGGCCAGCGCACCGATCTCGCCGAACAGCGGCAGCAGATCGGCGGGCAACGCTTCGGCCGGCGAAGCAGGAGCGCCCGGATGTCCGCCGAATTGCGGCCTATGCGCTCGCCGGAAGAAGACCAGATAGAAGTACACCGCGCCGACCAGTGCACCGGCGAGATATTTCGGCTGCTTCAGCCGCCTGAGGCGCGAGCGGACGCGCCCGACGATCGAGGTCACGCGCAAGTACCACAGCGCCCCGACCAGGGAAGCAAAAGAGCTCACGACTCCGCGCCGCCCGTCGCGCGGATGAACACGTCTTCGAGGCTGGCGTTCGGGTCGCCGTCGCTGAAGCGCGCATGCACCGCCGCCATCGTGTCATAGGCGATGGACTCGCCCTTTTTCATGATCAACACGTGCGAGCAGACTTCCTCGAGCAGATGCAGCAGGTGCGAGCTCAGCACGATGGCCGCCCCCTCGGTCGCGCGGCGCCGGATCGAATCCTTCATGCGCCGGATGCCGAGCGGATCGAGCCCCGTCAACGGCTCATCGAAGATCAGCACCGCGGGCGAATGCAGCAGGCCACAGGCGATGGCGAGCTTCTGCTTCATGCCGCGCGAGAGCTCGCCCGGCAGATGGTCCGCGCGATCGGCGAGCTCCAGCTCCTCGAGCAGCGGCACCGCGCGCGACTCGTGGTCCGGCACGCCGTAGAGGCGCGCGACGAAGTTCAGGTGCTGCCGCACGGTGAGGTAGTCGAAGAGCCGCGGCTCGTCGGGGAAGAAGGCGAGCTGGCGCTTGGCCTGGATGGGATCCGCCACGATGTCGTGGCCGCCGATGAGGACCTTGCCCTGCGTCGGCGGGATGATGCCCGCCATGACGCGCAGCGTGGTGGTCTTGCCGGCGCCGTTGGGGCCGACGAGGCCCATGACTTCGCCGCGCCGGACGGAGAAGGACAGGTCCCGGACGGCGGCGAAGTCGCCGAAGGATTTGCGGAGGGAAGTGAGTTCGATCATGGGCCGTCGTGACTCATCGGCAATCAGGCTGCACGGCGCAGCACGAAAAGATCAGCACACACGAACGAACTAATCAAGCATGGCGCTGTTGGATGCGCAGGGATCTGGCCACAGACCAATAGATAGTTCAGAGTCGCAAAGCGTCTGCAGCAGCCGATTCAGTTCGTGCATCGTCGTTCGTACGTGCCCGCCAGGCCGCCTCGAGCTGCAGAGCCATCGACGCTCATGACGGCGCATTCTCCCATGGCAGGCGGCTCCTCGTTCAAGGTCGCATTTTGCGACCTTGAAGACGCAACGTATTGATCTTCCGGCAGGAAAGAGACATCAACGGCAACGGTCCAAGTCTCGCTGACCGGCTCGATGAATCGTTTCCCAGACAGGTGTCGATCTGGCGGCCCGCCGTTCGACCATAGTCAACAAGGAGAAACCCATGTCCCGATACGTCGATGGATTCGTACTGCCGCTCGCGAAGAAGAACCTCGCGCGCTACCGCCGCATCGCCCGCGTGGCCAGCAAAGTCTGGCGTGATCACGGAGCGCTCGAGTACGTCGAGTGCGTCGCCGACCAGCTCACCAGCAAGCACGAGGGCAAGACCTTCACCTCGCTGTTTCCAAAGATGGCCAAAGCGAAGCCGGGCGAGGTGGTGGTGTTCTCATGGATCATCTACAAGTCGAAGGCCGACCAGAAACGCATCATGAAGAAGGTGATGGCGGATCCGCGCCTCGCCAAGATGATGGATCCCGCCGACATGCCCTTCGACATGGGCCGCATGGCCTGGGCCGGGTTCAAGCCGATCGTGCAGGCGTAAGTAGCGGTGCGATCGCGGACTTGGCTCGCAGCATCTGCGAGCGCCTGCAGATTTAGGCTCAGGAGGAATTGAAATGAAAATCGCGAAGAACACCATTTGTCTCTGGTACGAAAAGGACGCCGAGGCAGCGGCGCGCTTTTATGCGGCCACGTTCCCCAACAGCGCGGTCACGGCCGTGCACAGGGCACCCAGTGATTTCCCGGGCGGCAAGCAAGGCCAGGTCCTCACGGTGGAATTCACCGTGTTCGGCATTCCATGCATGGGTCTCAACGGCGGAACGGCGTTCAAGCAGAGCGAGGCGTTCTCTTTCCAGATCGCCACCGACGATCAGGCGGAAACGGACCGCTATTGGAATGCGATCGTGCAGAACGACGGGCAGGAAAGCGCGTGTGGCTGGTGCAAGGATCGGTGGGGTTTGTCCTGGCAGATCACGCCGCGGGTGCTGACGGAGGCAATGGCGGCGGGCGGAGCGGAGGCGAAGCGCGCGTTCGAGGCGATGATGAAGATGAAGAAGATCGATGTGGCGGCGATCGAGAAGGCGCGGAGGGGGTAGGCAGTGGTGAAGGAGAGCGGCAGGTACTTCCGATTGCGGCGGACGGCCTGAGGTCGCGGGCGGAGATCAAGGGGCCTGTGTTCCGCGAATCGGCTTCGAATGGTTCGTTTTCCCAGGCCGTTACTTCCCTACCTCGGCAGCTTCGGCACAGAGATACGAGCAAGCCCGAATGAATTTCCCAGTTCGTCTGCCTGGGCCGAGAAAACCATCCACTTGCCGTCCGGTGACCACACCGGATGTTGTGCATTCACGGAGTACTCGGTGAGCTGCGTCAAATTGCGGCCTTTACGATCAACGACGAACACCGCGTGGCGGCCGGCCGGGTCACCACGGCCGGATGCAAATGCCAGCCACCGGCCATCCGGCGACCAGTCCGGCTGTCGCCCTTGGCCCGCGCTGATCGAGGTGGGCTTGCCCCCGCCGATCGGCATCAACCAGATCTGGTTTTTGGTCTGGTCGTACTTTTGTCCTTCGTTCAACTGTCCGGCGAACGCGATCACTTTGCCGTCGGGCGAAACACTCGGCATCCCCGGGAGGACCTCGGCGGGATTCGTCAACGCGGTGCTGTCGCCTGACTCCAGGTCGATTCGATAGAGCGTGTTGCCACCGGCAGCCGCTGCATCGACGACGACCACCGATCTGGCATCCGGCATCCACGACGGATACAGATACCTGTCGGACAACCCCTTTGCGGGAATGCGTCGTACGTTTTCACCGCTTGCGTCGGCCACGTAAACGGCCGTGTCCGAGTCATTGCTGCCGCTTCCGGTGAAGGCGAGGCGGCGGTGCGGGCGCGACCACACACCGCGCGTCAGGCTTGCGGCGGGTGACGATTTCAGGAATGGCCGGGGTTCTCGACCGTCGACGTCGGTAGTGAGGAGCTCGAAAGTTTTTCGATCGAGCGTCCTGGAGAAGGTGATGGTCTTGCCGTCTGGTGCGATGTACGCCCAAATGTCTCCGCCAGTGGATTCCTTGATGATCCACTGGATATGTTGGATGGACGAATGCTGAGCGATGACGGGGGCGGCTATGGAGAGCCCCATGAACAGCATCAGAAGTCTGAATTGATGGCCCATGAGTTGGCCTCTCGTGGCTGAGCTGGCATTGCCCGGTTCCCGTGATGACCTGGCGGCATTCTGCGCCATCGCTGTGAGGGGCGTCGATGCATGTCACCGCGAGCGACACATGGCTACTGCTCCTTACTTGGCGGCGTCGCCAGAGCGAACACCACGGCCCTCAGTTCTTTGAATTGGCGCTTCGTGTCGGCATCCATGACGGCGACGGACTTTTCCAGTGCGTCCAGCTTTCGCGCAAGTTGTGCATTGGTCTCCAACAGCGTCCGCAGGCGAACAAATGCCTCACGATGTAGACGCTCATCGCCGCGGCGCGCGGACTGCTCAAGATCGTCGCTGCCATCAACTGCGCCGTGTTCCGTGAACGCCAGTGGCGGATATTTTCGATGGCGCCCGCGGCCTGTCTTTAAGATCGCGAAATGCGATCTTAAAGACGCAACTTCTTGATTCGTCAGCCTGGTGCCCGGTTCTCGACTTCGCGAGAGCTGCGCCGGCGTGGCAACCGGTCGCGATCTCTAAGATCACAATTTGTGATCTTAAAGATGCAAGTCATTGAAGCGATTAGGCGTCAGCCCCCTACTTCCCCGCCACCGTCACCTTCGGCGCCGCCGCAAACGGCTCGATTCCGAACTTCGGATACGCCTCGCTCGGGTAATAGAAGACGCCGTCCTTCACCACCATCGCGATGGTCTTGATCGCCTTCAGATCCTTCGTCGGATCGCCCGGCACCAGGAAGAAGTCCGCGCGCTTGCCCTTCTCGATCGAGCCTGCGCTCTGCTCCTCGCCGATATAGCGCGCGCTGTCGAACGTCGCGCGTTTCAGGATCTCGGGTGGCGTCATGCCGGCCAGTTGATAGAGCTCGAGCTCGCGGTGATACGTGAACGAGCCGCCGGTGTCGGTGCCGAAGACGATGAACACGCCGCGGTCGTGCAGCATGCGGACGACGCCTATCAACTTGTCGAAGGCTTGTTCATAGGCCTGAGCGTCGCCGGGCGCGGAGGTGTCGATCCACTGCTTCATGAGGTCGCGCCGCGCGCCGATCGGCAGGTGCGAGAAGTAGTCCTTCGCGCCGCGCGGCACCTGGCCGTCGCGGTTGAACACCAGGTTCTCGTGGATACCGAGCGTCGGGTCGATGGCCTTGTGGCCGTTCACCATGAGATCGATGGTGTGTTGCACTTTGGCGCTCTCGAGGTCGAGCGCCGGCAGGCGCTTTAGCGCCGTGAGGCGGAACAGCGTGCGCGTGTCCTCGTCCGGCTTGATGACCCAGCCCAGCACGAACTGGTTGATGTGCGTCATCTCGTCGTAGCCGGCTTCGATCATCTGGTCGGCCGTCGAGAACGCGGGGACGTGACCCGCGACGCGCATGCCGAGCCGATGAGCCTCCGCGACCATCGCCGGCACCCACGCCGGGTTCATGCTGTTGTAGATCTTGATCTGCCAGTAGCCGCGCGCGCCGTACCAGCGCACCGCGTCGATCGCCTTTTCCTGGCTGTCGACCACGATGCCGTTGTTCGCGCTGTACGGGCTCTTGCCTTCGATGAAGCCCGAACGGATCACGTGCGGACCGCCGACTTCGCCGGAGTCGATCTTGCGGATCAGCTCGTCCAACACGGCGTTGTCGTTGCCCATGTCGCGCAGGCTGGTGACGCCCGCGAGCAGGTTCAGCAACGCTTCGTTCTGCCCGAGGTGCCCGTGCATCTCGTACATACCGGCGATGAGCGTGCCGCCGGCGCCGTCGATGGTGACTTCGCCGGGCGTCGCGGGGCTATCTACCGCCTCCACCGCCGCGATGCGTTTGCCGTTGACGAGCACGCTGAGCGGCGCCGTGAGCTCGCTCGTCTTCGGATCGAAGAGGCGCACGTCGCGGATGCGCACGGGCGCGCCGTAGTCGTGCGCGACTTCCTTCTGCATCGTCGCGAAACGCTCGGTGCTCCAGTCCGCGGCGAGCTGGCGCAGGCGGACTTCCTCGGCTTCGTAGCCTTCGCGCACCACGATGTAGTCCGGCGTGACCGAGGCGAAGAGATCGCCGTCGGCGTCGAGCAGCATCACGTCGGGGTCGGTCTGGATGCCTGAGAGCTCGTAGCGCGTGACGTGCAGCGGGCCGGCCTTGCCTTGCACGTCCAGCCCGTCGCGTTTCTCGAGCTTCAGCGTGCCGCCCGGCAGCGCAGGCATCGTCATGCCCGGTTGTTTGAGCAACGCGCGCGCGTAGACCTGCAGCGACCAGGGGCTGCCGCTCTGCGCGACGTAGACCGCAGGCTCCTTCGGCGAGGACTGGCCCTTGCCCGTCGAGTCGAGCCAGGTGGCGCGCGACTTGTCGCGCTTGAAGGACTCGTTGACTTTGCTGCCGAAGGTGGTGGTGCCGGAGATGGTCCAGGCGGTCGGCAGGCCGTCGGCGCCGAAGGTGATGGTTTCGGCCATGGTGGGGCCGCGGCCGTTGTTCTTGACGTTGTAGTCGATGGTGGTGCGGTTCGCGGTCGTGTCGGCGTAGACGTGGCCGATGTTCTGGCCGCCGAAGATGACGGTGTAGCGGGCGGAGTTGGCGGCGGAGGCGCCTGAGGAAAATGCGCCGAGAGCGAGGACGAGTGCGGAAAGTCGGGACATCGGGTTCACTCGAAAGGCTTTAGTTGGCCTGAATCATACGGTCTTTGAAGACGTCCCCGGTTTCTCGATGACTTGTCCCTCTGCCGCCAGCGTCATGAGCTTCTCTTTGTCGCGACTGCGCGCCAGGCGTTCGAACAACAGGCTCGCAACTTGGCGCTCGAGCCCGCGAGCTGACCAGGAGTTCTTGACCGATTCGATTTCGTAGAAAGACCGGGCAACTGACGAATCGATTCGCATCAAGAAGCGATAGTGTCGCCAGGAAAGATTTGCACTGAACCGCCCAGGCAAGCGCTCACTGTTTCCCTGTCGAATCAACGAAATATCAAATTGGTCACCCACTGGGTGACCAATTCTGCAGCCCTCGATGAATCTGGGATACGCAAGAAAGAAGGTACGCATCCCTTTCAGGTTTGTCTGCGAATACCCTCCGCCGAATTCGACCTGCAATCTTTCAGCTAGAAGTTTCAAAGTCCGCTCGCGGTAACCAGCTCGGCGTCAAGATAGACGGTATTCCGCAGCCCGAGTGGTGCATCAGGTTCAAGGTCAAGTTGGGTTTGAAACCTGCTAGCGCTGGTTAGATTCGGTCAAGTTCTCCAGTCGTTGCCCGGCATGATTCGATGCATGAACTCGTCAAACAGAGGAACGGTGAACGCGGTATCACCGTGATTCGGACTCCAGATCATGCCTTTGGCGATCAACTGGCTGCGTGTCGGAGCGAGCGAAGACACTGTCCTGCCGAGCTCATCGGCGATATCACCTGAACGATGCGGCCCAGGACCCAGCTCGGCCATTGCGCGCAAATATTTCTTCTCCAGTGGGGTCAGACGATCAAAGCGCACCCGAAAGAAGCTCTCATCCAACGCGGCAACCGCCTCTACCGATCCTTTCTCGACATCATCCCGCGTGATCGGCGAGTCGTCCGCGACGTCCCAGGAATGCTTGCCCCATTCCTGCAGGAAGTAGGGATAGCAATGTGTGCACGCAATGATGTGTTTCAGCGCCTCATCTTCGATCGCCACGCCTTGGTCGATAACTGGCTTTTTGATGGCAATTCTTGCGGCGTCTTCGGGCAAGGGGCCGATCATTGGAAAATCGAACAGGCGCTCGGCGTACGATTTCGCGCGACCCATCTGCCCGCGAAGCTGAGGTAAGCCCGCTCCTACCAGCACGATTGGGAGCTGGCGTTGTGATGCACGGTGCAGCGCGGTGATTAGGGACGCAAGCTCGTCTTCACCAACGTACTGCAACTCGTCGATAAATATTGCGAGTGCGGTACCGGCGCTTTTCGTCGCGGCACCGACAACTTCCAACAGTGCCTGCAGGTCATGCTCCAGATCGCCATTGTCGGCGAGACCTGCTTCTGGTTCGAAGTCGAAGCCGACTTCGATGTCGTTGTATTTCACCTTCAGCGCCTTGGCGAAACCGGCCAGGCCTCGTAGTGCACGCACGGCCAGATCTTTCGCCTTTTCATTCCGCGACATCTTCAGCAGCGCCTGGCGAAGTTGCGGCGCGAGAATCGCGGGGAGCGATTTGCTTTCAGGTGCTTCGACACGGATCGTCTGCACTCCGCTCGCCTCCGCGTCGTCGCGCATACGATCGAGAAGCACCGTTTTGCCCACGCCTCGAAGGCCGACCATGAGAATGCTTTTGGTCGGAAGACCGAGTCGCGTGCGCTCTATGGCTATCCGAATGGTCTCTCGTAGTTCATCGCGGCCGGCGAGCTCCGGCGGCGGCGTTCCGGCTCCTGGAGCGAATGGATTTCGAACTGGGTCCATGGCGTCGAATTATACAGATCTTAGGTAAATTACAAAATATTTATAACTTCGATAACTTCTACATAAATGGATGCTTTTCGGCATTCGGGGCCTCGCCCGGGGCTAGTACGGACACTGGTATATGCAGGCAACGCCTGCCCGTGAGTCGATCAAGACTCCAGAGCACGACTCGCGACCATCCCGATGAGCACCAGAAAGCTCACCAGCTGCACCGAATAAAACGAAAACCTCACCGCCACGAACGCGTTCGTCTGCACGTGCGAGATGTGCACGCAGGATTGGACGATGCGTGCCGCGAGCGTGGCGATGCAGAGTGCGTCGACCAGTGAGCCTTCGAGGCCGACGGCCGTGATGAGGTAGACGATCACGCCGAACACCGGCAAGTTCTCGATGCAGTTCGCATGCGCGCGCGTGCCGCGCTGGTACCACCCCGCGCCCTCCGGCGCGTCGTGCGGAAACGAGGCGATCGCCGCCTTCGCGAACAGGATGGACCCCCAGCGGTACACGCCCACCGTCGCCATCAGAAGGAGAAGCGTCCAGGCAGCGAAGCCGAGCAGTGTCCACTGGGGGATGGTCATGGCGGCGGTCTCATGCGTTGATGATCGGCGCCAGCGCCGACTGGATGCGCGCCATCTGCTCGGGCGTCGTCATGCTCGAGAGCAGCTTGCCAAAATGCGGATGCCGCACGCCCGTGATGATGTACTGCCAGCGATACGCGCCGAGCACCGCGCGCTTCAGGTCCGCGCCTTCCTGCTCGCTGAACGCGCGCGAGGCGATGCCCGCGAAGTACTCCACGTCCGCCGCCGACTGCGCCTGCAAGATGCCGTCCACCGCGCCCACCAGAGAGATGAGATCATCCACCGCAAGGTCGCGCGCGGCTGGCGAAAGGCGAGCGTGCTCGTCCTTCCACTCGAGCTCGTCGAGCACCACGTGCTGGCTCTCGTCCTTCCAGTGGTACTTGAAGACGTCCTGGAACAGCGGGCACAGGTCCGCGTCCGAGACGATGCTCTCCACGTAATGCGACTGCACGAAGAGCTCGATGTGACAGGTGAGCGCCAGCACCGACCAGGTGCTCGCCGCCAGCACCGCGCGCGCCACGTCGCTCGGGTCCGCCACCTGGCGGTAACCCGGCGGCATCTGCGCCGCGATCATCTGCTCCACGCGGCGGAACAGCTCCTGGTGTTTGAGCTCGTCGTTGGTGAAGCGCACCAGCGCTTCCACCGCGTGCTGGTCGTCGAGCGCGTGCGCGCGGCTCTGGTCCAGCATCTTGGCACTGATGAAGCGCTCGACGAGACCGAAGAGGTAGGCATAGGTGCGGCCCTGGATCTGCGAGAGCAGCCGCTGGTCGGGCGCGTCCAGGAAGGGAATCGTGTCCACGCGCGAGAGACCCGCCGGCAGGAAGTTGCGTGAGAAGTCGAACTGCCGGTCCTTGAGCAGGTCGCGGTCGATCTGCCATTCGGATTTCTTCGAGATGCGGACCACCTGCGCGTAGCGGGCGGTGCGGGGGTTTTCTGCCAGGACGGCATTCATCGGAGGCTCCCATATGAGGTGTGTTTGGTGGGTGCTACTCTCGCGCCGCGGGCGCCGGAGCTGAATGCCCGGGCCGCCAAACCTCTTGCTCCATGCTCCAGACCTCGAGGATTCCCGGTGGATGCGTTGTCAGATGTGTTGCGCGTGACCCGGCTGTCGGGCGGCGTGTTCCTGGAGGCGAATCTCACCGCGCCGTGGTGCATGAAGGGTCGGCTGTCGCCCGAAGACTGCAAGGCGTTCCAGGTGGCGCCGAGCGTCGTGATCGCGACGCACTTCGTCGTGTCGGGGCAGATGCTGGTGCGCGTGAACGAGGATGAGCCGATGGTGGTGCGCGCCGGCGAGCTCGTGCTTCTGCCACACAACGATGCGCATGCGTTCGGCAGCGATCTCGACGTGCCGCCGTTTTCGCAGCCGGATGAGGTGAAGGCGAAATCGGCGGGAGAGTTCACGCGGATCGAGTTGGGCGGCGGTGGCGAGCCGACGCAGTTGTTGTGCGGGTATCTCGGAAGTGATCACGCGTTCGGGCTCCTGCTCTCCTCGTTGCCGGCGGTGTTGAAGATGGATGTGCGTGCGACGCCGCTGGGCGCGTGGGTGGAGAGTTCGTACCGGTTTGCGGTGAGTCAGATTGCGGCGGGGCGCGTCGGATCGACCACCATGATCGCGAAGTTGTCGGAGTTGTTGTTCGTGGAGGCGGTGAGCCACTACATCGCGGGGTTGCCCGAAGATCGGAAGGGGTGGTTGGCGGG
>DASTRL010000114.1:0-3123 GCA_035761265.1 Steroidobacteraceae bacterium
CACTTTCCTCACCCGGCACCTCTTCCAACTCCACCATGACGGCGCGCATCATCGATGGCAAGGCGGTCGCGGCGAAGCTGCGCACCGAATATCGCGAGCGCATCGCGAAGCTCGTGGCCACGCGCGGCATGCGCCCCGGGCTGGCGGTGATCCTGGTGGGCGAGGATCCCGCCTCGCAGGTCTACGTGCGCAACAAGATCCGGGACTGCGCGGAAGTGGGCATACGCTCATCGCTCATCGAACTACCCGCGTCCACGCCGGAAGCCGAACTGCTCGCGCGCATCGACGCGCTGAATGCCGACGACGCCGTGCACGGAATCCTGATCCAGCTGCCGCTGCCGCCGCAAGTGCGGATCCGCAGCGTGCTGGAGCGCATCTCGGTGGACAAGGACGTGGACGGCTTTCATCTCTACAACGTCGGCGGCCTGGTGACCGGGCACCAGGTGTTCCCACCGTGCACGCCTTACGGCGTACAGAAGCTGCTCGAACACGAGCACATCGAGCTCGACGGTCGCAACGTGGTGGTGGTCGGCGCCAGCAACATCGTCGGCAAGCCCACGGCCATGATGCTGATGCAGCAGGACGCGACCGTCTCGATCTGCCACAAGAAGACGCGCGACCTGGCGCAGTACACGCTGCTGGCCGACATCCTCGTGGTCGCGGCGGGCGTGCCGGGACTGATCATTCCGCAGATGGTGCGCACGGGTGCGGTGGTCATCGACGTCGGCATCAATCGCCTGCCGGACGGGCGCATCGTCGGCGACGTGGATTTCGAGGGCGTGCGCAAGAAGGCATCGTTCATCACGCCCGTGCCGGGCGGCGTCGGGCCGATGACACGCGCGATGCTGCTGCACAACACCCTGCTCTCCGCGGAGCGCAGCAGCGGTGCCGGGGAAGGAATCCCGGGAAATCTCCGGCTCATCGCCAATCAGGCTGATTCGGCTGCTTCGGTCGTCTGAGAATCGCATGCCGGCGCGGAGCGCCGGACGCACCCTGGACAGGGTGTACGCCGGGCTCCAGCAAGTCCGCAGTGCGGATGACGCATCCCTCCGGTTCGGGCTGCTGCGGCGGGCGCCTGGCGCCGGCGCCTGATGAGATGGGCGGTGTTTTCCCCGCCTGACACCACTCTCCGCGCAGGTGTGTCCCCGTTTGCTAGGAAATGGAGAATGTCCCCATTTCTCGCCCCATCGACGAACAAGCTGACTGCGCGTCAATGGTGCGCGGCGAACAGGAACAAGCGCTTACGCCGCGCTCCATGCGTGGCACAGCGCTTGCTTCACTCCTGGCATCGCAGCTTGTGGCTGAGTCAACAGGTGTTCCAATGGAATGCGCACTCCTTCACTGAAGGCCATCAAGACCTTTCAGATCGCCGCCCGACATTCGAGCTTCGCCGTCGCGGCCGATGAGCTCTGCATCACGCCGTCGGCGGTGAGCCACCAGATCAAGACGCTGGAAACGCAGCTCGGCCTGCCGCTGTTTTCGCGTGGCGCTCGCGCGCTGGCGCTCACCGATGCCGGTGCGCGCTATCTCGAGCAGATCGACGATCTGTTCACGCGGCTCGACGCCGTCACCGAGCAGTTGCGCGCGCGCTTCGGCCGCTCGAGCGTGCGCCTGCACGTGCCGGCGTACTTCGCCAGCGAGATGCTGCTGCCGCGGCTGTCGGAATTCTCCAGGCTGCACGCCGGCATCGATCTGCGCATCGAGACCCAGGGTGCGCACGGCCGCGCGCACGTCGCGGAGGCCGACATATCGGTGGTGGTTGGCTCCGGCCCGTGGAGCAACGGCCTGGTGGCGCACCCGCTGTTCGCCCAGACGCTGGTGCCGGCGGCCTCGCCCGAACTGCTCGCGGAGCAGCCGGTGCGAACCCATGAGGACATCAACGCGCACACGCTGCTGGTGCACGAGGCCCGCCGCGAGGACTGGGATCGCTGGGCCGCGAATGTCGGCCTGCGCAACCTGCGGCCCGCGCAGGTGGTGCGCATCGATTCGATGTCGGCCGCGACCCGCGCCGCGGAGAAGAAGATCGGCATAGCGCTGCTGCCCGCGCAGCTCTCGCGGCGCAAGTTCGAGCAGCGTCGTCTGGTGCGCGTGTTCGACGACGAGCTCGTGACGCAGGAGGACTACACGTTGCTGGTGCGCGCCGAGGACGAGACGCGCGACGACATCCGCGCGCTGTGCGCCTGGTTGCTGGAGCTCGCGGCGCAGGTGAGGAAAACTGATGCCTGAGACGAAACTTCTCGTTTGTCCGTGCATCCATCCGCGGGTAGTTTGACGATCGTGGTAAGCAATCTGGAGTTCGCAACATGAATCGTCACGACAAACTTCTGGTCATGGCCGCCATGCTCGGCATCGCCGCCTGCGGCAACGCCGGCACCGCCATGGTGTCGCCGGCGCTGGCCGCGTGCAGCAAGGCGCTGGTGCAATCCATCCGCACGGCGCCGCTGCCCGCCTACACGGTGAAGGCGCCCGCGAGTTTCGCTTCGAACCTGGTCGACGAAAACTCGTTCACCATGCTGGCCCACAGCAGCAAGACCAGGAAGTTGCTCGCCAAGGCCTCGTGCAAGGCGACGGCGAAGGGCGAGATCGTGGAATTCAAGGCCCTGCCGGTGAAGGGCCGGGTAGCTAGCAGCTGACCATCGGCTCCGTCCCATGAAGAAAGAGATGCGGACACCGCTCCCCCCATCCCCCCCTCTGAGGGGGACGGTGTCCGCTTCTCGATCGGGCCGCGCGGCTACAATGCGCGCATGGCCCGACCTCACCGCCGATTGCTGATTCTTTCCGTGTGCGCGAAGCTCTTCCCGCTGGGCTTCACGACCACGGTCGAACGGGTCATGACCGCCGCCGATCTGGAGATCACCAAGCCGGGTGGGCTGTCGGTATCGGAATGCCTGGCCAAGGGCAAGCCCATGCTGCTGGTCGCGCCGATTCCCGGCCAGGAGGAGCGCAACGCGGACTATCTACTCGAGGCGGGCGCGGCCGTGAAGGCGGTGGATGCCGCGACGCTGGTCTACAAGTTCTCGCGCCTGCTGGCGGATGCGGCGCGGTTGCGCGCCATGCGCGAGGCGGCGCTCCGGATTGGACGTCCCCATGCGGCCCGCGACGTGATCGCGCTGTTGTCGGCGG
>DASTRL010000115.1:0-8454 GCA_035761265.1 Steroidobacteraceae bacterium
CGTGGTCGTCATGGTGGTGGACGCGCAGGACTCGATCGGCGAGCAGGACGCGAGCGTGCTCGGCCTTGCGCTCAACCGCGGCCGCGCGCTGATCCTCGCCGTCAACAAGTGGGACAACATCCCGATGGAGCAGCGCGAGGAGATCCGCCGGCTGCTCACGCTCAAGCTGGATTTCGTGCCGTTCGCGCCGCTGCACTTCGTGAGCGCGCGTCACGGCACCGGTGTCGGCGAGCTCACGGCCTCGATGATCCGCGCCTACGAGGCGGCCATGCGCCAGATGAAGACGCCCGAGCTCACCAAGTGCATGGAGGCGGCGATGATGCAGCACCAGCCGCCCATCGTGCGCGGCCGTCGCATCCGGCTGCGTTACGCTCACCAGGGCGGCCGCAATCCGCCGCGCATCGTGGTGCACGGCAGCCAGGCCGCGCACGTGCCCGAGTCCTACAAGCGCTATCTCGCGAACGTGTTCCGCGAGCGCTTCGACCTGTTCGCGACGCCGGTGTCGGTGGAATTCCGCAGCGACGTGAATCCCTTCGTGGGCGACAAGCCGAAGGAGAAGCGCGGCCTCAAGACCGCCAACAAGGAACGCCGCGAGCGCCGCCTGCGGAAAGACCGCGCGAAGCGCGCGCCAAAAAAGAAATGAAATTTCATGGACGCCGTCGCTTCGACGGCGTTTTCCGCGGGGGCGCAGCCCCTGGCAACAGCCGCGAAAACTGCCGAAAACCCTGAGCGCCGCGCCGCGCGCTTGATCTTTGATCGCGGCGAGGCGTAGCGTTGCCGGCACGCGCAGGTCGACCAGGGATGGCTTTCGCGACCCCGGCAAGGATCCTGCAGAAGTAGGTTGAGGCGTCGCGGCACGTGCCGCCGGCGCCGTACAGGGAGCAGTGCAGGATGCACGCATCGAGCTTCGCGCAGCGGACGCGCGGGATTCCTTCCGCGACTTCGATCACTCAACTGGCTTCTGCCGGAATTCCCGGGCAATCCAACACGCAAAGGGAGTTCTCATGATTCGTCAAACCAACAGGGGAGGCGCGCGCCTCCGTGTGCTCGCCCGATCGTGGGCCGTGGGCCTCACGTTGCTGGCGCCGCTCGCGGCAACAGCGGCCGGCGGCTTCACCGATCGCATCATCGTCAAGTACCGCACCCAGCCGGCGACGGCCGCGGCCGCCGCGGCGCAGGCGCGCGGTACCGACTTGTCCGCGGCACGCTTCGGCGTCGCCATGAACCGGTTGCGCACCACGGCGCTCGGGTCGCAGGTGTTGAAGATCGACCGGCGTCTGCCGATCGCAGACGCCGAGCGGCTCGCGGCCGACATCGCGGCCAGCGATCCCAACGTCGAATACGCCGAGCCCGACCGCATGATGCACAAGCTGCTCGCGCCGAACGACGCGCGCTACAACGAGCAGTGGCACTACTTCGAGTCGACGGCGGGCATCAACGCGCCGGCGGCCTGGGACAAGGCGACCGGCGCGGGCGTGGTGGTGGGCATCGTCGACACCGGCATCCGGCCGCATGCGGACCTGTCGGGGCAGATACTCCCCGGCTACGACTTCATCTCCGACACCTTCGTGTCGAACGACGGCAACGGCCGTGACAGCGATCCCAGCGATCCGGGCGACTGGATCAACGCGGGCGAGTGCGGCGGCGGCCAGCCGGCGCAGTTCGAGTCGAGCAGCTGGCACGGCACGCACGTGGCCGGCACCATTGCCGCGCGCACCAACAACACCACCGGCGTCGCGGGCGTGGCCTTCAACGCCAAGGTGGTGCCGGCGCGCGTGCTCGGCAAATGCGGCGGCTACACCTCGGACATCGCCGATGCCATCGTGTGGGTGTCGGGCGGCAGCGTGTCCGGCGTGCCGGCGAATGCCAATACCGCCAAGGTGATCAACATCTCCCTGGGCGGCGACGGCGCCTGCGACAACACCACGCAGAACGCGATCAACTCGGCGCGCTCGCGCGGCACCTCGGTCATCGTCGCGGCGGGCAACGAGAATCGCGACGCCTCGCTGGATTCGCCGGCGAATTGCTCGGGGGTCGTCACGGTCGCCTCCGTGAACCGCTCCGGCGGCCGATCGTACTTCTCGAACTTCGGCAGCACGGTGGAAGTGGCCGCGCCCGGAGGCGACGTGCGCCAGTCCTCGGCCAACGGCATTTTGTCGACGCTGAACGCCGGCACGACGACGCCCGGGGCCGACGCCTACGCGTTCTACCAGGGTACCTCGATGGCGACGCCCCACGTGGTGGGCGTGGTGGCGCTGATGGTCTCGGCCAAGCCGACACTGACGCCGGACCAGGTGACTTCCATTTTGCAGAGCACGGCGCGCGCATTCCCGGCGACCTGCTCGCAATGCGGCGCGGGCATCGTCGACGCCAGCGCCGCGGTGGATGCGGCGCTCGGCGGCACCACGCCGCCGCCCGATCCGCCGGGCACCATCACCGAGGCCGAGCCTAACAACTCGCGCAGCGCCTCGCAGCTCGTCCCGGCCGCGAACACCACCGTCAACGGCACCATGGCGAGCAGCAGCGACACGGACTATTACCGGCTCACGCTGCCGGCCGGCCGTACGCTCACGGCCACGTTGACGCCGAACGCCAGCTCGGACTACGACCTGTACGTGTACAACAGCAATGGCCAGCTCATCGGCCGCAGCGAGCGCGGCACTGGCCAGGTCGACGCCGTGTCCGTCGCGAACACCGGCAGCAGCGCATTCACGCGCTACGTGCGCGTGGTGTTCTGGAGCGGCGGCACCGGCGCGACCAACGGCAAGTACACCCTGAACCTGAGCTGGTAATGGGGACATTCACCGTTTCCTAGCAAACGGGGACAGACCCGAGGCGGGGCCGGCACCTGCGGCCCCGCTGGTTTGTCGCGGAGGAAATCCCGGCTAGAGTGCGCGCGTGGATTCCATTCCGAATTCTTCGCGTTCCGTTCCGCGCTGGATGATCTACGCCGGCCTGTGGGTGCTGCTCACCTGCGTCTTCGGCTCGCAGTTGTATTTCGCGGGCTATGTCACGCCCTGGACCAATGCCTTCGCTTCCGAGGCGGTGTACTGGCTGTCGTGGTGGATGCTGACGCCGCTGCTGTTCTGGTGGTGCCGCCGGCTGCGCGATTCCTCGTGGAGCCGGCGAGTGCCGGGCCTGGTGCTCGGTGCGCTGGTCGCGGTGATCTTCTCGCCGCTGGTCTCCCAACTGCTGCGCCTGCTGCTCGCGTCGCTCAAGCTGTGCCAGGGCGATTGCGCGAACGTCCCCATGCCGCTCACCGCGGAATGGTTCCAGCAGGCCGTGCGTGTCGCCGGCATCAACCTGCCCGTGTACGCCGGCGTGGTGCTGGCCTGGTATGCGGCGAGCTTCTATCGCGATGCGCGCGACCGGCAGATGCGCGCCGTCGAGCTGGAATCCCAGCTGCAACAGGCGCAGCTCGAGGCGCTGCGCAGCCAGCTCAATCCGCACTTCCTGTTCAACGCATTGCATTCCATGGCCGAGCTGGTGCACACCGACCCGAAGCTCGCCGAGCAACTCATCGTTCGCCTGGGCGAGCTGCTGAGGCAGGTGCTGCAGTCGGCGGCGCGACAGGAGATCCCGCTGGCCGAGGAGCTGGAGTTCATCCGCGGCTACGTGGAGATCGAGAAGATGCGGCTCGGTGAGCGCCTGAACGTGAGCTGGGACATCGAACCTGCCGCGCTCGAGGCGCCGGTGCCCAGCCTGATCCTGCAACCGCTGGTCGAGAACGCCATCCAGCACGGCATTGCCGCGGCCTCGGGCCCGGGCACCCTGAGCATCGCGGCGCGACGCGAGGGTGCGTCGCTCGCGCTCGAGGTGCGCGACAACGGTCCCGGCCTGGCGCGGAATTCCACGGACCGGCGCCAGGGCATCGGGCTTGCGAACACGCGTGCGCGATTGCAACGGCTGTATGGCGCACGACACGAATTCGAGCTGCAGGCGGGCGAAGGCCTCGCGGTGCGGCTGCGCATTCCGGTGACGAGCCCGTGAGCCTGCGCGTGCTCATCGTCGACGACGAACCGCTGGCGCGGCAGCGGTTGCAGCGCATGCTGCGCGGCGAACCGGACGTGGAGCTGCTCGCACCATGCGCGGACGGTCCCACCGCGGTCGCGGCCATTCTCGAGCAGCGGCCCGACCTGCTGTTCCTCGACGTGCAGATGCCGGGCATGAACGGCTTCGACGTGCTCGCCACCGTCGGCACGAAGCGCATGCCGGCCGTCATCTTCGTCACCGCGCACGACCGTTTCGCGCTGCGCGCGTTCGAGTCCGCGGCGCTCGACTATCTGCTCAAGCCCTTCGGTGCCGAGCGCGTGCAGAACGCGCTGGAGCGCGCGCGACTGTACCTGGGCGGCGCGCGGCGCAAGCTCGAACAGCGGTACGCCGGCCTGCTGCGCGCCACCGCCGAGACGCGCGCATCGGCCTCGATTCTGGTGAAGAAGCGCGAACGCTACCTCGTGCTGAGCCCCGAAGAGATCGACTTCGTCGAGGCCTGGGGCGACTACGTGCGGCTGCGTGTCGGCACGGAGACGCATCTGCTGCGCGGCACCCTCGCGGCGATGGAGCGGCGGCTCGAGCCCGAGGGCTTCGTGCGCATCCATCGCTCGCGGCTCGTGAACTGGCGTCGCGTGCGCGAGTTCGTCGCCGATCGCGACCACGATCCGGTGGTGGTGTTGCGCAGCGGCGTGCGCCTCGAGGCCAGCCCCGCGCATCTGAAGGAATTGCAGCGCCGGCTGCTGGATAGCTGAAGCCCGCGTCGCGGCGGCGGCGCACGTCTTCGTCGCGGATTTCGTCGAGTTCATCGTGCTGCGCGCGAGCTTGGACGCAAACCGCTTTCGTCCCGGCTGCAGGGCGCGCTGAATGCGCGTCATGAAAACCATCGCATTCTTCGCATTCAGCCTGATGATCTTCTCGTTCGTGACGTTGCATGCCGGTGCGTACGCCGCCACCGGTGACACGGCGCGCGCCGCCATCGAAGCGCAGGCCAGGCGCTTCATGGCGGCGCTGGCCGAGGGCGATGCCGCGGCGGCGGCGCAGTATTTCACCGACGACGCCCGGCTCAGCGTGCCGGGGATCGACGGCGTGCTCGAGGGCCACGAGCCCATCGAAAAATTCTGGCAGCGGGTGCTGGACGGCGGCATGAAATCACTGGCGCTCAGCACCCGGGATCTGGAAGGCCACGGGGACCTGCGCGTCGAGACCGGCAGCTACTCGGCCCTCGGCGCGAATGCGCAGGTGCTCGGTCGCGGCGAGTACCTGATCGTGTGGAAGCGCGTCGGCGACGCCTGGAAGATTCATCGCGACTACGGCCATCCGGACGGTGGCGGCGAGTCACAGGCGGCTTCGGCCGCGCGCGGCGCCGAAGACCCGGGCCTGCCACGCGACTACGCGAAGACGCTGCGCCGCGTCGGCGACACGTTGTTCGACCAGAAGAGCGGGCGGCTCACGACGGTGTTCGCCAATGAGCTGGCGGCGTCGACGCAGGGCTTTGCGCAGGAGCACTACCCGAACGGCTCGCTGATCGTCATGGAATTCGCCGAGCCGCAGCGCGACGGGGAGGGCGAGCTGCTGCGCGATGCGCACGGCGTGCCGCTCACGGCCGGGCTGGACTACGTCGCCGTCATGCGCCGCATCGCCGGATTCGGTTCCGTGTACGGTGAGGACCGTGCCGGGGAATGGGAGTTTTCCACCTATCGGCCCGACGGGACTCCGTTGATCGCGCCCGAGCAGGCGGTCGGTTGCGCGGGCTGCCACCGCAAGGCAGGCGCCGCGAAGGACTACGTCTATCGACTGCGCCGCTGGTCGGCGAATTGAAGGTGGCTAGCGCGTCTTCCTGGGCGGTATGGCGGGCGGCAGTCGCAGGAACAACGCCGGATCGACGCTGGCGCCGTTGAGGATCACGCCCCAGTGCAGGTGCGGGCCGGTGACCCGACCCGTGGCGCCGACATTCCCGAGGACGTCGCCGGCCTCGAGTTGCTGGCCCAGCTCGACGCGGATCTTCGACAGGTGGCAGTACATGGTCATGAGGCCCTGGCCATGATCGACGATGACGTTGTTGCCGTTGAAGAAGTAGCTGCCGACGTCGACCACGCGGCCCGGCAGCGGCAGGTGGATGGGCGTGCCGGCCGGCGCGGCGATGTCCATGCCGCTGTGCGGATTGCGCGACTCGCCGTTGAACACGCGGCGCAGGCCGAAGGAGCTCGAGCGCCGGCCCGGCACCGGCGGGCTCATGCGCATGGTTGCCGGGGTACTCGCGCTGAATTCCTGCATCGCGGCGCGCACTTTCTCCTGTTCGCGCTTCACGCGCGCCTCGTTCTCCGCAGACAGGTTCACCTGCCCGGGCGCGACCTTGAGCTGCTGCACGGCATATTGCTTGGCCACGACCTCGAAGGCGATCTGGCGCGGCTCGCTGCCGGGCTGCTGGACGTCGATGTGATGGTTCCCGGGTTCGGTCGCGAGGCCGAGGCCGAGCACCGCGATCCAGCCATCCGGCCGGCGCGCCACGAACACGGGGCGGTCGCCGTAGGTGACCACGGGCTTTTCCTCGCCGGACAGCTCGAACGTGACCACGCCGCCGGGCACGGCTGCGACGCGCGGCGCGAGAAAGGCGGCGCCGAGCGCCGGGCCCGAACACAGCAGCAGCAGCGCCAGGGGGCGCAGGTAGTTAGACATCGTCGTCCTCGAGCTGCGCCTGGACGGTGGCGCGCAACCGTCCCTTCGACAGGCGGGCCTCGATCGCGGTTCCCGGCGGCGCCTGCGTCGCGTCGCGCAGCAACGTGCCGTCGTCGGCGCGGCTGACCACTGCGAATCCGCGGGCGAGCGTCGCCAGCGGGCTGACCGCATCCAGCGTGCGGCTGGCGAGCGCCAGCCGCTGCTCGCGCGCCGTGAGCTGCACGGCGAATCCGCCCACCAGCCGCTGGCGCAGCGCGGCCGCCCGGGAACACAGCGCCTCGAGCCGGTGGCGCGGATTCTCGCGCCACAGCCGCGTGGTCAGCACGTCCAGGGCCTGGCGCCTGGACAGCACGCTCGCGCGCAGCGCGCGGCGCAGGCGTTGATCGAGGTCGTCGAGCCGCTGTGCATGCTGCATCAGGCGGGCGCCGGGATGCGAGATCTGCATGCGCTGCATGAGCGCACCCAGCGCCAGCAACTGCGCGCGCAGATGACGGCCCATCGCGCCGCCGAAGCGTGTCATCAACAACGACAGCGTCTCCAGCCACGCGGACTTGTCCGGGGTCGCGGCCAGCGCCGCGGCCGACGGCGTCGGTGCACGCACGTCGGCGACGAAATCCGCGATGGTCACGTCCACCTCGTGGCCGACGCCGGACACCGTGGGCATGCGGCACGCCGCGATGGCGCGTGCCACGCGCTCGTCGTTGAAGCACCAGAGATCCTCGAGCGAGCCACCGCCACGCGCCACGATGAGCACGTCGCACTCGTTGCGTCTCGAGGCCGCATCGATGGCGCGCACGATCTCCGGCACCGCGGCGGCGCCCTGCACGGCGGTGGGATAGAGCAGCACGGAGGCCACCGGAAAGCGCGCGCGCAGCACTCTCAATATGTCGTGAATGGCCGCGCCGGTGGGCGAGGTGACGACACCGATGCGCCTCGGCACCGCCGGCAACGCGCGCTTGCGCTCGGCGGCGAACAGGCCCTCCGCCGCGAGCTTCGCCTTGAGCTTTTCGAATTCACGCTTGAGCGCGCCTTCGCCGGCTTCCTCCATGTGCTCGACCAGCAGCTGGTACTCGCCACGCGGTTCATAGAGTCCGACGCGCGCGCGCACCAGCACGGCCATGCCGTCCCGGGGCCGGAATCGCACCTGCTGGTTCCGCATGCGCCACATGGCGCAGCGCACCTGCGCGCCGCTGTCCTTGAGCGAGAAATACCAATGACCCGAGGACGGCGCGGCGAAGTTCGACAGCTCGCCCTCCAGCCACAGCAGGGGCATGCCGGATTCGAGCAGCAGGCGCACCTCCTTGTTGAGGCGCGACACGGAATAGACGTCGCGCTCGCGCGGCGGGGCCGGGCCGCGTTCCGGCCCGCTCGGGAAGAGTCCAAAAGTTCGCGGATCACTCACCGGGGCAATTGTCGGCCGCCGGGCACATGCGTACAATCCCGCATCGTTCGCCACCCCCCGAACACCTCCATGCGAATCCTCGAAGAAGCGTTGACCTTCGACGACGTTCTTTTAGTCCCGGCTTACTCGGAAATCCTCCCGCGCGAAGTCGATCTCGGCACCCGCCTCACCAAGTCCATCAAGCTCAACGTCCCGCTGGTTTCGGCCGCGATGGACACGGTCACCGAGGCGCGCCTCGCCATCACCATGGCGCAGGAAGGCGGCATCGGCATCATCCACAAGTCCATGACCATCGAGGGCCAGGCCGCCGAGGTCGCCCGCGTCAAGAAATTCGAGAGCGGCGTGATCCGCGATCCCATCACGGTTGCGCCCGACATGACCAT
>DASTRL010000116.1:0-5211 GCA_035761265.1 Steroidobacteraceae bacterium
TTGCAGACCAGGTGGGCGAGCTGGCAGTTGGCGTTCGAGTGCTCGCCGCCTTTGGAGATCGGCACGATGTGGTCGATAGATGCCGACATCGGGTGTGGCCATTCGAGTCTGCGATCCACCTTCACGCCGCACAGCTTGCAGACCCACCGGTCCCGTTTCGCTATTGCGCCCTTGCTGACCGGCTCGACGTATGCCGCTTCCATCCGGCCGCGACGTTGGATCTTCCCGAATGACTTGCTGCACTTCGGCGTGCAGAAGTACTGAGCTGCTGTTACCGCTCGATATGGCTGGGCGCAGTGTCGGCATTCTCGATCGAGGATGCGGAGCACGCCCGGGTACTTCGCCGCCCATTGTCGGCATGCTGTGCCGCATTCGTTGCGCCGAATGTCGAACGTCGTGAACTGTTCGCCACAGCCGCGGCAGGACTTAGCTAGGGCGACGGACAGCTGCTTCGATCGGTTCGTCTGCCCGGCGCACGTTTTCGTGCAGTACCGCTGCTGGCGGGGCTCCTCGAACTCCTCGCCGCAGCCGATGCACTCGGAGTAGTACGGGCGCTTCGCCAGGCGTGTCTGCTCGTGGACCTTCGCGCGTCCAGCGCCGCAGGGCTCGCAGTATCGAGCGTTGCCCATGCGCGCGCTGATGTCTGCACCGCATCCTTCACAGGCTCGCTGCGCGGGCAGTATGCGTTGTTTCGGGGTCCATGCCTTGGTTGGGTTGCGGCGTGGAGACCAGACGCGATTGTTGCAGGTGTTGGAGCAGTATCTGGCGTCGGAGCGCTTGGACTTGAAGTCCTTGCCGCAGTATTCGCATTGCTTGTCGTGCCAGCGGTCGCGGGGTTTGTAATGGCCCCGGTTTCGGCATCGGAGGGAGCAGGTCGTGCTGTCGGATCGAGTCGGCGTGAAGGTATCGCCGCACCATGTGCATGCCCGCGGTTCGTGAACGATCCTGGGGTTGTGCTTCGCGTTCATCGCGGCGCAAGCGCACTTCCGGCCGCAGTAGATCTTGCGCGGATGCGAGGTGGTGAAGTCGTCGCCGCAGTGGGCGCATGAGCATGTACGCTCAGGCATCGTCAGCTCCTACATAGCTGGCTCGGCCCCGGGAGTGTGTCCAGCACTCTCGGGGTCATTCAGTTATCGGTGGATCTAACCTACCGTCGGGCGCCGACATGTCGTGGTGCCCGAACGGCTTGCGGGTCAGGCGTTCTCGTCGGCCGGGGGCTGGTCTGCCGGCGGCACGTCGGCCGGCTGGTCGGTGACCGGCGGTTCGACCGGGGCGTCGGGGACGATGCTGTCCAGGTCTGCGGCGGCGGCCTTCACGGCGTCGATGGCGGCCTGGTCGGCGCCGTCGAGCTTGCCGGCGTTGGCGAGCTGGGTTTCCAGATCGCTGATCTTGCCGACGATTTCGGTCTTGGCCTTGGCCAGTTCGTTCTGTACGCCGGCGAGGGCATCGGCTACTGCACCCATTTTGGTCTCCAATCGTTTGATGGTGTCGAGGAGTTCGTTGAAGTAGGCGAGGATCGCGCGCCACATGGTGGTCCTCCTCGTGGTTACGGTCGGCCGCGGTTACCAGGTGCCCGTGATGCGGGCGTAGAGAGCGACGAGGGTGAGCACCAACTCGAGGAACCACACAGGCTAGGCGCTGCCGGTGGAGGCGAGCAGGGTGCCGAGTTCGTGGAACGCCCACCGCGGGATGGCGAAGTCGTCGGCACTGATCACGGTCCACGCGGCCGACAGCACTACACCGAGCATGTTGTTCTCCTGGGGTTGATTGGCCGAAAGATTTTCGGCGGGAGGCTAGAACTTCGGGAGCGGACGGTTGCGGAACGCTTCTCGTCGCTCGGCAATCTCGCGCATCATTGCGGCCCGCTTCGTGCGGACACACTCGTAACAACTCTTGCCAGCCACGCGCCAGTGCCCTTGAGGACACTGCGAAAACGCCGCCTTGGTCTTCGGCAGCCTCGATATATGCCAGTTCCCGCGACGCACGTTCTCTTCATTCGTGACGGCTTCGAGATGCTCTGGGTTGCAGCACCGCCGATGCGGGCACTTCTTGCCCAGATTGCACTTCTTCGGGTTGTGGCAGAGGTGATCGATGACGAATCCCTCGGGGATTGGCAAGATCGCCGCATAGGTGAGCCTGTGGACTGCTTTGCCGCGAAAGTCTCCGTAGCCAGTCTTCTCGATGCGCCCTGTCCAGTGCCAGCAGCCGTTTCGCTGCACCTTGACTCGATCCCAGAAATCTGGAGGGAGCAGTTCGCTGCCATATTCCAGGCGCGGTTGGATACCATCACTCATGTCGACTCCTACACAGTCGGCCAATCCCCGGGAGTGTTGGCGCACTCGCCGGGGTCCTTACGTTCGATTCTACTGTCGGGCACTGACATTCAGCGGGGCGTCACGCCGAAAAGTCGGAGCAGCAGCTGCAGGACGGCCAGCCAGGCGGCGTCGAGGCGGTCGATCATCGCCTCAGCAGGACACCGGAGCGGGGCCGTCGTCGGGTGGCAGGTAGATACCGCCGCCGCCTCCACCAGCACCGGTGATGTCCCATGCGGTGCCGTCCATGCCATGCAGCCTGAGGCGAGGAAGGCGGGTGTCCTGCGCGTACATGCGGCTCATGCGGATCTGTTCGCTGATCAACGCGTTCACGTCCGCGACGTCCGCGAATCGCAGTGGTTCGACTGTGACCGTTGGCCGGGCGATGCGTCGGCCGAGGCGGATCAGCGCGCCGGCTACCGACCTGCGGACGCTCACCATTCCCAGGCTCCGAGGATCTGCAGCGGGATCGCGCGGTACAGCGGAGCGGGATGCCACAAACAGCACAGCCAACCCATCAGGACTCCTCGTTGATCTTCCGGAAGATGTCACAGGGGCCACCGATCGCGGCGATTTCTTCCGCGGAGAACGTATAGCTGCAGTCGATCGCACCGAGGATGCGGTCGAGGTCTCCGGGCTGCCCCTCGATCGGGCCGCCAGTGGCGTACTCAGGCATCAGGACTCCCGCCAGATCGGTTGGGTCGCGTCGGCCATGACAGCGCGCGCGTTCATCGCGTCCCGATCGAGGACCGGGCCATCATTCGGTGCGAGGCGATCGAGTAGGTCCGCCCAGCGCACCATTTCGCGGTCCAGGATCGCCGTAAAGCGGGCCGGATCGATGCTCATCACGGCAGGCGCACGAAGCTACGCAGGGCCGTGATGCCCGTGAAGATAGCGATCAACAGCAACAAGATCTGATCCGTAGACATGACGCCTCCAGGAGTGAAGTGGGTTGCCCTCGGCGGGATTTGAACCCGCGTTAGCGCAAGGGGGCCATTCGCCTGCCCCAACCCTGTGGGCAGGCCCGGACTTGAACCGGATCATGTGCGCCGTCTTAGGCCGCTGGACTACGAGGGACGGTTGAGGGCCATCGCCAAACTTTGGCCGAATTTGGCGATAGTTGGGGCAATGTCCGAATTAGTTAGGGACGCGCCCCTCCGGGTCGGGAATCAGACCGAGAGCGATGGCCACGATGTCGCCTTCCAGCGGCCAGGGATCGTTTTTCGCCGCTTCACGGAGTTCCTCGATCTCAGCCTGCTCCTCCGGCGTGAGAGGCGCATCGAAAGCCTTCAACTGGTCGGGCGTGAATGGTTCCGCGTCGCCCCGGGCGCCGAGAGCACGGAGGCGGGCAACTACTTCCTCATGTGTGTACTTCATGCCTTGTAGTCGAGGCAGAGACGCGGAGAGTTAGTCACGCGAGCTGGATGCCGTCGCCGATCACGCCGCCTCCCTCGTCACGCCGCGCCCAGAACACTTCCGGGCTGCCCGTGGCGTCGAGGAACATGATCCAGGTCGATCCGTCGTCGCGGGTGCCTTCGATCCATCCGTCGTGAGTCTTCTCGATGCGCTCGATAGCACCGGACTCGTCGCGGTGAACGCGGCCCTCGTTATCGCTGTAGCGGCCGATGGTGATGTTCTGCATGGGGAATCTCCTGCGATGAGGTGGGATTGCCCGGAACATCCATCCGGCGAAGGGGCACAGCTGTGCTTGCCGCAGACACTACGCGTTACGTCAGGCAGTGTCACGCCGACGCGCCTGCCGCGCCTTGGCGAGGTGATCAATCACATCCCGAAGCCGGTACCGCGGCGCGCGTTTCGTGCCCAACCGCTCGATATGCCCACGATAGCCCCACATCCGGACAGTTCTCGGGTCGATCGTCAGCAACTCCCCGATCTGATCCGCGGTCATCATCCGATCCAGGTCCGCCACATCGGCTTCCATCGGCCGCACCCACGACTGGCCGAGCTGCGTGGCGCGGTCGTCGAGGAGACGGCAATGCTCGGGATCCACCGACAGCAATGCGGAGCGGTAGGAGTGTGCGATCCGCCGAGCGCGCTCGAGGGCGGTGTCGGCGGGGAACGGCCACGGGTCCTGGCTCATGCGGCCACCGCCAGCGGGTTGTTGAGTCGCGCGAATTCGTCCTGGTCCCACACGTTGTGGCAGTTGCGGCATTTCACCAGAGGTTCCTCCAAGCTTGCTGTAACCGTCTGGTGCCCGCATACGTGGCAGGGCTCGCGTAGCCACTCGAATCGCGTGTCCTGCAGCCCGAGGGCTGAGATGGCTCGGTCGTGCAGCCGCGCCAGACGAAGGACGGCATCCACTCCGTCGAGTTCCATCAGTCCGTCCCAATCGCCGCCGTCCGCGTGCGGGAACCAGGCGGGAACGATCTGCAGCGGAAGATCTACCAGGGTGCCGAGATTCGCCCCCAGGATCGCCACACAGCGCGCAACACGCTCTTCCGGGCGCGTGGGCAGCGGGTCACCCTTGGTGATGCGCAGCGTCCATCGCAGGGTCTCGTTGTCGATGTCGGTCATGAGGGTGTCGATGGGGAGCTGGATCGGTATCGGAAGCTCGTAGCTGCCGGATACTTTCGGCGCGGACACTCGTGCGCGCTCCTCAAGGCGGGCCGGCGCCAAAGCTTGGTAGTCGCTGCCGAGTTCTCCGATGGCGGCGAATGCGTGGGATTCGCATGACCTGCAGAGTGTTCCGCCGCGTTCGACACCCTTGCCGTGCCACTTCCCCGCAGCGTCGCGGGTTCGGGCTTTGCAACGATGCCCTTGACGGCACTCATGCTCGAGGTTGCCCATACCTTGCAGGGTACGGAAAAACGGTGGTGATCTCGAGTCGCCCCGCAGGCGGTCGGATTGTGGTGTTGACCATGCGGTTTAAAGTCACCAT
>DASTRL010000117.1:0-2818 GCA_035761265.1 Steroidobacteraceae bacterium
GCTGCGACAGGGTGGAATACGCCACCACGCGCTTGATGTCGTTCTGCACCATGCCGATCAGGCCGGTCCAGAACGCGGTGGTCGCGCCGATGAACAGAATGAAGTTGAGCGCGGTCTGCGACAGCTCGAACAGCGGCGACAGGCGCGCCACCATGAAGACGCCGGCGGTTACCATGGTCGCGGCATGGATGAGGGCGGAGACCGGCGTCGGGCCTTCCATGGCGTCCGGCAGCCAGGTGTGGAGCAGGAATTGCGCCGACTTGCCCATGGCCCCGAGGAACAGCAGCAGGCACACCACGGTCATGGCGTGGAAGTTCCAGCTCAGGAAGTGGAAGGTCAAATCCCTGGCGCCGTCAACCGCCCCGAAGGCACCGTCGAAATCGAGATGGCCGAGCACGACGAAGGCCGAGAAGATGCCGAGCAGGAAGCCGAAATCGCCGACGCGGTTGACGACGAAGGCCTTGATGGCTGCGGCATTGGCCGAAGGACGCGTATACCAGAAACCGATGAGCAGGTAGGAGGCGAGGCCTACTCCTTCCCAGCCGAAGAACATCTGCAGGAAGTTGTCGGCCGTCACCAGCATCAGCATGGCGAAGGTGAACAGGGACAGGTAGGCGAAGAAGCGCGCCCGGTGCGGATCGTCGGCCATGTAGCCCATGGAATAGACATGGACGAGGCTCGAAACCGTGGTGACAACGACCAGCATGATAGCGGTGAGCGTGTCGACGCGCAGCACCCAGTTGAGCTCGAGATCGCCCGACTGCACCCAGCGCAGCACCTCGGTCTTGGTCGTGCCGATCTCGCCGCCGCCGAAGGCGTAGGGAATGAAGACGATCCAGGCGAGGACCGCAGCGGCGATCAGCAGGCCCGTGGTGATGTACTCGGACGTGCGATGCCCGATGACGCGTCCCAGGAGCCCCGCGATCAGCGCGCCGATCAGCGGAAAGAAAACGATGGCTTGGATCATCGCCGGTCAGCCCTTCATCATGTTGACGTCTTCGACGGCGATGGAGCCGCGATTACGATAGAAGACCACGAGGATGGCAAGGCCGATCGCCGCCTCGGCCGCCGCGACGGTGAGGATCAAGAGCGCGAAGACCTGTCCGGCAAGGTCATTGAGGTGCGCGCTGAACGCCACGAAGTTGATGTTCACCGCCAGAAGGATGAGTTCGACGGACATCAGGATGATGATGATGTTCTTGCGGTTGAGGAATATCCCGAACACGCCGAGCGTGAACAGGATCGCCCCGACGGTCAGGTAGTGACCGAGCCCGATCTCGACAGCCATTTGGACCCCCTATAACCCCTGACCGGTTTTGACCTGCACGACTTCGACGGCATCCTCGCGTCGGCGCGCCACCTGTTTGGCCGGGTTCTGCCGCTTGACATTGACCCGGTGCTGCAGCGTCAGCACGATGGCGCCGATCATGGCGACCAGCAGCACGCCGCCCGCCGCCTGGAACAGCAGCACGTAGCGCGTATAGATGACCTGGCCGAGCGCCCGCGTGTTCTCGATGCCAGCGTCGATCGGCACCACCGTGCTGCCGGCTATATCCGGCGAGATGACGAAGGTGCCGGCCACCAGCAGCAGTTCGAGCAGCATGATGACGCCGACGACGATGCCGATGGGTGCGTATTGCAGCAGGCCCTGGCGCATTCCGGCGAAATCGACGTCGAGCATCATGGTGACGAACAGGAACAGCACCATGACGGCGCCGACATAGACGACGATGAGGATCAGCGCCAGGAATTCGGCGCCCGCCAGCAGGAACAGCCCCGCCGCATTGACGAAGGTGAGGATGAGGAACAGCACCGAATGTACGGGATTGCGCGAAAAGATCACCATCGCCGCCGAAGCCACGGCGATGATGGAGAAGACGTAGAAGAAGAAAAGCGGCAGCGTCATCTCCGGTCCTCAGCGATAGGGCGCATCGAGCGCGATGTTGCGCGCGATCTCGCGCTCCCAGCGGTCGCCATTGGCAAGGAGCTTTTCCTTGCTGAAATAGAGCTCTTCGCGGGTTTCGGTGGCGAATTCGAAGTTCGGCCCCTCGACGATGGCGTCGACCGGGCAGGCCTCCTGGCAGAAGCCGCAATAGATGCACTTCACCATGTCGATGTCGTAGCGCACCGTGCGGCGGGTGCCGTCGTTCTGGCGCGGGCCGGCCTCGATGGTGATGGCCTGGGCCGGGCAGATGGCCTCGCAGAGCTTGCAGGCGATGCAGCGCTCTTCCCCGTTCGGGTAGCGGCGCAGGGCATGCTCGCCGCGGAAACGCGGGCTGTAGGGCATCTTCTCGTACGGATAGTTGATCGTCTTCTTCGGCGCGAAGAAGTAGCGCATCGACAGGCCGAAGGCCGACCAGAACTCGCTGATGAGCAGCCAGTTGATGAAACGGAACGCGCGCATCAGGCAAGTCCTCCATGCCAGCCCCAGCCGGTGAGCTGGAGCACGAAGGCAACAACAAGGATCATGATCAGCGAGATCGGCAGGAAGACCTTCCAGCCGATGCGCATCAACTGGTCATAGCGGTAGCGCGGCACGATGGCCTTCACCATGGCGAACATGAAGAAGACCAGGCAGAGCTTCAGCATGAACCAGATGATGCCCGGCACCCAGTTGAACGGCGGCAGGTCGATGGGCGAGGCCCAGCCGCCGAGGAACAGGATGGTCGTCATGGCGCACATGAGGATGATCGACACGTATTCGCCCAGCATGAACATCATGTACGGGGTGGAGCCGTATTCGACCATGAAGCCGGCCACCAGTTCGGATTCGGCCTCGGGCAGGTCGAAAGGCGGCCGGTTCGTCTCGGCCAGCGCC
>DASTRL010000118.1:0-2557 GCA_035761265.1 Steroidobacteraceae bacterium
TGGCGCCATTCGGCTATAGTTCGCAGCCTCATTGCGTCCCCCAGACGGACGCAACTTACTGTTTTCAAAAGTTTTTTCTGGTAGAAGGGCGATGTCCGAACGGGATAACGAAAGCTTCGATCTCGACGAAGAGTTCCTGGCTGAGGCGGAAGACAACACCGACTACGACCGCATCCTCGACAAAGTCGAGCGGCGGGTTCGGGCGCAGCCCGGCACGCCCAAACGGGGCAAAGCTGCCTGGAGCCGTCTCGAAGAAGTGCTGGCGGACCGTCAGCTCGAAAAAGACCTGAAAGACACATTCGAGGACGACGAGCGCTAAGCCCGCTTAAAAGCTCGATTCCTTGACAACAGTGAGTGGTCGCCCGCGAGGGTGGCGGAGATTCTGCGCATGTCCGTGAAGTGGGTCGTCGTCAAGTTCGGCGGCACCAGCGTCTCTTCGCTTGCCAACTGGCGCAACATCGCGCTCGTGGTCAGGCGCCGCCTGGAGGCGGGCGACCGCGTGCTGGTGGTCCATTCAGCCATCAGCAAGATCACCGACGGCCTCGAGAAACTGCTGGCCGCCGCCATCGAAGGCAAACCCGAGGAAGCTCTCCGGGCCATCGAAGACCGGCACCGCCAGCTTGCGACCGAGCTCGGCCTCGCGGTGAGCGCGCAGCTGCAGGGCTATTTCGACGAACTGCGCCAGATGTCGAACGGCATCGCACTGGTGCGCGAGCTGTCCGACCGCACGCGCGCGCGCGTGATGGCCCACGGCGAGCTCATGGCCACCGAGATCGGTTCGCGCTTCCTCGCAAGCCAGGGCATCGACGTCACCTGGATGGACGCGCGCGACATGCTGTCGGCCGAAGACCGAGGCGCCTCGGCCAAGGCCTCGGTGCTCTCGGCCACCTGCAATTTCGCCCCCGACGATGCGCTGATCGCGAAGCTGGCTGCGGCCACGCCCGTGGTCATCACGCAGGGCTTCATCGCGCGCGACAGCGAAGGCAACACTTGCCTGCTGGGCCGCGGCGGCTCGGACACTTCGGCCGCATATCTCGGCGCAAAGATTCGCGCCAAGGCCATCGAGATCTGGACGGACGTGCCCGGCATGTTCAGTGCCAACCCGCGCGCCACGCCGAGCGCGCGCCTGATCCGCCGCGCGCACTACGACGAGGCGCAGGAGATCGCGACCTCGGGCGCCAAGGTGCTGCATCCGCGCTGCCTGCTGCCGGCGCGGCAGTACCAGATACCTCTCTATGTGTACGCCACGCAGACGCCGGATCTCGAAGGCACGCTGATCACGGGTGAAGCCGGCGACGGCTCGGCGCAGGTGAAGGCGGTCGCCAATCGCAAGGGCATCACGCTGATCTCCCTCGACAGCCCCGGCATGTGGCACCAGGTGGGCTTCCTTGCCGACGTGTTCGCCGTCTTCAAGGAACACGGCATGTCCGTGGACCTCGTGTCCACGTCGGAGACCAACGTGACCGTCACGCTGGACCCGGCGGCCAACACGCTGGACGGCGAATTGTTGGGCAGGCTGCAGCGCGATCTCGGCAAGCTCTCGGGCGTGCGCATCATCGGCCCCTGCGCCTCGGTATCGCTGGTCGGGCGCAACATCCGCGCCATCCTGCACAAGCTCGGCGACGCGTTCGCGCTGTTCGAGGAACAAAAGGTGTACCTGGTCAGCCAGGCGGCGAATGACCTGAATTTCACTTTCGTCGTCGACGAGAACCAGTGCGACCGTCTCGTCGAGCAACTGCACGAGCTGCTGATCCGGCCATTGCCCGGGGACCCGGTGCTGGGACCCACCTGGGAGCAGTTGTTCGCCAAGCCGCAGGAAGTCGCGATGCGCGCGCAGCCCTGGTGGGCGGCGAAGCGCGATGTGTTGTTGGGGAAGCTCGCGCAGCGCGACAGCGCCTATGTGTACGACCTCGCGCAGGTCGAGCTGGCTGCCAGGTCCATCGCCGGGCTCGGTGCCATCGGCCGGGCGCTGTACGCGCTCAAGGCCAATCCGCATCCGGACATCCTGCGCAAGGTCGCCGCGGCGGGCATCGGCTTCGACTGCGTCTCGCTGGCCGAGATCGAGCACGTGCTCGAGGTCGTGCCCGGCCTTGCCCCCGACCGGATCCTGTTCACGCCGAATTTCGCGCCACGGGCCGAGTACCAGCGCGCGCTCGCGCTCGGCGTGCACGTCACCATCGACAACCTGTTCGTCCTGCAGCACTGGCTCGGCGACTTCAAGGGAAAGAGTGTCTTCCTGCGCATCGACACCGGCATCGGCCGCGGCCATCACCACCACGTGAAGACGGCCGCCGCGCAGTCGAAGTTCGGCATTCCGGTCGAGGAGCTGGACGAGGTCGCACGGCTGGCGAGGCAGGGTGGCGTCACGGTCGACGGGTTGCATGCGCACGCCGGCAGCGGCGTGTTCGACGTCGAGAACTGGACGCAGGTGGGCTCGGTGCTGGTCGGGCTCGTGAAGCGCTTCCCCGACGTTGAATACATCGACGTCGGCGGTGGCCTCGGCGTGCCGGATCGCGTGGATGCGCGCGAGCTCGATCTGCAGCGGCTCGACGCGGCG
>DASTRL010000119.1:0-8959 GCA_035761265.1 Steroidobacteraceae bacterium
TGTTGGCCACCGCGCTCGCCGGCCGTAGGAGAGGGTACTCTATTTCACGCGCATGCCGGGCTGCGCGCCCGAGTCCGGCGAGAGCAGAAAAATCCCCGGGCCGTCTCCCGACGCGGCGAGCACCATACCTTCGGACACGCCGAACTTCATCTTGCGCGGCGCGAGGTTGGCGACGATGACCGTGAGGCGCCCATTGAGCTGCCCGGGATCGTATGCCGATTTGATGCCGGCGAAGACGGTGCGCGTCCCGCCGCCGAGATCGAGCGTCAACTTGATGAGCTTGTCCGCACCTTCCACGTGCTCCGCGTTCACGATCCTCGCGATGCGCAGGTCGATCTTCCCGAATTCATCGATCCCGATGGTCGGCGCGATTTCGATGCCCGTTTCCGCGTGAACCTGGTGCTCGGCGTGCCGGGTCTGTGAATGCGCGGGCGCTGACGCGGGCTGCATGCTTTCCTGATTCGCGGCGATCAGCGCGTCGACCTGCTTGCGTTCGATCCGCGTCATCAGATGTTCGTAGGCACTGATGCGAATGGGGCGCTTCTCGAGGTCCGCCCAGGCCAGGTCCGGCGTACCGAGGAAAGCTTCTGCCCGCGCAGCGAGCGCCGGCAGCACCGGTTTGAGAAAGATGGTCATCCGGCAGAACGCCGCCAGGGCTCCGCTGCACACCCGGTGAAGGCGCGCGCGTTGCTCCGGCTGCTTCGCGAGCTCCCAGGGCTTGTGGGCATCGAAGTACTGGTTCACTTTGTCGGCAAACGCCATCGCCGCACGAATCGCCTTCCCGAATTCACGCGACTGGTAGGCCTCGCGAATTTCGCGCTCGACTTCCGCCGCGCCAATTGCGGATGCGTCATCGTTCATGGCCGAATCGGAAGCCGCGCAAAGCGTGCCGTCGAAGAACCTGAGCAGAAAGCTCGAGGCCCGGCTCGCGATATTGACGTACTTGCCGACGAGATCGCTGTTCACCCGCGCGACGAAATCGTCGAGGTTGAGGTCGATGTCCTCCATCGTCGCGTTCAACTTGGCCGCATAGTAGTAGCGCAGCCACTCGGGATTGAGGCCCTGCTCGAGGTAGCTCTGCGCGGTGATGAACGTGCCGCGCGACTTCGACATCTTCTCGCCGTTCACCGTGAGGAAACCGTGTGCGAAAACGTGCGTCGGCGTGCGGAATCCGGCGCTTTGGAGCATGGCCGGCCAGAAGAGCGCGTGGAAGTAGAGGATGTCCTTGCCGATGAAGTGGACCATCTCGGTCCCCTGGTCGCGACTCTTCACCGCGTCGGTGAAGGCATCGAAGTCCATACCACGCTTGTCGCAGAGGTTTTTGAAGCTCGCGAAGTAGCCGACCGGCGCGTCGAGCCAGACGTAGAAGTACTTCCCCGGCGCGTCCGGAATCTCGAAGCCGAAGTACGGAGCATCGCGCGAGATGTCCCAGTCGCTCAACCCCGCCTTGAACCACTCGTCGAGCTTGTTGGCCGCCTCGGCCTGCAGCGTGCCCGGCGAGCGCGTCCAGCGCTGGAGGAATTCGGTGCATTGGCCGAGTTTGAAGAAATAGTGCTCGGATTCGCGCGTGATGGGGGCCGCGCCGGAGATCGCCGAATACGGATTGATGAGCTCGGTGGGCGAGTAAGTCGTACCGCACACTTCGCACGCGTCGCCGTACTGGTCCTTCGCGTGGCATTTCGGGCATTCGCCCTTGATGAACCGGTCGGGCAGAAAAAGCTTCTTCACCGGATCGTAGTACTGCTCGATCGCGCGCTGCTCGATCAGCCCCGCCTGCCGCAGCCGCCGGTAGATGTCGTAGGCGAGCGCGCGGTTTTCCGGCGAGTGGGTGGAATAGTAATTGTCGAAGGCGACGTGGAAGCCGCGGAAGTCGCGGTCGTGCTCGTCGTGCATGCGCGCGATGAGCGTTTCCGGGGTGACGCCCTCCTGCTCGGCGCGCAGCATGACCGGCGTGCCGTGGGTGTCGTCGGCGCAGACGTAGTGCACTTCGTGGCCCTGCATGCGCTGGAAGCGCACCCAGATATCGGTCTGCACGGCTTCGATGAGATGGCCGAGATGCAGCGACCCGTTGGCGTAGGGCAGCGCACTCGTGACGAGGATCTTGCGGGTTGGAGTGTGGGGCATCGACTGGCACGGAGAATGGGGCGCCAGATTATTGCACGCGATGCGGACGAACGAAGCGCGTTTAGCCTTGATCCTTGACCGGCTCGAACTTGGCCTTGCTGATGCCTTTCTTGTAGGCCTCTTTGCCCGTGATGATGCGGTCCTTGAGCAACTGTTCGATCGCATTGTCCATGGTGCGCATGCCGAACTGGCTGCCAGACTGCATGGTGGTCTCGAGCTGGTCGAGCTTGCCCTGGCGGATGAGGTTCGAGACCGCGGGTGTGTTCACCAGGATCTCGAGCGCCGCCACGCGCCCGGATTTGTCCGCCTTCTGCAGCAGCTGCTGTGACACCACGCCGCGCAGCGACGTGCTCAGCATGGTGCGCACGTGGGATTGCTTGTCGGCCGGGAACACGTTGACCATGCGGTCGACGGTCTGCGCCGCGCCATTCGTGTGCAGCGTGCCCATGACCAGGATGCCCATCTCCGCCGCGGTGACGGCAATGCTGATGGTCTCGTAGTCGCGCAACTCACCCACCAGCACCACGTCCGGGTCTTCGCGCAATCCGGACTGCAGTGCCGCGGCGAAGCCCTTGGTGTGCACGCCCACCTCGCGCTGGCTGATCAGGCATTCCTTGCGCCGGTGCACGAACTCGATCGGGTCCTCGATGGTGAGGATGTGGCCCTTCACGCGCGCGTTGATGTCGTCGATCATCGCCGCGAGCGTGGTCGATTTGCCCGAGCCGGTCTTGCCGGTGACCAGGATGAGGCCGTTGTTGGCGCGGCACAGCTGGTGGATGGCGGGCGGCAGGTTGAGCTGCTGCAGGGTCAGCGCCTTCGACGGGATGGCGCGCATTACCGCGCCCATGCCGTTGAGCTGGCGCATCACGTTCACGCGGAAGCGGCCGTATTCGCCCATGTTGTAGGCGAAGTCCGCGCCATCGTGTTCCTCGAAGCGCTGCACCGCGGTCTTCGGCATGATCTCGTACAGCGTCTGCTGCACGAAGTCCTTGTCGAGCTTGTCGGGCCGCAGCGGCTGCAGGTCGCCGTACAGGCGGATGCGCGGCGGATCGCCGGCGAGGAAATGCAGGTCTGAGCCTTTCTTGGCCAGGATCTCCTTCAAGTATTCGTCGATGACGGGCATGGCCTAACCACCCGCGGCCTGCGACGGCACGGGGCCCGTCACTTCGAGCTTGGGCATCAGCGTGGTGTCGGTGACGTAGCGCTGGAACGGCCGGCGGTCGCTGGCGTAGGTGACGGCGTCGTCGGGATCGATCTCCTTGCGCGCGAGCGCATCGAGCAGCGCCTGGTCCATGAGCTGCATCCCGAGGTCTTTGCCCGTCATGATCTGGTTCGGGATCTGGTGGGTCTGGTCGGTCTGGATCAGCTTGGCGACGGCGCGGGTCATCACCAGCGTTTCGCAGATGGCCTTGCGCGCGCGCTGGTCGGCGGTCTTGACCAGGATCTGCGTGACCACGGCCAACAGACTCTGCGAGAGGAAGCTCTTGGTCTGCTCGCGCTCCTCGATGGGCAGCGCGTCGATGATGCGGTCGATGGTCTTGGCGGCGGATGTGGTGTGCAGCGTGCCGAGCACCAGGTGGCCGGTTTCCGCGGCCGTCATCGCCATGGAGATGGTCTCGGCATCGCGCAATTCGCCGACCAGGATGACGTCGGGGTCCTCGCGCATCGCGGCGCGCACGCCCTCGGCGAACGAGGGAATGTGCGTGCCGAGCTCGCGCTGTATGACCTGGCTCTGCTTGCTGCGGTGGACGAACTCGATGGGATCTTCCAGCGAGACGATGTTCAGGCGCCGCGTGGTGTTCAGGTGATCGATCATCGCGGCCAGCGTGGTCGACTTGCCGGTGCCCGTGGCGCCGGTCACCAGCACCATGCCCTGGTGGTAATCGCAGAGCTTCTTGACGATCGGTGGCAGGGCGAGCTTGTCGAGGCTCGGGATGTCGGTGGGAATGGCGCGGAACGTCGCGCCGATGCCGGTTTCCTTGCGATAGACGTTCACGCGGAAGCGTCCGCCATCCGCCGAAACGTAGGAGAAGTCCAGGTCGTTGCCCTTGGCGAAGTACTCGTGCTGGTTCTTGGTGAAGATCTCGGTGAGGTAGCTCTCGAGCTCGGCGTCACCCACGTCGCGGAACTTGATCGGCATCAGGTCGCCGTTCATGCGCAGCATCGGCGGCACGCCCACTGCCAGGTGCACGTCGGAGCAGCCTTGCTGCATACCAAGCTTCAGGAACGCGTCTATGCGTGCCACGCGGGACAATCCTCAGGACATGAACAGGGTCTCACCCAAGCATGCGATGGTGAGAAGGGCGCCAAGTGTGACGCAGTGCGCGATTCAAGGCGAGCCGGGGCGGGTCTGTCCCCTTTTGCTAGGAAATGAGGAATGTCCCCATTTCTCAGCGGAATTTTTCCAGGGCCTCGCGCAGTTCCTGCATGGTCTGGTAGCGCTTGTCCTTGTCGACGGACATGGCCTGCATGATGACCTCGGGCAGGCCGGCGGGCAGGGCGGGATTGATTTCGCGGGGCGGGCGCGCCTTGCCCTGCACGTGCTGGTACATCACCGACATGTGATCGCCGCGCGCGTACGGTGGAACGCCGGTCATGATCTCGTAGAGGATGACGCCGAGCGCGTAGACGTCGGCGCGCTGGTCCACCTTCTTGCCGAGGATCTGCTCCGGCGCCATGTACTTGGGCGAGCCGATCACGTAGCCGGTCTTGGTGAGCTGCGTGTCGCCCTCGCGCTGCGCGGCCGCGACGCCGAAGTCCACGATCTTGAGCAGGCCCTCGTTGTTGATGAGCACGTTCGCGGGCTTGAGGTCGCGGTGCACGATGCCCACCTGGTGCGCGACTTCCATGCCCGTGCAGATATCGATGCCGAATCCGAGCGCACGATTGAGGGGCATGGGTTTCTCGCCCACCACCTCGCTGCCGAGGGTGTGCGAGGGGAAGTACTCCATCGAGATGGCGTAGTTGCCCTGGATGAACAGGAAGTCGTAGATGCGGATGACGTTCTTGTGCGTGATCTTGCGCGAGTAGCGCAGCTCGTGCACGAAGCGCTTCATGATCTCTTCGTCTTCGGAGACGTTCGGGTTCAGGAACTTGAGGATCAGGCGTTCGTCGACCACGGTGTCTTCCATGAGCAGCACCGTGCCGAACGCGCCCTTGCCGATGCGTTCCACGTACTTGTAGCGGCCCTCGATGATGTCGCCGGGCTTGAGCGTCTGGATGTCGAGCTTCTGCGGACCGGCCATCTGCTCGGCCTGCTTCACCGCCTTCTGCACTTCCTGCTCCGACATGAGCAAGGTGCGCGCCGGCTGCGCGGGCGCCGCGGGCGGCGGCACCTCGGGTCGCGGACGCGGCGGCGGTATGGACTTCGGCCCGCTCGAGGCCTGAGTCGCGCCCTCGGACCGCGGCGCCGGGGCAGAGGGAGAGGTGAACGTCGGGCGATTCTGCGTGGACGACAGCCGGCTGCCGCTCACCGAGAAGCGTGAGTCGAGATCGGAGAGGGCGCGCAGCGCGGCCTGTGCCACGGTCTGTTCGGTGTTGCCGGTCTGCGCCTGGATCTGCACGCGGATGGCCTCGAGGCGCCGCTCGTCGGCGAGCTTGGCGAGAGAGGAAATCGCCTCGAGGCGGATTTCCTTTTCATCCCGTTGCAGCATCGGCAGCACGGCGTCGATCACCTTGTAGTCGCCGAGCCGCCCCAGCGCGCGCACGACCACGGGCAGCGAGCGGGCGGGGGTGGTCTCCAGCATCTCGAGCAGGCGAGGCACGGCACGCTTGCTGCCGATCTCGGCCAGCGCATCGACGGCGCGCTCGCTGACCCACCAATCCTTGTCGCGCGTGGCATCGATCAAGTGACCGACGGCGCGATCGTCCTTGGTCTGATTCAGGATCTCGACCGCGGCGCGGCGCACGTCCTCGTCCTGGTCACCGACCAGCTGCAGCACCGCCTCGACCACCTTCGGGCCACCGATCTTGCCGAGCGCATCGGCGGCACGCGAGCGCACCCACCAGTCGTCGTCGGAGACGGCTTCCAGCAGCTCCTTGACGGACTTGGCGTTGCCGACCTCGTTCAGGACTTCGACGGCCGCGCGGCGCGCGTATTCGTTCTCGTCCTTGAGCACCGGGATCAGGTACTTGATCGTCTCGGGGTCGTTGGCGCGGATGACCGCATCGATGGCCTTGTTCTGCACGTCGATTTCCGGGTCGCGCAGCAGGGCGCACAGCAGCTCCATGTCGAACGGGCCGTCCATGCGGGCGAGGGCGGACAGGGACGCGGCGCGCACCAGCTTGTTGGTGTCCTTGAGCTGCTGTTGCAGCGCGCGGCTCACCTCGGGTTTCGCGAAGCGCGACAGGATGTTGATGATGTGCAGCCGCGCCACGGGGTCCTTGCCGTGCAGGCGTCCGATGAGCTCCGGCAGGTCGTTGTCCGTGGCCAATTCGCCCAGGATGCGGAACAGCGCCGCCTTCTCGTTCGCCTCCTGCTTGTAGGCCGCCGCCAGCAGCTCGCGTACCGAGAGGCGGCTGCGGTGCGCCGTGATCACATCGAGCAGCGCCGATTTGGCGACGCCTTCGGTGTTGAGCGCCTCGAGCAGCATGGTGGGCGGATACGCCCGGCTGCTGGACAGCGCCCAGGCGACGCCGGCGATCACGCGCGGGCTGCCCGTGACCATGGCCTCGATGAACTTCGGGAAGGTCTTCTGGTTGACCAGCCCCGTCAGCACCTCGATGTAGGCGACGGTGGCGATCTTGTCGGCATCCGCCAGCGCCGCGGTCACAGGCTCGATGGCGCCGGGCCCGAGCTCGCGCAGCTTGGCGATGGCCTTCTGGGTCTGCGGAGCGGCTACGTCGGTCGCTTCCTTGAGCTCCGTGATGTACCGATCTGCCCGGATGTTGGTGAAAAAACTCATGGAACGGATGAACCGCGACCTGCACGCCGGAGACGAATGCGATGTGCGAGCGCGGAGCGAAGCAAGCCTGCCGTCCTTTGTAGCCTGTACCGTATTACAAAAATTATGCCATATGTCCCGGCGACATCTTAGAATCCCGGCCCCTTATGGTCCCAGAGCTCTCCGGCGAATTTCGCGCACTGGTCGAGAATTATTCAGATCCGTACCTCGGCCAGACCCTGGGGAATGCACGCGCCGTCGAGCTCGCCGAGCTGAAAGGTGATCGGGCTCACGTTCGCGTCGTTCTCGGCATACCCGTGGGCGACTATCGCGAGGAATTCGCGCGCGGACTGCGGGCGCACATCGCAGCCGGTGGTGGGCCGTCGCAGGTCGAAGTCGAGCTCGCATCGAAGATCACGGCGCATGCGGTGCAGCGGCAACTCTCGCCGATCGGCGGGGTGCGCAACATCGTTGCGGTGGCCTCGGGCAAGGGCGGCGTCGGCAAGTCCACCGTCGCGGCGAATCTCGCGCTCGCCTGGGCGCGCCAGGGTGCACGCGTCGGCATCCTCGACGCGGACATCTACGGCCCGAGCCAGCCCATCATGCTCGGCCTCACCGGCCAGAGGCCTGCATCGCCCGATGGCAAGCGCATCAAGCCCCTGGCGGCGCATGGCGCGGTCGCGATGTCGATCGGCTTCCTCATCGATCCCGAACAACCCATGGTGTGGCGCGGACCGATGGTCACGCAGGCGCTGACGCAGCTGCTCAGCGACACGGATTGGGGGGATCTCGATTACCTGGTCATCGACATGCCGCCGGGCACCGGCGACATCCAGCTCACGCTCGCGCAGCGCGTGCCGGTCGCGGGCGCCGTGATCGTGACCACCCCGCAGGACATCGCACTGGCCGACGCCCGCAAGGGCCTCAAGATGTTCGAGAAGGTCAACGTGCCGGTGCTCGGCATCGTCGAGAACATGAGCGTGCACGTGTGCAGCAACTGCGGGCACGTCGAGCACCTGTTCGGCGCGGGCGGCGGTGCGCGCATGGCCGAGCAATACGGCGTCGAACTGCTCGGCGAGCTGCCGCTGGATGCGCGCGTGCGAGAGGAAGCGGATGGCGGGGCGCCCACCGTCGTGGCCGCGCCGGATTCGCCGCACGCGGCTCCCTACTTCGTGATGGCGCGCCGCACGGCGGCGGCGCTCGCGCGCCGCGCCAAGGACAAGTCCACCGTATTCCCGAAGATCGTCGTCGAAGATAGTTAGCGATCACCCGCGCGGGTGATTCGGGGGCGGGGTCGAACGGGTAAACTGGCGAGCTTCGCGTAGCCGCGCGCAGTCGCACCGAGGTCGTGAAACGATGAGCATCAAGTCCGACAAGTGGATCCGCCGCATGGCGGAGCAGCACAAGATGATCGAACCCTTCGCCGCGGACCAGGTGCGCGCGGCCGACGGGCACAAGATCGTCTCGTATGGAACCTCGAGCTACGGCTACGACGTGCGCTGTTCGCGCGAGTTCAAGATCTTCACGAACATCAACTCGACCATCGTCGATCCGAAGGCGTTCGACGAGAAGAGCTTCGTTGATTTCGTGGGCGATGTCTGTATCATTCCGCCCAACTCGTTCGCACTAGCTAGAACCGTCGAGTATTTCAGGATTCCTCGAACTACTCTGGTAGTTTGTCTCGGAAAATCGACGTATGCACGTTGCGGTGTAATAGTGAACGTAACGCCTTTGGAACCCGAGTGGGAAGGGCACGTCACGCTCGAGTTCTCCAACACCACGCCGCTGCCCGCGAAGATCTACGCCAACGAAGGCGTGGCGCAGATGCTGTTCTTCGAATCCGACGAAGTCCACGAAGCTCTTCTCGTCGAACGCCTTCGGATCCACGATCGTGGAATTGATGTTCGTGAAGATCTTGAATTCGTTGGCGCAACGCACGTCGTAGCCGTAGC
>DASTRL010000120.1:0-3605 GCA_035761265.1 Steroidobacteraceae bacterium
CCATGAAGCGCGGACTTGCCCTGCTGGCGGTGCTCACGCGGCAGATCACGTGGAAATTCCTGATGGACGAGCGCAGCGCGATGGTCATCGTGCGCATCGTGCGCGAGGCCGCGCAGCTCGCGGCGGCGATGAAGATCGAGCTGGTCGACATGGCGCCGCTGCCGGTTCCGAGCCTCGTGCATGCCAGCGATGCAGCGGCCGTCCAGATCGTCCACGACATCGGCCAGAAGTTCCTGGACACTTCCCCCGACCATCGCATGTCGGCGCAGCAGGACGTGCTGCGCGGCAGCCGGCTCGAATACCAGGAGACGCTTGGCTATGCGCTCGACAAGGCGCGCGAGCTCGGTGTGCCCATGCCGACGCTGGACACCTGCTACCGCATCCTGTCGGTGGCGTATCCATGAAGCGCGGACTTGCCCTGCTGGCGGTGCTGCTCTCGACCGGCGCGATCGCCGCTGCGCCCGCGCACGATTTCGCCGACGACTTCGAGGCGCGCCCGACCGGGCAGGTGCCCGGTGCGCCGTGGAAGGAGGAGAGCTACAAGTCCGGTGCCGTCATCGCGGTGGACACGGTGCACGCCTTCAGCGGCCGGCGCGCGCTGCACATCCTCACGCCGCGCGGGGCCAACTACCGGCGCGGCTATGTGGCCATCCACCTGCACGATCCGCTGCCGCAGTTGCAGGCAGGTATGTATGGCCGCGTGATGGCGTGGCTGGATGCGGCGCCGGCAGAGCAGCCGGTGCACTGGACGCTGCTGCAGGGTGAAGGCCGCTCCGCCGACGATCGCTACAACTCCATCTACCGGCTCGGCCTCGAGCAGCAGGGCGGCACCCAGCTCATGGCGAACTTCGAAACCACGCCGCCCGTGACCACCGATTGCCGGCAGCAGTCGGCGCGCCGACTGCCGGTGCGGCGCTGGGCCTGCGTGGAGTTCCACATGGACGTGGCGTCGAACGAAATGCAGTTCTGGATCGACGGCCGCGACATCACGCGCGTGCGCGAACGCGCGCCGGCCGCGAATGCCTGCAAGGGCAACGACCTCGGCGGGCAGTGGTTGGCGCCGCCGCGGTTCGACAGCTTCTACCTGGGTTTCGAGCGTTACGGGGACACGACCGACGACCAGAACCTGTGGATCGACGACGTGGTGTTGGCACGGCAGCGCGTCGGCTGCCCGGCGCAGAAGCAGAGGTGAGGAGGCGATGATGCAGTTGACGAAGCTCGTGGTGTTCGGACTCGCAATGATCTCGAGCGTGGCCCACGCGGCCGAACTGGCGGGAAAGCCTGCCACGCCTGCGGCCGATGCCGCGCCCGCAATCGCGACGCAGCCGCTGGTCATCGAACCGGCGGCCATCGATGCCGCGCTCAAGAGCATGGTCGACAGCCAGAAGGTGGTCGGGGTGTCGGCGCTGGTGTATCAGGCCAACAAGGAGGTGTTCTTCGGCGCCTATGGCTTCGCCGATCGCGAGAACCACGAGCCGATGGCGCGTGACACCGTGGTGCAGATCTTTTCCATGACCAAGCCCATCACCGGCGTGGCGCTGATGATGCTCTACGAACGCGGCAAGTTCGAGCTCGATCAGCCGCTCGAAATGCTCGCGCCGGAGTTCGCCGACCAGAAGGTGTATGCCGGGCTCGATGATGCCGGGCAGCCGAAGTTCGAAGCGCCGAAGCGGCGCATCACCATCCGCGACGTGCTGCGTCACACTGCGGGCTTTCCTGCCGACGGTGACCAGACCGTGGTCGGTGAGACTTTCCGGCGGCTGGCCCCGCGCGCATACACCAACTCCCTGCCCGAGTTCGCGCGCAAGTTCGCGCAGGTGCCGCTGGCGTATCAACCCGGCACGCGCTGGGCATATTCCAACGCCGTCGATGTGCAGGCCTATCTGACGCAGAAGATCTCGGGCGTGCCCTTCGACAAGTACCTGGATCTGCACATCTTCAGGCCGCTCGGCATGGCCAGCACGCGCTACACCATCCTGCCGACGGATCCAGACCGCTCCAGGCTCGCGGCCGTTTACGTTCGCAACGACGACGGCACGTTCACGCGTGAGCCCGACGAGGAGGCCTACAAGTTCAACGGGCAGGACTGGCCGCTGAAGCCCGGCAATTTCGGCCTGGTCTCGACGATCGACGACTACATGAAATTTGCGCGCATGTTGTTGGGCGGCGGCAAGCTGGGCCGGGCGCGCATCCTCAGGCCCGAGACCGTGGCGCTGATGGCCACCGATGCCATGCCCAGGGAAGTCACGGACAAGTTGTGGCTGCCCTCGAAGGGTCAGGTGGGCTTCGGCATCGATTTCGCGGTGCGCATCGCGCCGCCGAAGGATGCCAGCGAGGCCTCCGGCGCCGTCGGAGAATTTTTCTGGGACGGTGCCCTGAGCACGCTCTTCTGGGTGGATCCGAAGAACCAGATCGCCGCGGTGCTGTTCACGCAGATGAAGCCATTCGATCGGGTGCACCTGCACAAGGCGTTCCGGGACGCGGTGTATCGCAACGATCCGATCGCACTCGCGCACTAGGGTTCGACATCATGGCGCAGCCTCTCGGCTTCGGCTTCATCGGCGCGGGCGCGATCGCGAACTTCCACGCGCGCGCCGTCGCGGCCGCCCGCGGCGCGCGCGCCATCGGCGTGGTCAGCCGGCGGCGTGCCACGGCCGAGGCGTTTGCGAAGGAACATGGTCTCGGGTTCGCGTCCGACAGCGTCGAGGAACTGCTGAAGCAGCCGGGGCTCGACGCGGTGTGCATCACCACGCCGTCGGCGTTGCATCTGGAACCTGCGCTTGCGGCCATTCGCGCGGGCAAGCACCTGATGATCGAGAAGCCCATAGACGCCACGGTCGAAGGTACCGATCGCATCCTCGGCGAGGCGGAGAAGGCGGGCGTGCGCGTGGGCTCGATTTTCCAGGCGCGTTTTGGCGATGCGGCGCGGCAGGTCAAGGCGGCGATCGATGCCGGCCGATTCGGCCGCATGGTGTTGGCGAGCTGCTACGTGAAGTGGAATCGCACCACCGAGTACTACACGGGCTGGAAGGGCAGGCTTTCCGAAGATGGCGGCGGCGTCATCATCAACCAGGCCATCCATGGCGTGGACCTGCTGCAATGGTTTGCCGGCATGCCGGTGGAGGTGTTCGCGTGGAGCACGCAGCGCGTGCATGCCATCGAGTCGGAGGACACCTGCGTCGCGGCGCTCAAGTTCGGCAGCGGCGCGTTCGGCACCATCGAGGGCACCACTGCCACGTGGCCGGGCTGGTCGCGGCGCATCGAGCTGTGCGGCGAGAATGGTTCGGTGATCATGGAGGACGATGACATCGCGCGCTGGGATTTCCGCGTCGCGCGGCCGGAGGACGAGAAGATTCGCGGCATGCGCGACGCGGCGATGGGCTCCGGCGCCGCCGCGCCGATGAACATCAAGATCGAAGGGCATCAGCGACAGATCCAGGACTTCATCGACGGCATCAACGAACGCCGCCCGTTCTTCATCGAGGGACGTGAGGCGCGCAATGCCGTGGCGCTGGTGCGGGCGATCTACGCCTCGGCCGCCAAGGGAGTTCCGGTGGAGGTGCCGGGTGAGGGAAGTGGGGATTAGCCGGAGCTAATCCCCACTT
>DASTRL010000121.1:0-5116 GCA_035761265.1 Steroidobacteraceae bacterium
GAGCCAGATGCGGATGGCTTCCTGCTGCTTCGCCACCGGCAAATTCTCGATCCACCCGGGCTGTTGATTGCCCCAGAACAGGGTGTGCCACTTGAAGAGCTGGCCGTTGTTCCGCGCCTGCAGTTCGGCGTTGTGCGCGTCGGTAAAGTTGAACGCGGGATTGGTCAGCGGCGGATAGCCCTGATCCGCGGGACCGAAGGGCGATTGCGGCTGTGCACTGCCCCACTTGCCGCCGTTCTCCGGCGTCACCTGGTTCCAGTAGGCGCCAAAGTTCAAAGAGGCCTGACCAGGGCTCCATGCGCTTCCCAGGAATTTGGCCTGACCACTTGCCAGCGGCGCGCCGGTGCGCGTGTATGGCGGTGGATCGGCGGGGCCCGGTGGCGGACAGCTGATCGTGGGCGCGCGCGCCGCATCGAGATCTCCGACCGTGTAGCAGGCATTGACGGGTCCGAAGGCGAACTTGTCGAACAGCAGGCCGTCTTCGCGTGAACCCCAGGAGAAACTCTGGGTCAGGGCGCCACTGGGGACTTCCCAGGATCCGGGGCCGATGCCGCCTCCCGCACCTGGCAGGTTCGTCATGCGGACCCACTTCCAGACGTTCTGCCCCGCCGTGCCTCCGGTCGGCACGCCCTGATTCGGCGCAGTCGCGCCGCCCGAGCTCGTGTTGTACGGGCCGGCCCAATTCGTGGCCGTATTGAAGCCGTTTCCAATGTAGAAGCTGTCGTCGTTGCCGCCCACCGGACCCGTGAGGATGCGTACGTACAGTGCGTAACTCCCCGGCGCCGGAAACGTCACGCTGTATGTCGCGACACGATCGGGCGTGGGCGGATTGGCGGAGTTCGCCGCCGGCAACACCGTGATGTAGTTGACGCCCGCGTTTGCGTCGGTCCCGGTAGTTAGATTACTCCCCAGCGTGCCGCTCTCGGCTTCGACGATGACTGGTGCTTGCGCGAAAGTCGCGATCGGAACGGTCGCGAGCAGACATGCGCGCAGCAGCGCGCGTGCTGAAATGCTCATCCTTGCTTCCCCCTTGAGTTCGTTGTCGGAATTGGTCAGGCCAATCTTCGCCGCGAATCTACCCCAACGCCGCCAAGGTCGGTAGCGGCAATATCCGTTACTCATCCGAAGACTTCCCCTCATCGATTGCTTTTCGCGGCGCGGATACCTGTGAAATGCCGCGCGAAACCGTGGCCGATTGAACATAAGAAGTGAAATCCCGCGCAGCGCCGTGTCAGGGAACGGGAGCTATGTCACGGCGAGTCATTCGTTGATTTGCGACTCTGCGTGCTCAGTTCGGGGAATCATTTACGAATGCAGGCGAGCGCGAGTGTCACAGCTTCCGGCGATTCGAAGGCCGCTATTGGCGAAGCGCTGAAGCAGGCGCTTTCCGGCAATCGCCTGCAGTCGATCTCGCTGCACGACGAGCGTGGCGACGTGCTGTGGCTCGACGAAGGCGCCCTGGGCCCGGACGAGCACAACCTGGTGCTCGATGCCGCCTCGGCACTGGCCGAATCCGCGGACCGCAATTTCCACTTCATCAGCATCGGCGACGGTCGCGCCGCGGCATTTCTCCCCTCGCGCTCGCCGCTGAACGACCTGCTCGGTCTGGCGATGATCATCGCCGACGCGAAATTCCTCGATGCCAAGGGCGCCGCGAAGTTCGTGACGCCGACCACCACCAACCTGATGCGGCGCCTGGCCTTCCTGCGCCGTCCACCAGCACCGGCCGCTCCGGCCACGCCGCCGCCCCCGGCGAACAAGGTAGTTAGCCCACCCGCCCAGGCCCGGGCGCCGGCGGCCAGGCCACCAGCGCCCCCCGCGGGCGCACGCCCCGCGGCCCCTGCGGCCCGTCCCCCCGGTGCGCCGCAGCCCCAGCGACCTGCGGCGCCGCCAACCAGGCCCGGTGTGCCCTCCGCGGCCGCCCGGCCCGCGCAGGCGCCTGCGCGACCCGCCACGCCGGCCGCCAAGGCGCCGCTGCCGTCGAAGCCCGCCGCGCCTGCGCAACGTCCGGCTGCGCCCAGCAACATGCAGCAGCGCACCTCCGGCAGCGCGGAGACCGATTCCATCGCCTTCGAGATCTCGGACATCGATCCCAAGGCATTGCTCAAGCCTGCCGCAAAGCAGGCGCCGCCGGTTGAGGCCAAGCGGCCGGAACTGCGCGTCATCCAGACCGATCGCCTGCCCCGGCTCGAATTGCGCGGCGGCGATCCGATGCCCGAGCTGATTCCCGACGAGCCGCCGCCGCAAGTGTTGCCGCAGATCGACGCCACCGAGGAGGTGACGTCCGAAGAAGAAACCACGGAAGTCGAGGCGCTCGACGATCCCGAGAACAACATGAACGTGGAGCCGGTGTACGTCGACGAGACGCCCGAGCTCAGCCCCGGCGCCGGCCAGTTCGAGTTCTACGGGCAAATCTTCGAGCTGCACGTACAACAGCTCGTGAAGCTCAAGGGCAGCGGCGGAACCCGCCGATATGAAGTACTGGTGCGCGACGCGCACGCCGACAATGAATTCGGCACCGCGCCGGAGCGCGTGGTGCAGGACGCGCACGACCCCAGCGCCAATTCCGACCTCGATCGCATCGTGATCGAGCAGCTGGTCCGCTGGATGGCAGAGCATCGCGGCGCCTGGGAGACAGAGCCCGCGAGCTTTTCGGTGAACGTCGGCATGGGCACGATCGCGGACCCGAAATTCGTGAGCTACGTGGCCGGCGTGCTCAAGAATCAGAAAGTGCCGGCCAAGGCGTTGGGTTTCGAGATTTCGGAGAAGTCCTGTGTGGAGCAGGTCCGCGAGGTCGACCTGTTCATCCAGGCCTGCGAGAAGCTGGGCTGCCACGTCGTGCTCGACGATTTCACCTTCCACCACAACGCCATGCGTTGGCTCGGCTCCTCGGCACTCAAGTTCGTGAAGATGGACGCCAAGATCACCTCTGTTGCGATGAAGGAAAAGGTACCCCAGGCGGTGGTCGTCGCGGTCACCCAGGCTTCCAAAGTGCTTGGCCTGTCATGCGTCGCCAAACGCGTCGACACGCCCGCCCAGCGCGACTGGCTGTCGGCCGTGGGCCTGGACTACGCGCAGGGCTTCCTTCTCGATCAGCCGAAGTCCCTCATCAGCCTCGCCCCCGACGCCGCCAAGTAACCCTTCGTATCGGATCCGACGAGCCGAAGGCCTGGAACGCCAGGCCGTTTGTGGGGCTCGTCGGGCTCCCGTACCTTTGCGAAATGGCCCGGTTCGACCCTCTGCGGACCCATCGCAACGCGCTCTTCTGGATGCTGCAGACGGGCGGCTGGCTGGGCTTTTTCATCACCCAGTACGTGGGCTCCTGGCTCTACCAGAAGCTCGACGAGATGCCGAACTACGGTCGCCTCGTCGCGGTTGCCGCCTTCAGCGGATTTCTCTTCAGCCTCGTGCTGCGCATGATCTACCGGCGCCTGTGGCACAAGCCCCCGGCCATCGCGATCGCCGGAGCGCTGGTCTGCTGTTACACGCTGGCGTTGTTGTGGCGCGTGATCATCAACCGCGCCTACATCTACTACGTGGACCCGAGCTGGGAATACACCAACCCGCTCGGCATCTTCGAGGGCGTCATCTATTCCACGTATATCCTGCTGTGCTGGTCGGCCATCTACTTTGGCGTCAAGTACTACGAATCGCTGCAGCAGCAGCGCAATGCCACGCTGCGCGCCGCGACGCTCGCGCAGGAGGCGCAGCTCAAGATGCTGCGCTACCAGCTCAATCCGCACTTCCTGTTCAACACGCTGAACGCCATCTCCACGCTGATCCTCGACAACGAAAACCGCACCGCGAACCAGACCGTGATGCGGCTGTCGGAATTCCTGCGCTACACGCTCGACCAGGACCCGATGAAGAAGGTCACGCTGCGCCAGGAGATCGAGGCGATGAACCTGTATCTCACCACCGAGAAGCTGCGCTTCGGCGACCGGCTGCAGCTGGAATTTGCCGTGGAAGAGCGCGCGCTCGAGGCGCTGGTGCCGAGCCTGTTGCTGCAGCCGCTGATCGAGAACGCGGTGAAGTACGCAGTCTCGCCCTCGGAGCGCGGCGGCATCATCCGCGTGGAGGCGCGGGCGCGCGGCAGCATGCTGGAGCTCGCCGTCGCCGACGATGGGCCCGGCCTGAACGGCGCGGTGGTGCCGGCGGCCGGCCGCGGCGTCGGCCTGCGCAATACGCGCGAGCGATTGGCGGTCTTGTACGAGGACAAGCACCGTTTTGCCACGATGGACAACAAGCCCGGCCTGCGCATCGAGCTTGGTCTACCCATGGAGCTGGCGACGCCATGAGCCCCAATCGCAAGCTGCGTACCCTGCTGGTCGACGACGAGACGCTGTCGCGGCGAGGGCTCGAGTTGCGCCTGCGCGTGGCCAACGACATCGAGATCATCGGGCAGTGCAGCAATGGCAGGGAAGCATTGCAGGCCATCCGCGAATCGAAGCCCGACCTCGTGTTCCTCGACATCCAGATGCCGGGACTCTCCGGATTCGACGTGCTGGCCGAGTTGCAGCCGCACGAGCTGCCGCTGATCGTGTTCGTCACGGCCTATGACCGTTTCGCGGTGCAGGCCTTCGAGGCGCGGGCCATCGACTACGTGCTGAAGCCGGTCGACGATGCGAGATTGGCCGCCACGCTGACTCACGTGCGCGAACTCATGGAGCAACGTACCGCCGTGGCCGAGCGCAATCAGCTGGTCAATCTCCTGGCCGATCTGCGCGGCAGCAGCGAGATCGAGAATGCCAACTCCGCAGCCCCAGCGCCGCAGACCCCTTCCTGGCTACCCATCCGCAACGGCCGCGAGACCGTACGCGTGCCGGTGGAGCAGATCGAGTGGGTGGACGCGGCGGGCGACTATCTGTGCATCCACGCCGATGGGCACACGCACATCCTGCGCGCGACGATGCGCGAGATGGAGACGTTGCTCGATCCGCGCCTGTTCCAGCGCGTGCATCGCTCGACCATCGTGAATCTCTCGCGCGTGAAGTCGCTGCGGGCGCATATGAATGGGGAGTATTTCTTGCGGCTGGAGGGGGGGCAGGAGTTGAAGTTGTCGCGTACTTATCGAGACAAGGTTGAATACTTTCTGAAACGACCGCGCGCGCACTGA
>DASTRL010000122.1:0-3391 GCA_035761265.1 Steroidobacteraceae bacterium
CGCGAACGCGCGCGTGGTCCCTGACGATGCCCTGCTCGCGGCCGACACCCCGCGGCCGTTCGTGCTGGCGGTGCGCAAAGGCAGACTGTCGCGGCAACCGGTCACGCTGGGCCTGCGAGGCATGGCGCTGTCGGAGGTGACCTCGGGCCTGGATGTGGGCGACTGGGTGCTGGCGGCCGCGGCAGAACACCAGAACCTCGCGGATGGCGCGCGTGTGCGCGTGAGCGCGGAGCCGCTTCCCGCGTCGGGCCTGGAGACCGGCAGCGGCACTCGCAAAGAAGTTCCGGTCTCGTTCGACTGACGCCCATGTGGGTCGAATCCACGATCGCAGTCAAATTCATGCGGCAGGACCGCGCGCAGACGCTGCTCATTCTCGTGGGCATCGGTGTCGGCGTCGCGGTGATCGTGTTCATCACCGCGCTGATCACGGGGCTGCAGGCCAACATCATCGAGCGCACGCTCGGCACCCAGGCGCACATCAAGGTTGAGCCGCCGGACGAGGTGAACCGCCCCGCCCCGGCCGCAGCCGGGATCGCACGACTGAGGCTGGAAACCCCGCGCGCGCAGCGCCTGCGATCGATCAACAACTGGCAGCAGCAGGCGCTGACGCTGGAATCGCTGCGCGACGTCACCGCGGTCTCGCCGCTGGTGTCCGGCCCCGCGTTCGCCTTGCGCGGCAATGCCATCGAATCGGTGGCGCTGGTCGGCATCGATCCGCCGCGTTATGAACGCATCATTCCGCTTGCGCGGAACATCGTCGCCGGACGATTGCGCGTCGGTGCGGGCGACGCGGTGATCGGCAAGCTGCTCGCGCAGGACCTGGGCTTGCGCGTCGCGGACAAACTGCTGCTGCGGGCCGGCGAGGGTCGCGAGGCGCAGTTGAACGTCGCCGGCATCTTCGAGCTCGGCGTGCGCGAGCTGGACCAGCGTTATGTCTACCTCGATCTCAAGCAGACGCAATCGCTGCTCGACCTGCCCGGCGGCGTCACCGTCATCGACCTCAAGGTCCGGGACATCTTCGCGGCCGATCGGGTCGCAGCGCGGATCCGGCAGCTCACGGGCCTCAAGGCAGAGAGCTGGATGCAGAGCAATGCGCAATTGATGAACGCACTGACGTCGCAAAGCCTGTCCACCCGGATGATCGCGTTCTTCGTGGCGCTGTCGGTGGCCTTCGGCATCGCCAGCGTACTTTCCATCAGCGTGGTCCAGCGCACGCGCGAGATCGGCATCCTGCGCGCCATGGGCACCACGCGCCGGCAGATGCTGCTGGTGTTCCTGGTGCAGGGCGCGGTGCTCGGGCTGCTGGGATCGAGCGCGGGCTCGTTCGCGGGCTACGGCCTCGTCTGGGTATTCAACGAGTTCGGGCCGGGCCTGTTCCACATTCCGCTGGCGCCGTTGCTCGTGCCCGGAGCGATGGCACTCGCAACCCTGGTCGGCGTGCTGGCGGCGGCCGTGCCCGCGCGCCGCGCCGCACGCCTCGATCCGGTCGAGGCCATTCGCCATGTCTGACGAAGTGTTGCGCCTCGCGGAGCTTCGCAAGTCCTACAACGTGGGCCTGCCCACCGAAGTGGAAGTGCTGCATGGCATCGACCTTGCTCTCGGCCGACAGGACTTCGCGGCGTTGGTCGGCCCTTCCGGTTCAGGCAAGAGCACCTTGCTGAACCTGCTGGGGCTGCTCGACTCCCCGACCTCCGGCGAGGTGTTCCTGCTCGGCCAGCCGACCCGCGAGATGGACGATCCCGGCCGCACCCGCTTGCGAGGCAGCGCCATCGGCTTTGTGTTCCAGTTCCACCACCTGCTGCCCGCATTCAGCGCGATCGAGAACGTGATCATGCCGCTGATGGTGACGCGCGGACGCCCCGACGCCGAGACCGTCGAGCGTGCGCGCATGCTGCTGGCAGCGGTCGACCTCGAGGCTTTCGCGGAGCGCAAACCCAGCCAACTATCCGGCGGCCAGCAGCAACGGGTGGCGATCGCTCGCGCACTCATCACGCGCCCGGCGCTGCTGCTCGCCGACGAACCCACGGGCAACCTCGACACGAAGACCGCGGCGGGCGTGTTCGGGCTGTTCCGGCGCTTCAATCGGGAATTCGGCTGCGCGGTGCTCGTCGTCACGCACGACCCGCGGCTGTCCGCCACCTGCGACCGCACGATCGACCTGGTCGACGGGCAGATCGTGAGCGACCAGCGCGTCAGTCGCTGATCGCGGCGCTCAGGCCTTCTTCTCGACGGGAACGATGGTGAGCTCCACGCGGCGGTTGCGCGCACGGCCTTCGCTCGTGTCGTTGCTGTCGACGGGATGATACTCACCCGCGCCCACCACGATCATGCGCTGCTGATTGACTCCGCGGCTCGACAAGTAAGCCGCGACGGATTGCGCACGGCGCTCCGACAATGTCTGGTTGTAGGCGGGGTCTCCGATGGAGTCCGTATGGCCGGCGACTTCGATGACGGTTTCGCCGTACTCGAGCAGCGTGCCGCTGACCTTGTCCAGGATGGGATACAACCTGCTGTTGATGTCGGCGCTGTTGGTGGCGAAGGTGATGTCACCGGGCATGTCGAGCGTGAGGTTGTCGCCTTTGCGAACGACGTCGACGCCGGTGCCGGCGAGATCCTTGCGGAGTTTCTGCTCCTGGCGATCCTGGTAGTTGCCGATCGCCGCGCCGGCGAGGCCGCCGATCGCGGCGCCGATCGCGGCGTTCTCGAGCTTGTCGCCCTTGCTCAGCAGTCCGATGACGGCGCCGGCTGCCGCGCCATAGCCCGCGCCGCGGCGGGTCTTGGAGTATTCGGGACTGGTGGACGCGTCCTGAAGGGTTTCACAACTGCTCAGCAGGAATGTGCCGGCAAGCATCGCGAGCGCGATGCGGGTCACTGTGGTGTTCATGGTTCGCTCCTTCTGCCGAGCGGGGTCGGCGTCGACGCACGCGCTCTCCTGCCCACACGGCGATGACTTTCACCGAAGCCGTCGACGGATGGATTTTCGTCGATGCGGAATGAGCACACATCGGGGGCACTACCGAGCGGTACGCGGTGCATTGCGGAGGAAGGGGCTACCCACGTCTCCGCCGGAATAAACCGTTACCTATGTAATCGGAATAGACCCTTGTGGTGATGGCGCGCCCGGAGAGATTCGAACTCCCGACCACCTGGTTCGAAGCCAGGTGCTCTATCCAACTGAGCTACGGGTGCGTGGCGGCTACACTACATCCTCAAAATCCTGCTGTCTAGCCGAAGCGTCCTCTTCCGCCGTCGGACGTCTCGTGTAGAGCATCATCGTGTCCAAGTCAGCGTGCCGGAGTATGTCCTGTAACAAGAAGGGCTCTATTCCTTTCGTGCGTCCCAGATAGAGGGCCGAGGCGCGGCGCAAGTCGTGCAGAGTGACACCAAGAAG
>DASTRL010000123.1:0-6152 GCA_035761265.1 Steroidobacteraceae bacterium
TGCTGCGCGAGGGCGTGATCACGCCGGACCAGGCGATCACGCACCCGATGCGCAACTTCGTCGAGTGTTGCCTCGGTGGCGAGCCGTTCCTGCCGGAGATGACCCTGGGCCTGCGCGAACCTCTCGAGGCGAACGACATCCTGTTAGTTTGTTCCGACGGCCTCTGGGGTGGCCTCGACGACGGCGACATCGGAGCCGCATTCCCGCCGGCCCGCGCGCCGCTGCGCGACGAGCTCGTGCGTCTGGCCGAACGCGCCGTGAACGTGATCGGGGCCGGCGCGGACAACACCTCGGCCGCCGTGGTGCGCTGGATGGGGAACGCCTGATGGGTGCCCGGCCGAGCGGTCGCGCGGCAGACGAGCTGCGCGCCGTGAAATTCACGCGGCATTTCACCCGCCACGCCGAAGGCGCGGTACTGGTGGAATTCGGCAACACGCGCGTGCTGTGCACCGCGAGCGTCGAAGAGGGCGTTCCAGGTTTCTTGCGTGGCAAGAATCAGGGCTGGGTCACGGCCGAATACGGCATGCTGCCGCGCGCCACGCACACGCGTACGCCGCGCGAGGCTGCCAAAGGCAAGCAGTCCGGACGCACGCAGGAGATCCAGCGGCTCATCGGCCGCTCGCTGCGGGCCATCACCGACCTCGCGGCGCTCGGCGAGCGCACCATCACGCTCGATTGCGACGTGCTGCAGGCCGATGGCGGGACGCGAACGGCCGCCATTACCGGAAGCTACGTGGCGCTGGCGGATGCCTGCGACGCGCTGCTCGCCCGTCGTGCCATCAGTGCTTCGCCGCTGCATGGGCAGGTCGCGGCGGTGTCGGTCGGCATCTGCAGCGGTGCTCCGGTGCTCGATCTCGACTACGCGGAAGATTCCTGCGCCGAGACTGACATGAACGTGGTGATGAACAACGGCGGCGGATTCATCGAGGTGCAGGGCACGGCCGAGGGGCATGCGTTCCGGCGCCACGAACTGGATGCGTTGCTGAATCTCGCCACAGAGGGCATCGCACGGCTGTTCCAACTGCAGCAAGAGGTGCGCTCGGCCGCCTGAGCGGTCGCCGCAGACCCACGTGACGCGTCGGGTGGTTCTCGCCAGCGGCAACGCGGGCAAGCTGCGTGAATTCTCCGAGCTCCTGGCGGGGATGGATTTCGAACTCGTGCGGCAGTCGCAGCTCGGCGTCGAGCCGCCACCTGAAACCGGCACCAGCTTCCTCGAAAACGCGCTCCTCAAGGCGCGCAACGCTTCCCGCCTGACCGGTCTGCCGGCGATTGCCGATGACTCGGGGATCGAAGTCGACGCGCTCGACGGCGCCCCGGGCGTATTGTCCGCGCGCTATGCCGGCGAGAACGCCAGTGACGAGGCGAACCTCGACAAGTTGCTCGTCGCGCTGCGAAATGTGCCCGCGCCGCGTCGTTCTGCGCGCTATCGGTGCGTGATCGTGTACGTCGATCGGTTCGATGATCCGCAGCCGCTGGTCGGCCATGGCACCTGGGAGGGCAGCCTCATCGATGGGCGTCGTGGCTCCGGCGGCTTCGGTTACGACCCCGCGTTCGTTGCAAGAGGGGAATCGCGTACCGTCGCGGAAATGCCCGCCGAAGAGAAGAACTCGCAGAGCCACCGTGGCCAGGCGATGCGCGCTTTCCTTGCGCAGCTGTCCCGGAGAGCGCGCGCGTGAATGCGCCGCCGCTCGCGCTTTATGCCCACTTTCCCTGGTGCGTGCAGAAGTGCCCGTATTGCGATTTCAATTCGTACACGCTCAAGGATCAGCTTCCCGAGGAGCGGTACATCGATGCGCTGCTGCGCGACCTGGACGCGCAGGCGGGCAGCGTCGAGGGCAGGCCTCTCACCAGCATGTTCTTCGGTGGCGGCACGCCGAGCCTCTTCTCTCCCGGTGCGCTGGCAAGACTGATAGAGCACGCACGCGCGCGACTGGGATTCCTCGAAAGCGTCGAGATCACGCTCGAGGCGAACCCGGGGACGATCGAGCGCGGACGATTCAGCGAGTATCGAGCGGCCGGCATCTCGCGGGTCTCGCTCGGCGCGCAGAGCTTCGATGAGCGCCAGCTCAAGCGACTGGGGCGCATCCATTCGGCGGACGAAACCCGCCGCGCCGCCGACGAGCTGCACGCGGCGGGCCTGAAGAATTTCAACCTGGATCTGATGTACGCGCTGCCCGACCAGACGCCAGAGGAGGCGGAGTCGGATGTGCGCGCCGCGCTGGCCCTCGAGCCCGCGCACGTCTCGCAATACCACCTGACCATCGAGCCCGGGACCGTGTTCGCCGCCGCGCCGCCCGTGCAGCCCGCAGACGAGGTCGTCGAGCAGATGCTGGACCGCTCGCTGCAGATGCTCGGTGCTGCCGGTTTCGAGCAATACGAAGTGTCGGGATACGCGCGGCCGGGCGCCCGCTGCCTTCACAACCTGAACTACTGGACCTTTGGCGACTATCTCGGCATCGGTGCCGGCGCGCACGGGAAGGTCTCCGATCCTTTGCGAGAGCTCGTCATCCGGACGCAGCAACCACGCGAGCCGCGACGCTATCTCGCGTCTGAACCCGCGGTCCGGCTCCAGCGGGCGATTGCACCGCGGGACTTGCCGTTCGAGTTCGCAATGAATGCCTTCCGGCTGGTGGATGGGTTCAGTGATGCATTGTTCGAGGCACGTACGGGCCTGCCGATCGAGATTCTCGAGCGCGCGCTGAGGCCGATCGAGGCACGCGGACTCGTGGCCCGGGAGCTCGGGTGCTGGCGGGCTACCCCGCAGGGGCTGCGATTTCTCAACGACATACTCGTCGCGCTGCTGCCGGAGCCGGGTGCCGCCACCGGCAGCTGAAGGTTCGCGTGCAGGGGTTGGGCGTTTTTATGCACAGATGCCCCTTGACGAGCGTTCAAACAAAGGGATTACGGCAGGTTTCAATCCTGTTGCGGTATAAACCACTGGCAACACATTGATTAAACTGTGATTAATGCAATGGTCATTATTTGACCAAGCTAACGGATTTGCGCTGTTCGCCGTCTTTTTCGGCCGCGCAAGTGGCTCAACTCACAGAGTTATCCACACTTTCTGTGGATAAGGGCGACTGGATTTTTGCGCTTGAGAACCCAGATTTGGCCCGCTAGACTGCGCGCCCTTTTTCTAAACCCCGGCCGGCAAAATCCGCCCGGTAAGAGAGAAACCCATGAAAGCCGACACGCATCCCGAGTACAAGGAAATCAACGTGAGTTGCACCTGCGGCAACTCGTTCAAGACGCGGTCGACTTTCGGACACGATCTGCAGGTCGAAGTGTGCGCCAACTGCCACCCGTTCTACACGGGCAAGCAGAAGATCGTCGACACCGCCGGGCGCGTCGACAAATTCCGCAAGAAATACGCAGCCGCCGGCCGCTGAAGAACTTCCCGCCCTGCCGGAGCAACTCATGAAGGCGCCCACTTCGACCGAAGTGGGCGCCTTTTTGCTGTTCGAGGAATGCCGGACCGGAACTTGTTGTGGCAGTGCCGTATCGTAGTTAAATACGCGCTCGGCCCGTTCGCGGAGACCTGTGGAATGAAGCGCTCCCATCTGATTGCACTTTGCCTGGCGGCGACGACCGTGTTCGTGGCCGGCTGCGCTTCGAACCCGGCCACGGGCGGCAAGAACGTGGTCATGGGTTCGATGGAAGGTGAGAAGAAGACCGTCCAGAAGAATCACCAGGAAATCGTCAAGACGCTCGGGCTCTATGACGATCAGGCTACGCAGGAATACGTGAACGTGGTTGGGCAACGTGTGGCGCGCGTCAGCGACATGCCCAACGAGGAATTCAAGTTCTTCGTCATCGATGATGAGGCGATCAACGCCTTCACGACCGGCTGCTGCAATGTGTACGTCAATCGCGGCTTGTTGCTGAACATCAATTCCGAGGCCGAGCTCGCCGGCGTGCTGGGCCACGAAATCGGCCACATCACGGCGCGTCATCCGGCGCGTCGCCAGACGCGCGGCGTGGCCGCGTCGCTCGGCGCCATGGCGGCCGCCATCCTCACCGGCTCCAATGCCATCGGTCAGCTCGCCAACATCGGTGCGCAGGCGTGGATGATGGGCTACGGCCGCGAGAACGAGATGGAAGCGGATCGTCTCGGCATGAAGTACATGGTGAAGGCGGGCTATGACCCCGAATCCATCGGACATGTGTTCGCGATGTTCCAGGCTGGCGAGAAGTTCGAGCGCGCGCGCGCCGCCGCCGAAGGGCGCGAGCCGCGCCTGTACCACGGCGTCTTTTCCAGCCACCCCAGCCCCGATGAGCGCGCGGTGCAGGCCGCCAAGGGTGCCGCGAACATCAAGGACGCGCCGCCGGGTGGCTGGATCGAACGCCACGACGAGTATCTGACGACCATCAACGGCATCGCGTATGGCTCGAGCAAGGCGCAAGGCATCGTGCGCGACAATCGCTTCTATCACGCGGACATGGGCATCACGGTGGCGTTTCCGAAAGGATGGACCATCGAGAACCAGCGTGATCGCCTGATCGCATTTACGCCCAAGCGCGATGCATTCATGCAGATCCTGATCGACAAGAAGCCGGACAAACAGGCACCGCGCGAATTCCTGCTGAGCAAGCTGAAAGGCGCTTCGGTGTTCAAGGGCGAGCCCATCACCAGCAGCGAAGGCAATGAGGGATACGCCATCGTCACGCGCAATGGTTCGCCGATCGACAATGGTCCGGTTCGGTGGGCCGCGGTGTACCGCGGGCAGAGCGTGTTCATCACCGCCGGTGCCAGCCGTTCGGCCCTGAACGGCGTGCCCGAGATCGACGGGCTCATCATGTCGGTCGCCGAAACGTTGCGCGGCCTGAAGCCCTCGGAATTTCCGTTGGCGGAGCCGTATCGCATCAAGGTGGTGAAGGCCACCGACAAGACCAGCTTGTCGGACTACTCGGCGGACATGCCCGAGGACAAGTTCAAGAAGGAAACCCTCGAGCTGATCAACGCGATGTATCCGAACAAGAGACCGAAGCCCGGACAGCTCTTCAAGATCGTCGAGTAGCAACGGACACTTCGCGCCGGTACGCGCCGTCGTTGCCTTGATTCCGGCGCGTGACCGTGTAAGTCTCGCGAAGATTCACCGTCGCCAACGCATTGCGCCTCAGGGCCGTTCTCAACCATGTCGGACAAGAAACTCGAGCTCGTCGATCCCGCCAGCGGCAAGAAGACCTTGCTACCCGTACGTCCGGGTACGCTGGGGCCGTCGGTCGTCGACATCGCGCCACTCGCCAAGGATTTTGGCGACTTCACTTACGACCCGGGGTACGGCGCCACCGCGGCCGTGGAGAGCAAGATCACCTACATCGATGGGGAGGCCGGCGTGCTCATGCACCGCGGGTATCCCATCGAGCAACTCGCCGCGAAGAGCTCGTTCATCGAAGTCTGCTATCTACTGCTGAACGGGGAGCTGCCGACCAGGCCGCAGCTCGACGAGTTCGAGCTCAGCATCCGCAATCACACGATGATCAACGAGTCGCTGTTGCGCTTCTTCGGCGGCTTCCACCACAACGCGCACCCGATGGCGATGGTGTCCGCGGTCGTGGCGTCGATGTCGGCGTTCTATCACGACTCCATGGACATCCATAATCCGCGGCACCGTGAGATCTTCGCGCATCGCATCATCGCCAAGATCCCGACGATCGCCGCCGCGGCATACAAGCATTCGCTTGGCCAGCCGTTCGTCTACCCGCGCAACGATCTCGACTACTGCGCGAACATGCTGCACATGTTCTTCGCCGTGCCATGCGAGCCCTACAAGCTCGATCCGGTGGCGGCCGAAGCACTCGATCTGCTGTTCATCCTGCACGCCGACCACGAGCAGAACGCGAGCACATCCACCGTGCGCCTCGCGGGCTCCACCGGAGCGAATCCCTATGCGGCCATTTCAGCCGGTGTCTCGGCACTCTGGGGCCCGGCGCATGGCGGCGCGAACGAGGCCGTGCTGCAGATGCTCGAGCAGATAGGCACCGCCGACCAGATCCCCAAGTACCTGGCAATGGCCAAGGACAAGTCGAGCCACTTCCGCCTGATGGGCTTCGGGCATCGCGTCTACAAGAATTTCGACCCGCGCGCCAAGATCATCCGCGACATGTGCCACAAGGTGCTGCAGAAGCTCGGCAAGTCGGACAACCCGCTG
>DASTRL010000124.1:0-11292 GCA_035761265.1 Steroidobacteraceae bacterium
GCGGCGCGCTCGCCTATCTCGCACTGGCCGGCGAGATGCTGCGCAAGGACGACGAAGCCGCGAACGAGCCGCAGGTCGCGCCGCCGCCCGAAGCGGAAGCCCCGGCGACCGCCGACGAACGACCGCTCAACTGAGCCGCAGGTAGTTAGGTGGGACGATCCGGCCATTCCGCGACCCGGACTGGCCAGGCGCGTGGGTGATGTTGCACGCGACCTTCACTGCCGGCGCAACCCCCAAACCAGCCGGGCCCCGGCGCGCACCTCTGCAACTGCGGCCACGTGGTGGCCGCCGACGCGCGCAGACGCGGCGTGGCCGCCCGCATGTGCGAGCACCGGCAGTGGGCGGTCGAGCGGGCCATTCGCCTGTGGGAGAGGCCCGGATTCCAGGTGGTCGGCCGGCTGCCCGGCGACTCCCGCCACGCCCGCCCGGGCTTCGTCGAAGCGCTGGTGATGTTCAACGCGTTGCTGCGATCGTGCGGAGGGGCGCCGGGAACCGTTTATCATCCGCCGCCATGAGCCAGAAAAAACCGGTCATGGGCCGCGGCCTGGAAGCACTGCTCGGCCAGATGACGCGTCGCCCTGAGCAGCCGGCCGCAGGCGCGTCCGCGGCCCCGGAACCGCCCGCGAAGCTGCCGGGTGATGAGCTCGCGAACCTGCCGCTCGACCTGCTGCAGCGGGGCAAATACCAGCCGCGCGTCGACATGCGCCAGGAATCCCTGCAGGAACTGGCCGATTCGATCAAGGCGCAGGGCATCGTGCAGCCCATCGTCGTGCGTCCGGTGGAAGGTGCGCTGCCGGGATCCTCGCAGCGCTACGAGATCATCGCCGGCGAACGCCGCTGGCGTGCCGCGCAATTGGCGGGTCTGGCCACCGTACCGGCCGTCATCCGCCGCGTGCCCGACGAGGCCGCCATCGCCATGGCGCTCATCGAGAACATCCAGCGCGAGAATCTGAATCCTCTCGAGGAAGCGCGCGCGCTCGACCGCCTGATCAGCGAATTCGGCATCACGCACCAGCAGGCGGCCGATGCGGTGGGGCGTTCGCGCGCCGCGGTGTCGAACCTGTTGCGGCTGCTGGAGCTGCCGCCCGAGATCAGCGCCTTCGTCGAGAAGCGCGAGCTCGAGATGGGCCATGCGCGCGCCTTGTTAGGCCTGACGCAGCGACGCCACCAGGTCGAGGTCGGGCAGCTCGTGGCGAAGAAGGGGTTGTCGGTGCGCGAGACCGAGGCGCTGGTGCGAAGCATGCTGAGCAAGGCGAGCGCCGGCAGTGCGACGTCCAGAGACGGCGCGAAAGCACTCGACCCCAACGTGCAACGCCTGCAGGACGAGCTGTCCGAGAAGCTCGGCGCGCCGGTGCAGATCCAGCACACCGGCTCGGGCAAGGGCAAGGTGGTCGTCAGCTACCACTCGCTCGATGAGCTCGACGGCATCCTGGCGCACATTCGCTAGCGCCCTGCTGCTGGCGCTCGCGGGTTGCGCCGCGCCACCGCCGGCGGTGCCGCAGTCCACCAGCTCCGATGATTTCGCGGACCTCGGCAACTGGGTGCTCGAGTCCGAACAGCCGGCGCGCGTGCTCGCGCACGCGGGCGCGCTCGACATCGACGCGCCCGCCGGGCTCACCCTGTGGTTCAGGCCGCGGCTCTCCGGTGCGGTGCACATCGAGTTCGACGCGGTCGCCGTGTCCGCGGGCGGGCCTCATGATCAGGTCAGCGACCTGAATGTCTTCTGGATGGCCAGCAACCGCGACGGCTCCGCGCCCTTCCCGTCGCGGCGCGGCGGCCGGTTCGCGGCCTATGACGATCTGCGCACCTACTACGTCGGCCTCGGCGGCAATCGCAATACCACCACGCGCTTCCGGCGTTATGTCGGTGAACCTGGGAATCGGCCGCTGCGGCCCGAGCACGATCTTTCCTCCCCGGATGCCCTGCTGGTCCCGAACCAGCGGCAGCGCATCGAGCTGATCGCGGACGGCGGGCGCGTCGAGTACCGCCGCGACGGGCGGCCGCTGTTCACCTTCGACGATCCTTCGCCCTACACCTGCGGCTGGTTCGCGCTGCGCACGACCTGGAGCCACCTGCGCATCGAGAAGCTGCGCATCCGTGCGTCGGAAATCCGGACGCCCGTCCGCCGGCCGGGGTGCGCGAAGCGCTGAACCTCAGGCCTGCCGGAACTCCTCGCCAGCGGCCCTCCGGGGTGCAGTTTTCCCCTGCTTTTCCGTGTTGATGCTCCATGGGTCGACGTATATAATTCGCGCCCCTTGGCCAAGGCACCGTAAGTCGTTGCAGGCCAAAACAATTTTCGTACATCGCTGATTTCATGCCTGCGGTTCGCGCGGGCTCGTTGTACGCGGATTGTCGACTTGCAATAGGAGTGTCGTGGTCACCCTTGAGTTGCCCCAAGCGAGGCGACTGGCGATGAGCGTCGTGCTCGGCCAGGTCGTCGTGACGGTTGTGGCCGCGATCGTTTGTTTCGCGGTCTGGGGCCGCACGTCGGGTCTTTCGGCACTCGCGGGCGGCGGCATCAGCACGATCGCGAGCCTCGTGATGGCCGCGTTGAGCTTCAGGCGATCGGCGCTGGCGAGTGCGCAGGGCGCGCTTCGTGGGCTCTATGTCGGGGAAGCGGCGAAGCTGGCCACCGTCGTGGTGCTGTTCGTATGGGTCCTGCGAACACTGAAGGTTTCACCGCCGGCGATGATTGGCGCCTTCATGGCGACTCTCATCATTTACTGGGTTGCGCTTGCGAATGCGCTGCCGACGCTGCGCAAGCGCGCAGCTTGAACGTGGAACGATCATGTCCGCCGTAGAAAACGCAGCAGAGAAGGCTCCGACCGCCAACGAGTACATCGTTCACCACCTGACGTTCCTGAAGAACAAGCAGCCGTCGGGCATCATCGACATGACGGTCGTGCACTGGGACAGCGTGTTCTTCTCGGTGCTGCTCGCGGTGGTGTTCGCCGCTTCGTTCTATCTCGCGGCGCGCAAGGCCTCGGCCAGCTCCGCGCCGCGCGGCTTCGTCAGCTTCGTCGAGCTGATGGTGGACTTCATCGACAACACGGTGAAGGAAAGCTTCACGCATCACAGCAGGCTGATCGCGCCGCTCGCGCTGACGATCTTCGCCTGGGTGTTCCTGTTCAACTTCATGGACCTGGTCCCGGTCGACCTGCTGCCGGCGATCGCCGGCGCCGTCGGCATCCACAATCTGAAGGTGGTGCCGAGCACCGACGTGAACGTCACGTTCGCTCTGTCGCTCACGGTATTCGTGCTCATCATCTTCTACAGCATCAAGATGAAGGGGCTCGGCGGATTCATCAAGGAATTCACCATGCAGCCCTTCCAGGCGAAGAACCCGGTGGTGAAGGCGCTGTTGATCCCGGCGAACCTCGTGCTGGAAATCGTGCCCTTCGTCGCGCGCCCCATTTCGCTGTCGCTGCGTCTGTTCGGCAACCTGTTCGCCGGCGAGATGATCTTCCTGCTCATCGCGCTGCTGACGCTGTCGGGTCTCGACGGTCTGACGGGCATCGGCGGCTGGCTCGGCGTGCTCGCTCACGTGCTGCTCGGTCTGGTGTGGGCCATCTTCCACATCCTGGTCATCACGCTGCAGGCGTTCATATTCATGGTGCTGACGGTCATCTATCTGGCGATGGCGCACGAGCATCATTGAGGCCCGGGTTTTCTCTTTACGATATTTGTCTGGTTAGGAGGTTTCTGTGGAAAGCATTGCAACGATCCAGGGCATGACCGTGCTTGCCGTGGGCATCATTTTCGGTCTCGGTGCGCTCGGCACGGCCATCGGCTTCGGCATTCTCGGCGGTCGTTTCCTGGAAGGCGCCGCGCGCCAGCCGGAGCTCACCCCGATGCTGCAGACCAAGATGTTCATCGTCGCGGCGCTGGTCGACGCGGTCGCGATGATCGGCATCGGTTTCGCGCTGTTCTTCACGTTCGCGAATCCGTTCCTCGGCGCAGTGCAGGGCGGCTGAGGCGACGGGCCGTCGGGCCCGTGTCCGGACAGGAGAGACGATGAACATCAATCTCACGCTCATCATCCAGATGGTGGTGTTTGCCATCCTCATCTGGTTCACGATGAAATTCGTGTGGCCGATGATCCTCGGCCCGATGGTCGAACGCGAAAAGAGGATCGCCGCGGGGCTGGCGGCCGCCGAGCAGGGACAGAAGGAACTGTCGGAAGCCGAGAGCCGCGCCCAAGAGGTGATCAAGGAAGCGCGCGCCCGTGCGCTCGCGATCGAAGCGCAGGCACGGACGCAGGCCAACCAGATCCTCGAAGACGCGCGCAAGGCCGCCGCACTCGAGGGGGAGAAGGCGCTGGCACATGCCAGGAGCCAGATCGAGCTCGAGAGCAATCGAGCCCGCGACGCGCTGCGTGGCCAGGTCGTGAGTCTCGCCGTGGCCGGAGCCAAGCGCGTCCTGGAACGCGAAGTCGACGCCAGGACGCATGGTGAGCTGCTGGATCAGCTCGCGGCACGGCTGTAGCGGAAGGCACATGTCAGAACGCCTCACCATCGCGCGCCCGTACGCCAAGGCGGTCTTCGCGCTCGCGCGCCAGGCCGACTCGCTGGCCGCGACGTCCACGGCGCTGCAGCGGGCCGCGACGGTGGTCGTTGATCCGCAGGTGCACGAGCTGCTCGACAACCCGCGCGTCACGCCGGAACAGCTCGCAAAGCTGGTGAGCGACATCGCGCAGTTCGACGACACCGGTCGCAACTTCGTGAGCCTGCTCGCGCAGAACCGGCGGCTCGGATTCCTCCCCGAGATCGTTGCACTGTTCGAGCAGATGAAGGCCGAGGTCGAGAACGCCGTCGATGTCGAAGTCCACGCCGCGACGCAGCCGACGAGTGATCAATTGGCCCGCTTCGCCGCGGTGCTGCAGAAGAAGCTGGGGCGCCAGGTGCGCCTGCACACGCAGATCGACGACAGCCTGTTGGGCGGCGCCGTGCTGCGGGCCGGCGACCTGGTGATCGATGGTTCGATCAAGGGCCGGCTCGAACGCCTGGCCACCGAACTGACCGCATAAGTTAGGAACTACACATGTCCGTCAAAGCATCCGAAATCAGCGATCTCATCAAGTCGCGCATCGAGAACTTCAAGTCCGCGACGGAGGCGCGCAACGTCGGCACCGTCGTCACGGTGACGGACGGCATCTGCCGCATCCACGGCCTCGCGGACGTTCGCTATGGCGAAATGATCGAGTTCCCGGGCAATGTCTTCGGCCTCGCGCTCAACCTCGAGCAGGACTCGGTGGGCGCCGTGGTGCTCGGCGAATACAAGAACATCGTCGAGGGCGACACCGTCAAGACCACGGGCCGCATCCTCGAAGTGCCGGTGGGCCGCGAGCTGCTCGGCCGCGTGGTGGACGCGCTCGGCAATCCGCTCGACGGCAAAGGGCCCCTCAAGGCGACCCGGACCGCGCCGATCGAGCGCGTGGCGCCGGGCGTCATCTATCGCAAGTCGGTCAGCCAGCCGGTGCAGACCGGCTACAAGGCCGTCGACTCGATGGTGCCGATCGGCCGCGGCCAGCGCGAGCTCATCATCGGCGATCGCCAGACCGGCAAGACCGCGCTCGCGGTCGACACCATCATCAACCAGAAGACCTCGGGCATTAAGTGCATCTACGTCGCGATCGGCCAGAAGCAGTCGACCATCGCGAACGTGGTGCGCAAGCTCGAGGAGCACGGCGCGATGGCGCACACGATCATCGTGGCCGCGTCGGCGTCCACGCCCGCGGCCATGCAGTACATCGCCGCGTACTCCGGCGTGACCATGGGCGAGTTCTTCATGGACAACGGCGAAGACGCGCTGATCATCTATGACGATCTGTCCAAGCAGGCCGTGGCCTATCGCCAGATCTCGCTGCTGCTGCGCCGTCCTCCGGGGCGCGAAGCCTTCCCGGGCGACGTGTTCTACCTGCACAGCCGCCTGCTCGAGCGCTCCGCGCGCGTCAACGAGGCGTACGTCGAGGAGAAGACCGGCGGCAAGGTGAAGGGCAGGACGGGCTCGCTCACGGGCCTGCCGATCATCGAAACGCAGGCGGGCGACGTGACCGCGTTCGTGCCCACGAACGTCATCTCGATCACCGACGGCCAGATCTTCCTCGAGACCGACCTGTTCAACGCCGGCATCCGTCCCGCGATGAACGCCGGCATCTCGGTGTCGCGCGTCGGTGGCGCGGCTCAAACCGACATCATCAAGCGCCTGGGTGGCGGCATCCGCCTGGCCCTCGCGCAGTACCGCGAGCTCGCGGCGTTCTCGCAGTTCGCGAGCGACCTCGACGAGGCCACCCGCCGCCAGCTCGAGCGCGGCATCCGCGTCACCGAGGTGATGAAGCAGAAGCAGTATGCGCCGATGTCGGTGGCCGAGCTCGCGCTGTCGATCTACGCCGTCAACAACGGCTACTTCGACAAGGTCGACAAGACCAAGGTGGTGGCCGCCGAGGCCGCGCTGCAGGCGCTGGCCAGGAGCTCGCACAAGGCCGAGCTGGACGCCATCAACGCGGAACCCGTGCTGAAGAAGCACGAGGCCACGCTCAAGGCGATCTGCGAGGACTTCGTGAAGAACGGTGCGTTCTAAAGGTAGCTGACCGATGCCCGGCACAAAGGAAATCCGCGTCAAGATCGCCAGCGTCAAATCGACGCAGAAGATCACCAAGGCCATGCAGATGGTCGCGACCAGCAAGATGCGTCGCGCCCAGGACCGCATGCGCCTGGCGCGCCCCTACGCGGCGAAGATCCGCTCGGTCATCGGCAATCTCACGCAGGCGAATCCCGACTATCGCTCGCCGTTCCTCGCGGAGCGCCCCGAGGTGAGGAACGTCGGCATCATCGTGATCTCCTCGGATCGCGGCCTCGCCGGTTCGCTCAACATCAACATCTTCAAGCAGGTGTTGCTGGCCATGCGCGATTGGCAGGGCAAGGGCGTGAACGTCTCGCTGTGCCTCATCGGAGCCAAGGCCACGGCATTCTTCCGCCGCCTGCCGAACCCGATCCTGGCGCACACGCAGGGTCTCGGCGACCGCCCGCACCTGAAGGACCTGATCGGCACGGTCAAGGTCATGCTGGATGCGTACCAGGACGGCAAGATCGACCGGCTGTACCTGGTGCACTCGACCTTCGTGAACACCATGACGCAGAAGCCGGAGCTGTACCAGCTGCTGCCGGTGGAGCTGGATCCGGCCGCCTCGCTGCCGGAGCACTGGGACTACATCTACGAGCCCGACGCCGCCGACATCCTCGACGGCCTGCTGATGCGCTACATCGAATCGCAGGTGTATCGCGGCGCCGTGGAGAACGTCGCCTGTGAAATGGCGGCGCGCATGGTGGCGATGAAGGCCGCCACCGACAACGCCGGCAAGCTCATCAACGAGCTGCAGCTCATCTACAACAAGGCCCGCCAGGCCGCGATCACCAAGGAATTGGCCGAGATCGTGGGCGGCGCGGCGGCCGTATAGACAAGCCGCTCAATGCGGAAAAGACAGAATTAGTTAGAGGTTACGAACATGGCCAGTGGCAAGATTACCCAGATCATCGGCGCCGTCATCGACGTGGAGTTCCCGCGCGATTCGATCCCGAAGGTGTACGACGCGCTCAAGCTCAAGGACGTCGATCTGACCCTCGAAGTCCAGCAGCAGTTGGGCGACGGCGTGGTGCGCACGATCGCCATGGGTTCCTCGGAAGGCCTGAAGCGCGGCCTCGCCGTGGAATCCACCGGCAAGCCGATCAACGTGCCCGTGGGCTCCGCGACCCTCGGCCGCATCATGGATGTGCTCGGGACGCCGCAGGACAACCGCGGCCCGGTGAATGCCAAGGAGACGCTGCCCATCCATCGTCCGCCGCCGAGCTACGACGAGCAGGCGGGCGGCCAGGACCTGCTGGTCACGGGCATCAAGGTCATCGACCTGCTGGTGCCGTTCGCCAAGGGCGGCAAGGTCGGCCTGTTCGGCGGCGCCGGCGTCGGCAAGACCGTCAACATGCTCGAGCTCATCAACAACATCGCCAAGCAGTACTCGGGTCTGTCCGTGTTCGCGGGCGTCGGTGAGCGTACGCGCGAAGGCAACGACTTCTATCACGAGATGATCGAGTCGGGCGTCATCGACCCGAAGGAGCTCTCGAACTCGAAGGTGGCGATGGTGTACGGCCAGATGAACGAGCCGCCGGGTAATCGCCTTCGTGTGGCGCTCACCGGGCTCACCATGGCCGAGTATTTCCGTGACGAGAAGCAGGCGAGCGGCAAGGGCCGCGACGTGCTGTTCTTCGTCGACAACATCTACCGCTACACGCTGGCCGGCACCGAAGTGTCGGCGCTGCTGGGCCGCATGCCGTCGGCGGTGGGCTACCAGCCCACGCTCGCCGAAGAGATGGGCGTGCTGCAGGAGCGCATCACCTCCACGAAGACCGGCTCGATCACCTCCATCCAGGCGGTGTACGTGCCCGCGGACGACCTCACCGACCCGTCGCCGGCCACCACCTTCGCGCACCTCGACGCCACCGTGGTGCTCTCGCGCCAGGTCGCGGCGCTCGGCATCTATCCTGCGGTGGACCCCCTCGACTCCACCAGCCGCCAGCTCGACCCGCTGGTCGTGGGCGAGGAGCACTACAACACCGCGCGCGGCGTCCAGGCCGTGCTGCAGCGTTACAAGGAACTGCAGGACATCATCGCCATCCTCGGCATGGACGAGCTCTCCGAAGACGACAAGCAGATCGTGTTCCGCGCGCGCAAGGTGCGTAACTTCCTGTCGCAGCCGTTCAACGTCGCCAAGGTGTTCACCGGCCAGGACGGCAAGATCGTCCCGCTGGCCGACACCATCCGCGGCTTCAAGGGCATCCTCGCCGGCGACTACGACCACCTGCCCGAGCAGGCGTTCTACATGGTCGGCTCGATCGAGGAAGCGATCGAGAAGGCCAAGACGCTCAATTGACCGCAAATGTAGCGGGCCCCTCGTAACTCTCCGCAGCGACACCATGGCTAACACTTCAACAACGATCCACGTCGACATCGTCAGCGCCGAAGGCGAGATCTTCTCCGGCGCCGCGTCCATGGTGTTCGCGCCGGCGTCGCAGGGTGATCTCGGCATCGCGCCGCGCCACGCGCCGCTGCTCACGCTGCTCAAGGCGGGCGAAGTGCGCGTGCAGACTCCCGATGGCCAGGAACAGCAGTTCTTCGTCGGCGGCGGCGCCTTGGAGATCCAGCCGAACAAGGTGACGGTGCTCGCGGACACCGCGCTGCGCGCCAAGGATCTCGACGAGGCCGCGGCGCTGGCGGCGAAGCAGCGCGCGGAAGAGGCGCTGCGCGGCGCCACGGACAAGATCGAGCAGGCCGAAGCCATGAAGGAAATCATCCGCATGGCCGAGCAGGTCAAGATGATCCAGCGGTTGCGCAAGGGCCGATAACCCGGCAGCCGCCTGGTTCTCGCGCGGGCCGTCCGGCGCCGCAGCAAACAAAGGGATTGACTCGTGATGATGCAATCGCGGGACTCGCGGCGCACACTCGTCGGCGGGTGTTCCATGACAGTCATGAAGGACTTCGAGCAGGTGGGCTCGCGAGGCTTCTACCGGCCGCTCGCGAAGGTCAGCTTCGAGCAGGCGGTGGACATGGTGGCGCGCGCCATGGCCACGGCGCGCGAGCTCAACCTGGCCGATCTGCTGGTCAACACCACCGGTTTCTCCGGGTTCAAGCCGCCGAGCGTATTCGCGCGGTACGACATGGCCGCCAAATGGGCGCAGAGCGCCGGCGCCGCTCTGCGTGTCGCGCTGGTCGCCCGGCCCGAGCTGATCGATCCGCAGAAGATCGGCGTGCTCATGGTGCAGAACCGCGGCGCCAGCGGCGATGTGTTCCTGAACGAAGCCGAGGCACTGGCCTGGCTCGATGCGCGACGTGGCCCGGGGCAGCGCACACCCAGCTTCCTGGACCGCTCGCGCTCCGAGGAATGACGGATACCCTGGTGACGCCGCTGCCCGCCGGCAATTTCTCCGAATGGCTGCGCGCCATGCGCGGCGCACTCGCCGGCGGCTCCGGCATGCAGGTCGCCTGTGGAGACTGCGTCGGCTGCTGCACCTCTTCCTACTACATCAAGCTGCGGCCCCGCGAGACCGAGGCGTTGCGCCGCATCCCCGCCGAGCTGCTGATCGATGCGCCGGGCGACGCCGGCGGTACCCGGCTCATCGGCTTCGACGCGCGGGGGCACTGCGCCATGTTCCGCGGCGGCGCCTGCACTATCTACCCGCAGCGGCCCGATACCTGCCGCACCTACGACTGCCGCGTGTTCACCGCGGCCGGCATGGATGCCGGCGAGGGTCGACCCGCGATCAACGAGCGCGTGGCGCGCTGGCGCTTCGAGTACCCGCAGGAAGCCGACCGCGCCGAGCACCGCGCGGTGATGGCCGCGGCACGGTTCCTGCGCCAGCACCCGGTGCGCTTTCCCGGCGGGAACATTCCGTCGCGGCCGGCGGATGTTGCCGTGCTCGCGGTGAAGGCCTACGGCGTCTTCATGAACGGCACGCCGCCTCACGAGGAAGCGGTTGCCGGCATCATCGAGGCCTGCAGGCACTTCGAGCGCGAAGTCCGCGGCTGAACGATGCCACGCATCAGCATCAAGGCGATCGCGGTCGCGTTCGCGGCCGAGCTGCTCGCCGACCTGCTGATCCAGGCACTGGTGTTTCCCTTCTTTGCCGGCGATCTGCTCGCCAAGGACATGAGCCAGGAGGAGCTGCAGAAGGTGTTCCGCACCGTCAGTGAGACCACCGCCTACGTGCCCTGGATGTTCGTCCTGGGCACCGCCACGACGGTCGGCGGCGCCTATTTCGCGGCGCGACTGGCGAAACGCATCCCGTACTATCACGGCCTCGCCATGGGCATCGTCGGCGTGGTGTGGGGGCTGTTCGCGGCCGCGGGGAGTTTTGGCTGGCTCGACGCGGTCGGCCTGCTCATCACCATCCCGGCATCGCTGTACGGTGCGCACCTGGCGAAGAAGCACATGTCACCGCAGCCGTAGCCCGGAGGGAGCCCACATGCAAAGGTGCGCAGCGCTGTCGATCGCGGTCATGCTGGCCGGTGCCGGTTGCAGCAGCGATGAACCCCGCCCGCCGCCGGTGGTCACGCAACTCGCGGTGATCATCGATGCCAACAACAACTGCACGCTCGAGGCGCAGAGAGTCGAGTGCGCGAAGGTTGCGAGCGCCATCAGGTCGCGCTATCCCACCTCGAAGCCGCGCGTCGACATCTGCCTCGAGAAGGGCACGCGCTACGAGGCCGCACTCGAGGTCGTGAATTCCGTGAGCGATGCGGGGT
>DASTRL010000125.1:0-9939 GCA_035761265.1 Steroidobacteraceae bacterium
CGGCGACGAACAGACCGATGGCCGTCATGATGAGCGCCTCGCCGACCGGACCGGCGACCTTGTCGATCGAAGCCTGGCCGCTGACGCCGATGTTCACGAGCGCCTTCAGGATGCCGACGACGGTACCGAACAGGCCGACGAACGGCGCGGTGGAACCCACGGTCGCGAGGAACGCCAGGCCGTTCGAGAGCTTGCTGTTCACGGTGTCGACCGAGCGCTGCAGCGACATGGTCACCCACTCGTGCAGGTCGATGCGGTCGGTCAGGCGGCCCTCGTGGTGCGCCGAAGCGCGCAGGCCATCTTCGGCCACGGCACGGAAGTCATTGTCCTTGGGCAGCCGGTCGACGGCTTCCTTGAGGGAGCCCGAGCTCCAGAACTGCTTCTCGACCACTTTGGCGCCCTTGCGCAGGCGGCGCTGGTCCCAGAGCTTCGAGAAGATGATGTACCAGGACACCGCGGACATGATCAGCAGGATGATCAGTGTGACCTGGGCGATTGGACCTCCATTCTCCCACAGGCCCTGGAGGCCATACGGGTTGGTTTCGGGGACAGCAGCAGCAGTTGGTTCCATGATTTCCTCGATGACGAAATTCAGTGCGGTGGCTCAGCACCACCGCACCGGCATTGACGGCTAGTTGTTCTTGAGAACGAACTTGACCTTGAACTTGATGCACGACTCCGGCAGCGCACTGCCGCCTTCGGTGCCAGGCGCATAACGCGTGGCCTTCGCAACCTTGATGGCGGCGCCATCGAGATCAGGGAAGCCTGAAGTATCGGTAACCACCGGCTCGCGCAGCAATCGGCCATTCGGGCCAACGCAGGCCTGCACCACCGGAGAGCCCTGCTCCTCGCGGCGGATCGAACCCGGGGGGTAGTAGTCGTCGGGATTTGCCGGACGGGTCATCTTGGCGGGGGTGCCCGCCACGCGCACCGGCGGCGGCGGAGCCGGCGGCGGTGGCTTGTCGGTGACGTCCTGGATGGCCGTCGAGGTGGTCTCCATGGGAAGGTCGATGGACACTTCCGGGGGCGGCACTTCGACCGGCGGACGTTCCATCTCCGGCGGCGGCGGCGGCGGTGGTTCGTCCTCTTTCTTCACCTCCTCGACGATGTCCGCCTCGATCGGCGGAGCCAGAGCCTGGATCGCCCTGGTGGCAAGGCCTGTGGCGAACCCCCAGGCTGCGAGGATGTGAAGCGCGATGATCGCGGCGGCAACGACGCCGCGGCGGGTCAGGAAATTCGAATCTTGTGCGTAAGCGGCCATTTTTTCCCGTGGTCGCGAGTGAAAAAACTATCGGCGCGTCAAACGGGGTGGCGGAAAGTAACCAAGCTTTCCGACCAGTGCAACCGTTCGTTCGTTCCGTCCCCCGGCCTGCTCCAACTTCGCGAGCATGGCCATCTCAGTAATCAGATTAACGTTTTGAGCTTTGGTGCCGGTCCAAAGCCGCCGAACTGTAACCGCAGCCGCGTGGCCTGACAACAATTCTGTTTGCGACCGGCTTGGCATCACGCGAATTGTGCAGTCACTTTTCACTGTCAGTCGGTCACCGCGCCGAGAGACGCGCTTGACACATTCCGTGCGTACTTTGCGAGCACGCCCTGTGTTGCATAAGGCTTCGGCGCCTTCCACTTCGCGCGCCGCCTGCGCAGCTCCGCCGCGCTCAGCTTCAACTCCAACGTTCGCTTCACCGCATCAATGGCGATCGCGTCGCCGTCCCGAAGTAGCCCGATGGGTCCGCCGAGCGCCGCCTCCGGGGAGATATGTCCAACCACGAAGCCATGACTCCCGCCCGAGAATCTTCCGTCAGTGATCAGCGCGACCTTGTCGCCGAGCCCGCGTCCCATGATGGCGCCGGTCGGACTGAGCATCTCGCGCATCCCGGGTCCGCCGCGCGGACCTTCGTAGCGGATCACGACGACATCGCCGGCCTTCACCTTGCCCGCCAGGATGGCGGCGGTCGCACGCTCTTCGCCGTCGAACACGCGCGCCGTGCCGGTGAAGCGCAACCCCTCCTTGCCGGAGATCTTCGCGACCGCGCCCTCCGGCGCCAGGTTGCCGTACATCACGACGAGGTGGCTGTCCTTCTTGATGGGGTCGCTCAACGGCCGCACGATGTCCTGACCCGGTGGATAGTCGGCGACGTCGCGCAGATTCTCCGCCAGGGTACGCCCGGTGACCGTCATGCAGTCGCCGTGCAGCAGGCCCGCATCGAGCAATCGTTTCATCAAGGGCTGGATTCCGCCGATCGCGATGAGCTCGGACATTAAATAGCGGCCGCTGGGACGCACGTCGGCGAGCAGCGGTACGCGTTTTCCGATACGCGTGAAATCCTGTAGTCCCAGTCTGACCCGTGCCGCATGCGCGATCGCGAGCAGGTGCAGGACCGCGTTGGTACTGCCGCCGAGTGCGATGCTCACCGTGATCGCATTCTCGAAGGCCTGCTTCGTGAGAATGTCCCGCGGAGTGATGCCCGCCTTCACCAGCTCGACCACCGCGGCGCCCGCGCGGCGGCAGTCGTCGCGCTTGGCCTGGCCGACGGCCTCCTGCGCCGAGCTGTTGGGCAGCGAGAGACCGAGAGCTTCGATGGCCGAAGCCATCGTATTCGCCGTGTACATGCCACCGCAGCTGCCGGGTCCCGGGATCGCGGTGCGCTCCACCTCGAGCAGTTCTTCGTCCGAGACGCGTCCCGCGGCGTGCCCGCCCACGGCCTCGAACACGGCGACGATGTCGCGACGTTTCGCGCCGGGCTTGATCGTGCCGCCGTAAACGAACACCGCCGGACGATTCAGCCGCGCGATGGCCATGGCGCAGCCGGGCATGTTCTTGTCACAGCCGCCGATGGCGACGAAACCGTCGAAGCCCTCCGCACCGACCACGGTCTCGATCGAGTCGGCGATGACTTCGCGCGAAACGAGCGAATAACGCATGCCGGGAGAACCCATCGAGATGCCGTCTGAGACGGTGATGGTGTTGAACAGCACGCCCTTGCCGCCGGCGCCGTCGGCTCCCGCCACGGCTTGCGCGGCCAGCTCGTTGATGTGCACGTTGCACGGCGTGAGGTTGGCCCAGGTCGAAGCCACGCCGATCTGCGGCTTGTCGAAATCGGCGTCCTGGAATCCCACGGCGCGCAGCATGGCGCGCGACGGCGACTGCTTGGCACCGTCGACCACGAGCCTCGAGAACTTCCGCTGGTCCACACTCTTCTTCTTCATCATCCCGTCCTCTTGAAAAGTCCCTAACTATCGTCCGGTCTTCTGCGGCGCGTGCATCACGCGCCGCATGTGAGAGAAGCCGCAGGCGCCCGCGGTCACGAACAGCAGCGGCAACGCCAGCGAATACACGCCCGCTCCGGGCTTCGCGGCCTCGAGCCATTGGTAGACGAGTATGCCCGCGGGAGGCCCGATGGCGCCGCGCACGCCCGTGAGCGTGACGTGCACCCCCATGTAGTGCTGGGCGCGACCGACCGAGGCGAAGTCATTGTGCCCGAGATTCCAGCCGAGGTTCGAGCCTGCGTAGGCGAACGCCAGCACCACGGCTCCGAGCCAGATGACGGGCAGGTTCTCGAGCCAGGTGCCGCCGCTGATCAAGGCCACCGCCGCCACCAGCGCCCACCCCTGTCGTGCGCGGTATTCGACCACGTGTCCGGCATCGAACATCCGCGCCCAGAACGGCACGAACAACGGCAGCAGCCCCAGGGGCACCACCGACAGCAGCGCGATCTGCAGCCCGGCCGCCAGGTGCAGGTGCTCGCTGAAGATCACCACCAGCTGGGAAGTCAGCATGAGATTGCCGCCGCCGAACACTCCCATCCAGAACATGTATTCCCGGAAGTGCGGATCCTTGCCCAGGATCTCGAACAGCATTCCGAGGCTGAACGGTTCCGTGCGACCGGCCGCGGCGTTCTCCTCGGCGAGCAACGCGAACTCGCGCCGCACGCGGGCCGCGCGATACAGCCATGCGGCCAGCAGCCCGGCCAGCGCGCCGCCGCCGTACAGCCAGCGTGAATCGAAGCCGCCGCTCTCCAGCACCCAGGCGGCGAGCGCGGCAGCGCCGGCGACGGCCAGCGAGCTCACGATGACGATGCGCCCGGTGTAGCGCCCGATCGCGGCGCGCGGATAGTTGGCGCTCCACACCGCGGCGCGCACCGTCAGGATGCCGGTCCATACCACGCGCGCGGTCAGGATCGATGCGACCGCAAACGCCAGTCCACCCAGCGCGCGCGGCGCGACGCCTAACAACCCGACCAGCAGCGCGAAGGCGGCCTGCAGCGCCACCAGCAGGCCGATGCGTGCCCGTCCGTGCGCGAGATTCGCCCAGACGAAGCTCACCACGTTCGAGAGCGCCGGGGCGCCGCTCACGAAAGCCACCGCCAGGTTCACCATCCACGCGCTGCCCGCGTCGGCGAAGGTCTTCTTGATGAGCACCGCGGCGGTGGCGCCCTCGACCAGCCCCAGGGTCAAGCCGAGCAATGCCCACGGCACGAGCTCGCGGCGAAAGGCGGCTTCCGCGACACGGGTTACGCCGCGCGGCTTCACCCGAAGCGCTGGCGTATCAGCCGGTACAGTGCCCGCACGGTGTGGGGATCGGCGCCCACCGGCCTGCCCGGGCGTTCCTTCGCATTCCAGGCGTAGACATCGCCGTGCAGCCAGTTGCGCGTGCGGGTCACGAATCGCTTGAGGAACAGCGCGCCGATGATCGAGCCGGCGAACTGGGTGCTCGACACGTTGTTGAGATCCGCGACGCGGCTCGCCAGGTCATCGTCGTAGCCGCTCCACAGCGGCATCGGCCACAGCGGGTCCGCTTCGCGTTCGCCGATGGCGCGCAGCTCCATGCCGAGCTGCGCCGGGTTGGAGTAGATAGCCGGCAGCTCCGGACCGAGCGCCACGCGCGCCGCGCCCGTCAGCGTGGCCAGATCCACCAGCAGCGCGGGCTCTTCCGCGTCCGCCTCGGCGAGCGCGTCCGCCAGCACCAACCGGCCTTCGGCGTCCGTGTTGCCGATCTCCACGGTCAGTCCCTGGCGCGAACGCAGCACGTCGCTCGGCCGATAGGATCGTCCCGATATGCTGTTTTCGACGGCGGGAATCAGCAGTCGCAGCCGGATCGGTGCGTCCGCTCCCATGAGCATGCGCGCCAGCGCCAGCACCAGCGCCGCGCCCCCCATGTCCTTCTTCATGAGGATCATGCCACTCGAGGGTTTGATGTCGAGGCCGCCGGTATCGAAGCAGACTCCCTTTCCCACCAGGGTGACGAGCGGCGCGCCGCGCTTTCCCCAGCGCATGTCGATGAGGCGGGGTTCGCGAGCGCTTCCCTTGCCCACTTCATAAATGAGTGGATAGTTCTGGCGCAGCAGCTCGTCACCCACGGTGATGCGGCATTCCGCCTCGTGCTGCATCGCCAGACGCTGCACGGCCTCGCCCAGCTCCGCGGGGCCGAGGTCATTGGCCGGCGTATTGATGAGGTCGCGTGCTTCGCACAGCGCCTCGTTCGCCAGGCGCACGTATTCGAGGTCCGCACCGGCGGGCGTCACCAGGGCGGGCGGCTCGCTCCCCGCCTTGCGATATCGCGTGAAGCGGTACGAGCCGTATTCCCAGCCCAGCGTGAGATGCGTCGCCGCCACGGCGCTGTACGTGCCCGCGAACCGATAGCGCCCCGGCGGCAGGCGATCCGGCAATCCCACCGAGGTCCACAGCGTCGGCTCGGCAAGGTCCGGAGTGGGCCCGAGCCCGAGAACTGCGCCCGCGACACCATCTCCGGAGGCCGTGGGGATGACCACCAGCTTGTTCTTTTCGGCCAGGAATCCATGAGTGCGCACCCAGGAACGGACCGCCTGGCTCTGGACTTCGAGCCAGGCGCCCAGGCCCTGCTCACCGACGAGCCAGATGGGTTTGGCGCCGCTGGCTTCGGCCTCGCTCAATAGGTGGGAACTCACGGTAAAAGCTCAATGAATCCGGTGTGATACGCGCTGGATCACAGGCGCCTCTCGTTGACAATAGGCAAACACCTGTGGTGCTATCTCGCGCATTGTATGCAGGCCAAGGCACTTCACGACATGGCTTTTCACGGCGCGACACCCGCGACGGACGCCCCTCTTCAAGGAGGTGTCGTGCTCGTATCCCTTCCGCTTCCCCTGCTCCTTATCGGGAGTAGCCGGTGCGGGATGCCTGCCTGAAGCGAAAACCTTAGAGCAAGGCGAATCACCAAAAAACCCCGCACCGGCCCCTGTCAAAGGGGTGAGCCGATGCGGGGTTTTTCGTATGAACGTTCGTAAATGGAGTCGACAATGACAAAGCTGTATTCGGGCAAAGACGTGGACAAGAAGGTACTGAAGAAGGCCCGGATCGCCATCCTGGGTTACGGCAGCCAGGGCCGCGCGCACGCGCTGAACCTCGCCGACAGTGGCCACGACGTGGTGGTCGGTGTGCGCAAGAACGGCGATAGCTGGAAGAAGGCCAGGCGCGATGGATTGAAGGTCGCCGAGCCGGTCGAGGCCGTGAAGGATGCCGACCTGGTGGCCATGCTGGTCCCGGACCTCGCGCAGAAGGATCTCTACGATCAGGTCAAGGACTCCCTGAAGAAAGGCACGACGCTGCTGTTCGCGCACGGCTTCAACATCCACTTCAAGCAGATCAAGCCGCGCAAGGATCTCGACGTGGTGCTGATCGCGCCCAAGGGTCCCGGTGACCTGGTGCGCCGCCAGTACCAGCAGGGTCGCGGCGTACCTTCGTTGATCGCCGTCTACCAGGACGCCACGGGCAAGGCGTTCGCCAAGGCGCTGGCCTACGGCCATGGCATCGGCGGCACGCGTGGTGGCGTGCTCGAAACCACGTTCGCCGAGGAGACCGAGACGGATCTGTTCGGTGAACAGGCCGTGTTGTGCGGCGGCACCTCGGACCTCGTGCTCAAGGGCTTCGAGACGCTGGTGGAAGCCGGCTACCAGCCCGAAGTCGCCTACTACGAGTGCCTGCACGAGCTGAAGCTCATCGTCGACCTGCTGCACGAAGGCGGCCTGACCAAGATGCACAAGTACATCTCCGACACCGCCAAGTACGGCGACCTGACGCGCGGCCCGCGCGTGGTCAACGACAGGACCAAGAAGGAGATGGGCAAGATCCTCAAGGAGATCCAGAAGGGCAAGTTCGCCAAGCAGTGGATCGCCGAGAACGCCGGCGGCCGCAAGGAATACAACCGCCTCATGCAGGCGGATCTCGATCATCAGCTCGAAGTGGTCGGCAAGCAGCTGCGCGCGCGCATGCCGTGGCTGGAGCAAGGACGCTGATCGAACCCCTGACGCGCCATCTCTACACGTGAGGAAGGCCCCATGTCCCGCGAACGCGTAATGATCTTCGACACGACGCTGCGTGACGGCGAGCAGTCGCCCGGATGCAGCATGGCGCAACCCGAGAAGCTGCGGGTGGCACGTGCGCTCGCGGAACTGGGAGTGGACGTCATCGAGGCGGGCTTTCCCGCCGCCTCGCGCGGCGACTGGGAAAGCGTCAACGCGGTGGCGCGCGAGGTGCAGGGCCCCATCATCTGCGGGCTCGCGCGCTGCAATCGCTCGGACATCGAGCTCGTGGCCAAGGCGGTGGCGCCCGCGGCGCAGCGACGCATCCACGTATTCCTCGCCACCAGCGCCATCCATCGCCAGTTCAAGCTGAACATGGCGCAGGAGGAGATCATCCGCGCCGCCGTCGAAGGCGTGAAGATCGCGCGCGAATTCTGCGAGGACGTGGAGTTCTCGCCCGAAGACGCGTCGCGCACCGAGCTCGATTTCCTCACGCAGGTGGTCGAGGCCGTGATCGAGGCCGGCGCCACCACGGTGAACATCCCGGACACCGTGGGCTACACGGTGCCGGATGAATTCGCGGAGCTGTTCCGCTATCTGCGCAAGAACGTGCGTGGCATCGACAAGGTGCGCCTCTCGGTGCATTGCCACGACGATCTCGGCATGGCGGTGGCCAACAGCCTCACGGCCGTGGTCGCCGGCGCGCGCCAGATCGAGTGCACCATCAACGGCATCGGCGAACGCGCGGGCAACTGCTCGCTCGAGGAAGTCGTGATGGCGCTGAAGACCCGTGATGCGTTCTTCAATCTCGATACGGGCATCAACACCACGCGGCTGTATCCGACCTCGCGCATGCTGGCGAACATCGTCGGCACCCCGATCCCCCGCAACAAGGCCATCGTCGGCGAGAACGCCTTCGCGCACGAATCGGGCATCCACCAGCACGGCATGCTCAAGCACCACTCGACGTACGAGATCATGCGACCGCAGGACGTGGGGCTGTCGCGCTCCGCTTTGGTGTTGGGCAAACACAGCGGCCGTCATGCACTGCGCGAACGCATCAAGGAACTGGGCTTCGAGCTCGACGACGTCGAGTTCGCGCGCGTGTTCGAGGAGTTCAAGGCGCTCGCCGACAAGAAGAAGGAGCTCTACGACGGCGATATCGAGGCACTGGTATTGCAGGCGGAACACTCGGCGACCGGACCCTGGTCGTTGATCAACCTGCGTACCTCGTTCGAGAGTGCCAAGACCGCCGAGGCCACGGTGCGCCTCAAGCACGCCGACGGTCGCGAGATCGAAATGCACTCCACCGGCGATGGGCCGGTGGATGCCGCGCTCAAGGCCATCGAACGCGCCACCGGCGTGGATGTCATATTGCGCAAGTTCGAAGTCCGCAGCGTATCGGCGGGCGAAGACGCCCAGGGCGAGGCCCTGGTCTACGTGGAGTACAATCAGCGCACTTATCGCGGTTCGAGCGTCAGCACCAACATCGTCGAGTCCGCGACCCAGGCCTTCCTCGAAGTGATCAATCGCATCGAGCTCGCACAGGGAGCCCTCACGCGTTCGCGCGAGGAACGTACCGGTGCGGCGCGCGTGGCGCAGGCCGTGGTCTAACGTTTTCGGAGCTTCAACATGCCCATACCTGCAACGAAGTACATCTGGTTCAACGGCAAGCTGGTCCCGTGGGAGAAGGCCACGGTGCACGTGCTCTCGCACGCCCTGCACTACGGTTCGTCGGTGTTCGAAGGCGTGCGCGCCTACGAGACGCCGCGTGGACCGGCGATCTTCCGGCTGCGCGATCACACGAAGCGCCTGTTCGATTCGGCCAAGATCTACCGCATCCACATTCCGTTCAGCGAAGACCAGCTGAACCACGCGCAGCGCGAAGTCATCGCGCAGAACGGCCTGGCGCGCGGTGCCTACCTGCGCCCGGTGGCGTTCCGCGGTTATGGGGAAATCGGCGTGGTGCCGAAGATCGATCCACCGGTGGACGTGGCGGTGGCAGCGTGGGAATGGGGCAAGTACCTGGGCGCCGCCGAGGATGAAGGCGTCGATGTGTGCGTCTCCTCGTGGCAGCGTGTCGCGCCGAACACCATTCCTGCCATGGCCAAGGCCGCCGGCAACTACCTTTCCAGCCAGCTCATCGGCCTGGAAGCCAAGCGGCTCGGCTTCGTCGAAGGTATCGGCCTCTCGGCCGACGGCACCGTCAGTGAAGGTGCGGGCGAAAACCTGTTCCTGGTCAAGGACGGAGTGATTTACACGCCGGGCGTCGCGCACTCGCTGCTGGCCGGCATCACGCGAAACACGGTCATCGCGCTCGCGAAGGACGCCGGCTTCGAGGTTCGCGAGATCGCGATTCCGCGCGAGATGCTGTATCTGGCGGACGAGCTGTTCTTCACCGGCACCGCTACCGAAGTCGCGGCGATCCGTTCGGTCGACGGCCTGCAGATCGGCAACGGCAAACGCGGTCCGATCACGGCGAAGCTGCAGGCGGCGTTCTTCGGGCTCGTGCAGGGCAAGACCCAGGACAAGTGGGGCTGGCTCGACCATGTCGACATGAACGCCCCAAGAGCCGCCGTCGTTTAAGAGGTGCCGGGTGGGGAAAGTGGGGATTAGCGAGACTGGCATCAGCCGCTGCTAATCCCCACTTTCCCCACCC
>DASTRL010000126.1:0-2974 GCA_035761265.1 Steroidobacteraceae bacterium
TGCTAGCCTGGCTTCTGCATGACCGTGCCGCAGCGCTTGCATTCCAGGTGATCGGGCCGGCCGAAGAACCGCTCGAAGATCGGCGGCAGCTGGGTTTCGATGTTGGTGATCTCGGCGAATTCCTCGTACAGCTTGTTGCCGCAGTTCTCGCAGTACCACTGGAAACCGTCGCGCTCGCCCGGCCGGCGCGTGCGCTCGATGACGAGGCCGATGGTGTTCGCCGGCCGGCGCGGCGAGTGCGGCATGTTCGGCGGCAGCAGGAAGATCTCGCCTTCGTTGATCGGGATGTCGACGCGCCGGCCGTCCTGCACCGTGGCGAGGGTGATGCCGCCTTCGAGCTGGTAGAAGAACTCCTCGCCTGGATCGACGTGGAAATCCTTGCGGCTGTTCGGGCCACCCACCACCATGATGATGAACTCGCTGTCGGTGAACACCTGCTTGTTGCCCACGGGGGGCTTGAGCAGGTGGCGGTGCTCGTCGATCCACCGCCGGAAATTGAAGGGCTTGAGCTCGCGCATGCCCGGAATTCTATGCGCTGGGGGCCGCATCATGTGACGGTCTCCACAATTGCGCTCCCTGTCGCCGGCCGGCGTCAGCGGGGCGCGCCTGCGGCGCGGGCGCGGCATGTTATGTTTGCGCCACTTTTCTATTGGACGGAGTCGCTGGTGAAAAGCCGCCTCGCGCTCGTGATCGCCTGCTGTCTCGCCCTCGGCGCCTGCAGCTCGATGCACATGCCGCACATCTGGCCGTTCTACAAGAAGCCGAAGCCCGTGCCGGAAGCCGTGCACGAGGTGGATCTCGTGAACGCCGACGGCACGCCCGCCAGCTACCCGCAGTATTGGAAGCGCAACACGCTGGTCATCGACCTGTCCGGCGTGAGCGGATCGGGATCGGTGGCCGCGCGCCTGCCGGCCGAGACCACCTGGCCGGTGCGCGTCGCGGTTCGCGTCCGGCCCGGCAGCGTTCAGCAGATCGAAGTGCAGGGCGAAGAGCGCAACGTGATTCCCGTGGCCGCAGAAGGCAGCTTGCCGATGGACCTCGAGTTCGCACCCAGCGTCTATCGGCCGACCACCGCGGCGATCTACATCAACTGGGGTCCGATGCCGCAGTTCGCGGAAGCGGTGGTGCAGCCGGATGCGGGCTTCGTGTCTCCGACGCAGGTGCCGGCGCATGCGGAGCCGAACACGGAAACTCCAGAGCCCGGCGCCAGTGACATCATTCCACCCGCCGAGGTCGCTCAACCTTCGCCGCCGCCGGGGTCCTGATGGGCCGCGCAGGCTGACTGCACCGGCGCGACCTGCGCATCCAGGTTCACGGCGGTCAGCGCGCCGCCCCATACGCATCCGGTATCGAGCGCCAGCAGGTCGCGACGACGCACGAGGCCGAGCGTCGACCAGTGCCCGCAGATCACGCGCACGTCGCGGCTGCGCCGCCCGGGCACGTCGAACCACGGCAACAATTCCGCCGGCTGCGCGCCGGGCGCATCTTTCACCTTGAGATCCAGCGTGCCGTCGCGCCGGCAGTAGCGCATGCGCGTGAACACATTGATGGCGAAGCGCAGACGGTCCATGCCGCGCAGCTCGTCGCTCCACTTCTCGGGCTTGTTGCCGTACATGGCGTCGAACAGGCTGCGTGCATCGTCGCGCAACACGGCCTCGACTTCACGCGCGAGCTGCGCCGCGAATCGCGGCGACCATTCCGGCACCAGTCCTGCGTGCACCAGGAAGTCGCCGCGCGGTTCGTCGAACACCGCGAGCGGCCGGCCTGACAACCATTCGAGCAACTGATCGCGATCGCGCGCCTCCAGCACCTCATCCAGCGTGTCGCCATCCTTGGGTTTGCGCTTCGAGCCGAACGCCAGTGCCAGCAGGTGCAGGTCGTGATTGCCGAGCACCACCGTGGCGCCGGCGCCGAGCGAGCGCACGAAGCGCAGCGTCTCCAGGGATTTTGGGCCGCGGTTCACGAGGTCGCCGACGAACCACAGCTCGTCGCGATCCGCGCTGTAGTGGCAGCGTTCGAGCAGCGCCTTCAGTTCGTCGAAACAGCCCTGGATGTCACCGATGGCGTAACGTGCCATGTGACTAATGAAGCATTCCCGGCATCGCGAGTCGGAAGGCCGCGATGGGTGCGTTGAACTGCTCGCCGTCGTCGGCAACCATCTGGTAGCTGCCCTGCATGGCGCCCACCGGAGTCTCGAGCACGGCGCCGCTGGAATAGCGGAAGCGCTGGCCGGGTTTCAGATACGGCTGCTCGCCGACCACGCCTTCGCCGCGCACTTCCTGCACCTTGCCGTTGGAGTCCGTGATGATCCAGTGCCGCGTCAGCAGCCGCGCGGGCACGCTGCCCTCGTTGCGGATGGTGATCGTGTAGGAAAACACATAGCGCCGCTCGCGCGGATCGGACTGTTCGGCGAGATAGCTGGTGTCGACGTCGACGCGGATCTTGTGAGGGCTCTCGTCCATGCGGCCCTAATATACCGAACTATTGCTCCGGCACGTGCGCCGCGAGCGCCGCGAATTGCGCGGGCGAGAGCGTCTCCGGCCGCACGCCCGGATCGATGCCCGCCGCGACGATGTCACTCGTGTCCATGAGCGAACGCACGGCGTTGCGCAGCGTCTTGCGCCGCTGTGAGAAGGCCGCCGAGACCGTGCGGGCGAAGGCGCGCGGCACGAGGAAGGCGGGTTCCTGCCGCACGCGCAGCCGTGCCACGGCGGACCAGACGCGCGGCGGTGGGGTGAATGCGCCGGGTCCTACATCGAACAGGTGCCGCGTCTCGAACCACGGCGCGAGCATCACCGTGAGCCGGCCGTACTCGCCGCTGCCGGGCGCGGCCACGATGCGGTCGATGACTTCCTTCTGCAGCATCACGTGCAGATCCACGATGTGCTCGTGCGCGGCGGCGACGTGGAACAGCAGCGGCGTCGAGATGTTGTAGGGCAGGTTGCCGATCACGCGCAGCTTGGCCGCGCGCCGC
>DASTRL010000127.1:0-4096 GCA_035761265.1 Steroidobacteraceae bacterium
CAAGCTGCGCTGGAAATCCGCGGAGCGCGTGCTCGATGGCACGCCGCTGCTGATCGTTGCGAATGGTCAGCCAATCCCGGAGCACATGCGCAAGGAGCGCGTCGACGTCGAGGACGTACTCGACACGGCCCGCGAGACGCATGGGCTCGAGAGCCTGCAGCAGATCCGTTTCGCCGTGCTCGAGCGCAACGGCAAGATTTCGATCATCCCGGCGGGGGATGCGCGGTAACGCAATCTGGCGCGCCAATGCGGCTCAGGCGCGCACCAGGCCGCCGCCGTCGTTGAACCACAGCGTGCCCTTTTCAGAGGAGAGGTGTACCCCGGCGACCCAGTCGTCGATGGGATTTGCCGGGTAGTTTGAGGCCTTGCCTTTCAGCACCTGTTCGCCGAACGGCGTGAGCACGGCCTCCGTTTCGCGCATCTTCACCTGGTCGCCGCTGAGGGTGATCAGCGGGTGGGGACTGCTTGCGAGCCGCAGCAGCCGCCCGAACAGGTACAGGTCGCCCACCAGATCGCCCAGCACGAAGGTGTCCGCCATCGTGTAGCCGACGATCAACGACACGGCGGGCCCGCGCTGTGGCACGTGGGCCAGCAGCTGGTGGTCCCAGTAGTTGAGGCCGTTGCGGCGATCCGGGAAACGCCGGGTCATCAATTGCATCGCGAGCCGCAGCCAGCGATTGGCCTCGGTGTGTTCGCGCGCGAAGCTGGTGAGCGCCGTGGGGTCGGGCGAGGTGAGCGCGGCCCACGCGTTGAGGTACTGCTGCGCCAGGTCGACGGTCATGGGAACGGGCTCCGGAGGCTCGCGCAGCTGCGCTTCGTCGAGCTCGCCGAGGCCGATGATGCGGCGTTTGCCGAGCGTCTCGAACTGCACGAGCGCGATGCGCTCCGCGTCGCCGCCGACGTGCTTCACGAGCTGCACGACGAAGGCGATGAACAGCTGCTCGCTGACGCCGGTCGCCGCCCAGATGTGGATGCGCTCGGCGTCGGTGAGCCGCTGCGCGTTGGCGACGAGATTGAATCGTGATGGCACGTGCTCGCCGCCGGTGCCGGGCAGGATGCCGCTCCAGAACTCGGCGCGCCGCCGGCTCCAGCTCGCAAGATCGGTGATGGGCGCCAGCGGGCCGCAGGAGAGCACGTCCTGGTCGATCAGCAGGCGATCGCGCGCGAAGAACACGCGCGTGAAGATGCCGCCGGCGGAATCGCCGAGGACGATGTGCAGCCCGGGCGGCAGCAGCTTGATCATGGCGCCTAGCCTAGCGGCTCCGGCGCCCGGAATCAGTGCCCGGAATCAGTGCCCGTACGGAATACGCGTTACTTCTTGCCGAGCCACTTCCACAGTCCGCCCGCGATCGCGGCGCCCAGGATCGGGGCAACCCAGAACAGCCACAGTTGCTGCAATGCCCAGCCGCCGACGATCAGCGCGGGGCCGGTGCTGCGCGCGGGATTCACCGAGGTGTTCGTGACGGGGATGCTGACCAGGTGGATCAGCGTGAGCGTGAGGCCGATCGCGAGCGGCGCGAAACCGACGGGCGCACCTTCGCTGGTGGCGCCGAAGATCACGAACAGGAAGAAGAAGGTCATCAGTACTTCGGTGATGAAGGCCGTGGATTGCGCGTAGTGGCCGGGGGAGTGCTCGCCGAAGCCGTTGGCGGCGAGGCCGGTCGCGATGGCGTCGGTGCCGTTGCCGCTGGCGATGGTGGCTAACAACCAGGCGGCGAGCACGGCGCCGATGAGCTGCGCGACGATGTAGGGCAGCGCGTCCGCCCACTTGCAGCGGCCGCCGACGCACAGGCCGATGGTGATGGCGGGATTGAAGTGGCCACCGGAGATGTGGCCGACGGCGTAGGCCATGGTGACCACGGTGAGGCCGAAGGCGAGCGCGACGCCGACCAGGCCGATGCCGACTTCCGGGAACCTGGCGGCCAGTACGGCGCTGCCGCAGCCGCCGAAGACCAGCCAGAAGGTACCTAACAGCTCCGCGACGGCGCGCTTGCTGATGGGCATGGGGCCTCCCCTCGTTCGTGTAGTTGTGCTGGGACCGCGCACATCTTGCGCCCGCTGAGGGCGGATGGAAAGGGGGACAGTCCCTCTTTCCTGGAAAGGGGGACAGTCCCCGTTTCCTAGCAAAGAGGGACTGTCCCCCTTTTTCGCTACGGGTCATTTGTCTGTCCGGCTGGACCGGGTCAAGCCAACGCGCTGTCATTGCCTTCCGCGATGTAGTTAGGACAGAATCCCTGCGTCGCGAGGATATTGCCGCACGAACGAGGCGTGGCCTCGCGGCGCAACGAGGGGGGCTCGATCATGCGGATCATCTCATTGCTGGCGCTGTGTGCGCTGGCCGGATGCCAATCTGTTCCAACCAGGTACGTCGAGAGACTGCGCGCGCCGCCGGAGGGCCAGGTGCTGGTGAGTTTCGTGCGCACGTCCATGCTGACCATGGACAGCCAGACCGTCCACATCTGGGATGGCGATCACTACATCGGGCCCTTGAACGCGGGCCGCGTGCTGCAATACGTGACCACGCCGGGCGAGCACCTGTTCATCGGGCGCATCGAGAACTGGACCTATGTGGCAGGATCGCTGGACGCGGGCCGGCACTACTACATCAAGGCCAACATCACGCCGATGATTGGCTCACCGAACGTGCACTTCGGCGTGGCGCTGGCGACGGATGAACGCATTGCCGGCTGGGACAAGTTTCCGACGGTCGCGCCCGATGAGGCGGCGCGGGCGGCGTTCGACCAGAGCCGCAAGCCGCTGATCGCGCGCGCCATGCAGCTCCTGAAGGACGGCACGGAGAAGGCCGACGCCTCCATTGGGCCGGCGCACGCGCGCTGAGGTCGGCTTCCGCGCCCTGCCTGGTTATTGCGGGGTCGACCTGGCGGCGACGAGGCCTGAAATCAGCACGATCAGCATCACGGCGTGTATGCCGAAATCGAGCGGCGTGCGCGGGCCGACACCGATGAGGATCATCGCGATGCCGACACAGACGCCGAGCAGCGCGATGCCCTGCACCCAGAGCGCCGCGGCGCGGATCGCGCGCGGCTGGTAGAGCGAGTAGCCGAGGCCAATGGCCAGCACCACGGCGATCACGGTTTCCGCGATCGCCGCCCTGGTGTGCTCGTAGCCGCTGGCGAGGATGCCCCGATGCAGCAGCGAAGCGAGCGCGAAGATGGCGAACTCGACGGTGATGAAAGTCACTGAGGTCGAGGTTTTCACGGCAGTTCCGCTGCCAGATCAGCGCGTGCGGACCGGGGCGCAGGTCTGTCCCCGTTTGCTAGGAAACGGAGAATGTCCCCATTAACCCGCCTTCACGGGTACGAAGATCTGCGTGCCGCCGCGCTCCACCAGCAACGCCGCGGGATCGCCGGCGTGCAGCTTGGACGCCACTTCGCGCAGATCCTTCACGTTCTTCACGGTCTTGTTGTTGACCGCCAGGATGATGTCGCCGGGCTGGATGCCGGCGCGCGCTGCCGAGCCCTGCACGCCCGCGACCACGATGTTGCCGTCGGTCTCGACGCTCTGCTTCTCCTGCGGCGTGAGCGGTCGCACCATGAGCCCGAGCTTGGCGCCTTCGGCTTCCTGGTTCTGCGGCTGCGCGTTGCCTGCATTCTTGAGCCCGGGGTCCTCGAGCTTCTCGACGCGCACGGTCAGCTCCTTTTCCTTGCCACCGCGCCACACCGTGAGCTCGGCGTCCTTGCCGGGCTGAGTCCTCGCGATGGCATTCGACAGATTGGCGCTCTGCTCGATGGTCTCATCGCCCACCTTGAGGATGACATCGCCCGGTTTTACGCCGCCCTTGTCAGCGGGACCGTTCTCCTCGACGGAGCTCACCAGCGCGCCATGCGGGCGGTCGAGCTTGAACGACTCCGCGAGCGACGCGTCGACGTCCTGCACCACGACGCCGATGCGTCCGCGCACCACGTGGCCGGTCTTGATGAGCTGATCGCGCACGTCCATGGCGATGTCGATGGGCACGGCGAACGAGATGCCCATGTAGCCGCCGCTCTGGCTGAAGATCATCGAATTGATGCCGACGACTTCGCCGCGCAGATTGAACAGCGGGCCCCCGGAGTTGCCCGGATTCACGGCGACG
>DASTRL010000128.1:0-35122 GCA_035761265.1 Steroidobacteraceae bacterium
GCAGCGGCAACTGCTCCGGCCGCGGCGCATATTCGAGCTCTATGCGCACGGTGCTGCAGCCGCAAAACGCCAGCACGCATGACACCAACAGCGCCTTTCGAAACATGCCCAAGCCTACCAACGCCTATTTGACTTGTTCCACTTGTACAGCATCACCGCAAAGAGGTTGTACGCGATGCGACACACTTGCCTGATCAGTGGCAGCCCGAGAATCCTGGCCTTCCAGCGTTCCGTCGGAGAATTTCTCCAGATCTCCAGGAAGGCGTCGAAGCCCGCGTGCAGCTTGCCAGCTTCATCGACCACGTGCAGGCGCTCGCGCACGAACTCCAGATCCGCCTCGACCTCGGCAGCGAGCGCGTTGTCCCTGTGCACGTCGGCCCACTGGATTTCGCAGGCACTTCCTTTTTGCATCTGGCCTTCGATGCCCGCCTTGCATACGGGGCAGGCCGAATTGTAGTAGACCTTCATCGCCTCGAATCGGCTTTGAAGGCGTAAGAGCGCTTCTCCGTCTTCCCGATGATCAGGAAGTCGAAATCTGAAAAAGCGGAGAGTGCTGCAAGCCTGAGCGTCATGGAAGTCCCGGCGGGCCACACGACCGAGCCAGAAGAATTTGCTCTCCCAGCTGGCCCCACCCTGCATGGACGTCGGCCCGTCGTGGGTCTTCACGGCGGATCGCCGTCTTGCCCACAATGGCAATTCTCCTGCGCTCCTTGCGGAACCCAACGGGCAAATACCAGGACAGATCCGGCGCGCCATTCCAATTGCCGTGATGCTTGTACAGCCAATTGCGCCGGTCGAAAACATGCTGCGTTGGTGGACTCCCAGACAGGTAGTCCAGGGAACCAATCAGATTGCACCCACCTTCTGGCCGTGAATTGTCCGCCTCGAGAACGATGGCTGCTGTGTATTTCTCATCCCGGGTCATTACGGCCAGACAATCGCCGGCTGCAAAAGGCGCCAGCCGAACGATAAACCGAGGCAGAGGTGCGGGCTTCAAGTTGACGCGCGAAATCTTCTCGAAGAATGCCTGCAGCGCGCGCCTTCGCCTAACGAGTGCTACCGCATCGTCGCGCCATCTCCCAAGGCCCCGACCCCTCGAGATGTCCTGGTGAATGTGGTCGAGAACCTTCGGATTTACCCGTCCGTACTTCCACTGCACGCGGCCCAATGCCAGCCAGATCAGAGGACCGTGGTCCGGATCTTTCAGAGAGCGCTTGAAGCGGCTCAACGCAAACTCGGATGCGTCGTCGAGACTCGCGCCCGCTTTCATCCGGTCAACGACCGTCGCTACCACGTCGGCAACGGTGTCGTCGGAAGAGATCGATGTTCCCCACGTACCCATGGTCAGCTGAGTATCACCCTGTTCAGTGTTTTTTCGAAGGTACGCCTCACGACAATAGTGCTCGCATTGGACGCCGCGAAAGCCAACTGTCCGCCAGCCCCATCAGCGGGAATTTCAGCTGCGAAAGGTCTTGCCCGCTCCAGAACGTGGACGGAAACGACCGGGCCTTCAGCTGGTCCGCACGAACGTGTTCTTCACCCGCATGGAGAGAAACATGTAGGGAACCCAGATCAACACGCTGACCATCGAGCGCCCCAATTCTACCGCGGATTGCCCATCGAACATCGGCCTTCCAGGCACGATCAGACGGATCGCCAGCGCATCCGCGAAGATGAACGCCAGGTTCACGAGCAGGAAGGCCACGTAGATCCTGGGGAATCGCCACGATTTCTGGAAAAAGAGGAACAGCAGGTAGATAGCGGTGGCGATGAAGGCGACATTCACCATGATCTCGAAGACGATCAATGGCCCCCAGAGTGGATGATAGGCGCCCGCTCCCGGCGTCGTGATCTTCTGCCATGCGCCATCGCGAAAGATGGGCGGAAAAGTCTGCAGGAGGAACACCGCGATTCGAATCGGCGTGACGATCAATCCGAGACAGACCAGGACCAGCCAGCCGGCAAGGCCGACCGGGCCAGAGGCCGTCTCGACCGCGGGCGCGGCTTCGGTGACGCTCGCGGGTGGGGAATAGGGATTGCGATCCATGGTCGGTTGCCCTCAGCCACATCGACGGCCGTGAATCAAAGGAGACCCGGGTTGAGCCGCCAGGTGGAGAATGTGAGTGCGGAAGCGAATGTCACCCACACGAGATAGGGAAGCAGCAACCCCGCAGCCACGGCGTTGAGCCGCCAGAATGCGATGAGCGTCGCGACGATGAGTCCCCACAGGACGATGACCTCCGCGAACGCGAAGGCGCCCTGCCGCCACACGAAGAACACCCAGCTCCAGAACGCATTGAAGGCGAGTTGGACGACGAACAGGACCAGCGCAATCCTCGCTTCCTTGAAGCCGCGTGCGCGCCAGACGAGCCAGGCTGAAACCCCCATCAAAAGATAGAGAACGGTCCACACCGGCGCAAACAGCCACGACGGCGGCGCCCAGACGGGACGCACCAGGTGTCCGTAGAATGCGCCCGCGTCTGCGGACCCCACCGCGCCAACTGCGGCAGCGGCGAATGACAGCAATAGCCAGCCGAACAATCCGGTGACCTGGTGCGCTGCGGATGAGGTGACCATGCGAGATCAGCGTCCTGCGGATTCCGGTCGCGAGATACCGGGCAACGTGTGCGCCACTGCGGTCATTTCACTTCGTCCGGCTTCCGCGTCATCGCAAAATAGATGACGTAGAACCAGGAAACAATTCCAGCCAGGATCGCCCAGAGAATCGAGCGATTCCGCTGCCAGGAACACACGATGGCGAGGGCGGAGCCGATGCCGATACCGGTCTGCGCAGCGGTCTGACTTTGCATGGTGACTTGGTCAAGCATGACGGTGGGCTCCAGTGATGCGCTCCGGATCGGACTCGGCGCAGCGGCCACTCTGCAATTGCGAGTTTCACGAGTCTAACAACCTCGGCCCCGTCAACACGCCTTCACAAATGCGGCCCGGTACTTGGTGAGTTGCCAGATCATGAATCCGCACAACATCGTGCCGATCGGAACTCCGCCGAGCAATGGCAGAGACACAAGGTAACCGAGCAACCGTCCCCAGCTGGCACGCCTCAAGATTCCGACGGCCGCGAACAGTATGAGCAAGGGAAGCCGTGCGTCGATCCATTCGAGTGCAATTCCCTGAATGGAGCCGCCCAATGCAATGGCCACGAGAAGAGCGGTTCCATAGAACAGATAGATGACGGCAATAACCGCGGTCATTCCCGCCTTGGCGGTGTCGGTGGTTTGCGTTGTCATCGCGTGACGTCTGCAGGTTCAGGCTATGGAACACCGAAGAGGCGGGCAATGAACTCCGGCGAGATGATCAAGGAAGCGTCAGCCAGGAGCAATAGCCGACCGAGGATCGCGATCATCACTGGCGGCTCTCGATTGGAAAGGCCAGCCAAAGTGATACTGCAATCACCTCGATGGAATGGCCTATCTGGAGGCGCGGCCCACAGCCGGGCCCGAGCACCCGAAAGCCTTCAGCCTGTCCCCGTTTGCTAGGAATCGAGGAATGTCCCCATTTCGGACTACTTGATGGCCAGCCGCAAATCCTCGATCTCTTCCTTGGCCTTCTCGAGCGTCTCTTCCACGGCCATGATGTCCAGCCGCAGGCGCGAGAACGAGGCGATCTTCTCCACCGTCATCGACAGGTCCTGCATGCGCCCGGCATGGCCGACCACGAGGTAGCTGGTCGCCAGGATGTCGGTGAGATCGGGCTCGTCGCCGATCACTTCGCGGTTGAGGTTCTCGTACTGCACCACGGCCTGCACGATCTCTTCGTTGAGCTTCCAGCCGGTGAGGATGCTCTTGGCGAACTGCGCGTGCCACTTGCGCAGGATGGAGCTGTACTTGGTCCGGTCGCGCAGCACGAACGGATAGTGCGCGGCGCGCGTCAGGATGAACAGTTTGCCGACGCCATGCATGAGACCGCCGAGGAAGGCGATGTCGCGATTCACCGTGGTGAACTTGCGCGCGATCACGAACGACACGGCGGCGGTCCAGGCGCTGCGTTCCCACAGTGCTTCGAGGTGCGGGCGGATGTCCTTGACCGAATGCGCCTGCGACACCTGGCGCAGCGCATACGCCAGCGCGGCCGATCGCAGCAGGTCGAAGCCGACGCGCGTGATACCGGTCTTGAGGTCGGTGATCTGCCGGCGCGTGGGATTCAGCGCGGCGGAGTTCGCCATCTGCAGGATGCGCCCGACCAGCACGGGCTCGTAGTTGATCACGGGCACGATCTGCGGGATCCCGACGTCGGGATCGCCGAGCATCTGCTGCACGCGCGTGACGATCTGCGGCACGCCGGGCAAGGTCACGGTGGTGTCCGGCCGGATCGAGGCCAGGTCCTTCTCCAGCGCCGCGGCGTCGTGCGCGACGATGTTCTCGATGGTGGTCGTCCCTAACGCCATGGCGGGCATGATTTCCTATCCTCCGAGTGCGCCCTTGAGCGCCGCGATCTCCTCCGCGGACTCGTCGAGCACGAAATGACAATCGCGCACCTGCAGTTGGATGCGCTTCAGGGCCTTCATCAACGTTTCGTCGGGCACATTCATCTCGGTGCCGCTGCGATTGCGGTCGAGCAGCACGGCGAGCGCCAGCACGTCGGTGAGCGTCACGGGGCCGCGTGCCTCGCGATCCATGTCCTCGTAGCCCGCCACGGCATCGACGATCTCGTCGGCAACCTTCCAGTTCTCGAGCAACGCCTTGGCGACGTTCGCGTGCCAGTCGCGCACGATGGAATTGAAGGTCAGGGGGTCGGCGGTCAACGTCGGGTACTTGCTGGCGCGCGTGAGGATGTAGATGCGGCCGACGTTGTGCATCAGCCCGGCGAGCAGCGCGGTGTCGCCGTTGAGCGAGGAAAAACGCCGCGCGATCACGTGGCAGAGCGCGGCGATCTGCACGCTGTTCTTCCACAGGGCATCGAGCTGACCTTCGAGGTGGCGGTATTCGCTCGCCTTGCGCAACTGCTCCACGGCGAAACTCAGCGCGGCGGAGCGCACGATGTTGAACCCGACGCGCGCCACGGCGGTGGGCAGGTCGGCAATCTTGCGCCCGGAAGTGTTCAGCGCCACCGAATTCGCCATCGTGAGCAGCCGTCCGGCGAGCATGGGCTCGGAACCGATCAGGCGCACCACGGTGTCGTTGGTCACGTTGTCGTCGGACAAGACCTGCTGCAGGCGGATCACGATGTCCGGGACTGACGGCAGCTCAACCTGGCCCTGCGACAGCTCGGTCGCGAGGCCCTTGACGAAGGAGAATACGGCGGTATTCGGCAGTGCACGTGCCTCCACCGTGGATGTCACCGAAGTAGCTTCCGCGCTCATGCGCCCAACGCCTGTCTCAGAGAAGTGATCGCCGCGTGCGAATCCGCGAGCGCGCCCGCGCACAGATCCGCGTCCAGTTTCATGCGTCGTGCCGCCGGCATGCCGAGGAACAACATCTCCTCGGGCTGCGGATCCGGCGTCAGCGAGGCCATCGCGCCGGCCACGCACAGCACGTCGGTGAGATCGGTGGCGCCTTCGTGTTCGCGCTGCAGGTCCTCGCTGCCGGCCACGGCATCGGTGATCTCCTCGGACAGCTCCCAGTTGCGCAGGATGGCCTGTGCGAGCCGGCCGTGCCACTCGGCCACGAGCTTCTGGTAGGTGGCGGCGTCGGCCAGCAGAGCCGGGAATTTCACCGACCGGGTCAGTAGATAGAGCTTGCCGACGCTCTGCAGGAGCCCCGCCAGCAGCGCCGTGTCGGCATTCACCTGCGTGAAGCGCCGCGCCACGAGGTGGCACATCGCGGCGTTGTGCACCGACTGCTGCCACAACTCGGCGAGCGGTTCGTGCACGGCCTTGTACGCCTCGGCGCGCCGCAGCTGCGACATCGCGAAGGCAATGGCGGCGCTGCGGGCCATGTTGAATCCGATGCGCGACACCGCGGTGCGCAGGTCGGTGAGGCGGCGCCCGTTGGCGTTCAACGCCGCGGAATTGGCGAGCTGCAGCAGCCGCGCTGCCAGCGCCGGCTCGGCGCTCACGATCTTCACGACCTGGTCGACGTCCACCTCGTCATTGGTGAGCGCGCGGCGCACGCGGGTCGCCACGTCGGGAAAGCTCGGCAGGTCGATCTTCTCGCCGGCGAGCTCCACGGTCAGCGCTTCGGACAGGCGAGCGACGTCCGAGTGGTGCGCGCTGCCGGCGCCGAGCGACTGAACGGGTAATGCGACGAGGTTGAAGCTCACTCTCTATTTATCGGTCGTTCGCGGCGTCTATTTAACCCGGCAATATCCGGCCGGGGATATGTCAAAACCCGCCTAGTCGCCGAGCGCGGCCCGCAGCGCGGCGATCTCCGCGGCCGAGGAGTCCAACACCCGGGCGAGCGCATCGGCTCCCAGGCGCAGGCGTCTGAATGGCGCCGTGGCCAGGAAGTCCGCGGCCGACAGATCCGTGACATCGCGTACGGCAGCCAGGTAGTGGCCTGCGAGAAGTACGTCACTCAGGGTTGCCCCGCCCTCGCGCTCCGCATGTGCCCGCTCGAAACTGCACGCCGCCTCGATGAGGTCCTCGCCCAGTTCCCAGCGCGCGAGCAGCGCGCGGCCGGCGCGTGCCTGCCAGTCCTGCTCGATCTCCTGTGACATCGCACCGCCGGACAGGACCGGGTAAGCGCTGAGGCGGGTCAGCACGAACAGTCTGCCGATGGCATGCAGCATGCCGGCGAGCAATGCCTGGTCCGCGTCCGGGCGTTCCGCGTGGCGCGCGATGGCGTAGCTCACGGCGGCGAGCGTCGCGCTCGAGTCCCAGATTTCCCGGAACCGCGCCTCGAGCCCGCGCCACGCCTGCGCACGCCGCATCTGCGACATGGCGAAGGCGATGGTCGCGCCGCGCGCCAGGTTGAACCCCACGCGCGCGATCGCGGCACGCAACGTGGTGACGCGCTGCAGTCCGGGATTCAGCGCCACCGAATTCGCAATCTGCAGCAGGCGCACGGCCAATGAGGGTTCCGCGCTGACGATGCGCACCACGTCGTCGACGGCGATGTCATCCTGGCTCAGCGCGCGGCGCACGCGCAGCGCCACTTCCGGAAAGCTCGGCAGCTCGGGCGCACTGGTCGCCAGCTCCTGGGCCATGCGCCGCGAGAACTCGGCGAGTTCCGGGGCCACCGGCTGGCTGGTGCGATTGAGTTCGACGCTCGTCATCAGAACAGCTCGATCTCGCCCTCGGTGCCCTTGTCGAGCTGCGCGAGATATTGCCGCTCCTGCGCGACCAGCGTCTCGTCGCGACCCACATTGATCTTGCGCACGCGCAGCCGACCGCTCTGCGGGAAATACACCACGCGTCGCGCGTGGACGTCGCCCAGATCCTCGTTCAACACCTTGAAGCCTTCCTCGCGCACGTAGCGGCGCACGAAGTCGATGTTGCGCGCGCCGATGTCGTTGCTCATCTCCGTCAAAACCCGCCCGCCGCCCACGAGCTTGATCTCGAGATCCTGGCGCCGGCCGCCCTGCTTCAGGATGTCGTTGATGAGCCGCTCCATGGCGACGTTGCCATAGCGCGTCGCCACGCTCACCGCGCCGCCCCAGGCGCTCTCGCCCCGCGAGCCGTCCAGCGGCAGCATGAAGTGATTCATGCCGCCGATGTTGAGCCGCGCGTCGCGGATACAGGCCGAGACGCAGGAGCCCAGCACCGTGCAGATCACTTCGGCGTGGCGTGTCACGTAGTACTCGCCCGGCAGCAGGCGCGCGGAGTAACAGGCATGCTCCTGGTCCCAGTAGCGCGTCACGTGCTCGAACTGCGGCAACGCGGGTGGCGGCGGCGTGTTGTCCGGCGCGATGCGCCCCAGCCGCAGGCGTGTCGAGGTCTTGCCGCTGCGTTCATCCATGGGCGGCGCTCAGAACAACTCGACGCTGCCGCGCAGCGCCTCGTGTTCGGTGTCGGCCGTGGCCGGCGGCGCCCCCGGCAGCGAGCCCACCAGGGCATCGAACAGGCGGCGCTCATCTTCCATGGTGTAGCGGGCGCGGATCGCCGCGAGCAGCGTCGCGGACTCGGGCGTGATCGGCGCCGCGAGCGCATCGTGCAGGTCACCGAGCGCGTCGCGCACGTGCTGGATACGCTGCGCGAGCTGATCGTGGAACTGCATGGCGAACAATGCGCGCTGCGCCTCCGCGGTCACGCGCACGCCCTGCGCGGCGACCGCCGGGTCCTCGTGCGCGCACATCTCGGCGCCGAGTTTCACGAACGCGGCGATCGATGCCGCGAGGCGCTCGACCTGCGAGTTCGAATTCTGCAATGCCACTTCGAGCTGCCCGGTGGCGAGCTCCAGCAGTGGTGGCAACGGAATGGAGGCCGGAAGGCTCATGCGCCGCCGAATAGTCTGGTCAGCGTGGCGAGCAGCTGCGCCGGGTTGAACGGCTTGACGATCCAGCCGGTGGCGCCGGCACGTTTGCCCTCCTGCTTTCTCTCCAGGCTGGATTCCGTGGTCAGCAGCAGCAGCGGCGTCAGCCGGTACGCCGGCAACGCCCGCAACTCGTGCACGAGCCGGATGCCGTCCATGCGCGGCATGTTCACATCCGAGATCACCAGGTCCACCTTGTTGCCACGCGCGAACTCCAGCGCTTCCTGTCCATCGGCCGCCTCCACCACACCGTATCCGGCCGATTGCAACGTCGCACGCACCATCTGGCGCATGGAGGTCGAATCGTCCACGGTCAAGATCGTTCTCACGCTGTTCTCCCCACCGGCTGCGCGCCGGCGTTTTCGATCAATCGCACGACCGTCGCCGCCACCTGTGTGAGCGGCACGATCTCGTCGACGGCGCCGAGCTTTACCGCCGCGCCAGGCATGCCCCACACCACGCTGCTGGCTTCATCCTGCGCCACCGTCGCCGCGCCGGCGTCGTGCATCTCTTTCAGTCCGCGCGCGCCGTCGTCACCCATGCCGGTGAGGATGACGCCCACGGCATTCGGTCCCACCTGCTGTGCCACCGAACGGAACAGCACATCGACGCTTGGACAATGCCGGTTGACGGGTGGACCTTCGTTGAGTCGGCAGCGATAGCGCGCGCCGTCGCGTTCCACCAGCAGATGCTTGCCGCCCGGCGCGATGTACACGTGCCCGGCCATGATGGACTGACCATCGACGGGCTCGCACACCGAGAGCTGGCACAACGAATCCATGCGCCGTGCGAAAGGCGCACTGAACGCCGCCGGAATGTGCTGCGCGATGACGACGGCGGGGCTGTCGGCCGGCAAGGCGGTCAGGAATTCGCGGATGGCTTCCGTGCCGCCGGTGGACGAGCCCACCGCGATGATGCGATCCGTGGTTCGCAGCATGCGCGCGTGGGCGCCGGCCGGCAGGATGGCGTCCGCCGAATGCTTGGGCGGCACGTGGGCGGGCATCGACGGTGCATGCCGCGCCACGACGCGCGCGCCGGCGGCAACGCGGATCTTGCCGAGGATTTCCTCGCTGAAATCGCGCAAGGTGCCGGCCACGTCCACCTTGGGCTTGGAGACGAAATCGATGGCGCCGAGCTCCAGCGCCTTCAGCGTGGTCTCGGCGCCGCGCTCGGTGAGCGAGGACACCATGACCACCGGCATCGGCCGCAGGCGCATCAGGTTTGCGAGGAACGTGAGACCGTCCATGCGCGGCATCTCCACGTCCAGCGTCAGCACGTCCGGGTTCAGCTCCTTGATGCGCTCGCGCGCGATCAGGGGATCGGAGGCGGTGCCCACCACCTCCATATCCGCGGCCGACCTCAGGATCTCCACCAGGATCTGCCGCACCAGCGCGGAATCGTCGATGATGAGAACCCTGATCTTGCGCTGGCTCATGGCGTCCTCAATCTTCCAGGCGCCGGTAGACGGTGCGGCCGATGAGCTCGTAGCGATCGCTGACGCGATACAAACTCTCGGAGTGTCCCAGGAACAGGAAGTCCCCCGGACGCTGCAGCGCGGCCATGCGCTCGAACAGCGTGCGCTGCGTGGCCTTGTCGAAATATATGATCACGTTGCGGCAGAAGATCGCATCGAAGGGACCACGCATGGGCCACTCGTGCATGAGATTCAGCTGCCTGAAGGTGATGAGGCTGCGCAGCTCCTCGCGCACGCGGAACTTGCCATCCTGCGCGCCGACGCCTTTCTCGAAGAATCGCGACATGCGCTTCGGGTCCATGCCCTTGAAGCGCTCGTCGGTATAGATCCCCGCCGCAGCCGTCGCGAGCACCGCGGAGTCGAGATCGGTGGCCAGCATCTTCACGTCCCAGCCCGCCAGATGTGCCTGCGCCTCGCGCAGCACCATGGCGATGGAGTACGGCTCCTCGCCCGTCGAAGCCGCGCAGCACCAGATGCGCAGGCGGTTCGTGCCGTCCGAGCGCGCCGCGACGTCCGGCAGCAATTCACGCCCAAGGTATTCGAAATGATGCGGCTCGCGGAAGAACGAGGTGAGATTCGTGGTCACCGCGTTCACGAACTCCTCGAGCTCGGCAGGCTCGCCGCGCTCGATGAGCTTGATGTACTCGGCGAATGATTCGAGCTTCAGCGCGCGCAGCCGCCGCGCCAGCCGCCCGTACACGAGCTGTCGCTTGGCGTCGGAAAGCGCGATGCCCGTGTGCTCGCGCACCAGCTCGCGCAGCCGCTCGAACTCCGAGCGCGACAACGCGAAGTCGCCGAGTGCACGAATGGTCGTGGTCGCCGAGGTGCTCATGGCCTCACGCGGTGCCCGCCCGTTCCGGCGCATCGATGCACGAGGCCACCAGCCGGTCGATATCGAGCAGCATGACCATCTTCTCGTCCACCGTGGTGAGGCCGCGCACGCAGGCACCGTCGGGCGAGCCGCCGAGGTCCGGCGCCTGCCGGATGTTCGCGGGAGCCACGCTGTACACCTCGGACACCGCGTCCACCACGACGCCCGCGGTCTTCTCGGCGGCGCCGGCACGCACGCGCACCACGATCACCACCGTGGAGCCGTCCATGGCGCGCGGCGGCAGTCCGAAACGCAGGCGCAGGTCGATGACCGGCACGATCACGCCGCGCAGGTTCATGACACCGAGCAGATAGGCCGGCGTGTAGGGAACGCGCGTCACGCCCTCCCAGCCCTTGATCTCCTGAACGCACAGGATCTCGACGCCGTACTCCTCGCCGGCACACACGAAGCTCAGGTACTGGGTGGTCCCCGCTTCGGCGTCCCCGGGCGCGATGGGCATGGCTGCGGCGCGCATGATCAGCGCCCGCCGCGCCCGGCGTCGCAGCCGGCCACTTTGCGGATGTTCACGCGGCCACCTGTTGTGCCGCATCGCGACGCGGCTCCCGGTTGTGGAATCTCGAGATCACCCCGGGGATGTCGAGGATCAGCGCCACGCGGCCGTCGCCCAGCATGGTCGCGCCGGCGAAGCCCATCACGGGACGGAAGTTGGTCTCGAGGCTCTTGATGACCACCTGCTGCTGCGACATCAGCTCGTCGACGAACAGCCCCACGCGCTTGCCGTCCGCCTCGACGATCATCAGCAGGCCATCGAGCAGCTCGGTGTACTGCGGCTCGATGCCGAACAGCTCGTACAGCCGGATGATGGGTAGATAGTCGTCGCGCAGGCGGAACACCTGGGCGCGCGCGGCGATGGAGCCCACCTGCTCCTGGCGGACCTGGATGGTCTCGACGATCGAGACGATGGGCACCACGTAGACCTCCTCGCCCACGCGGGCCAACTGGCCGTCGAGGATGGCGAGCGTGAGCGGCAGGCGGATGCGCACCATGCTGCCCTTGCCCGGCGAGGAGTGGATCTGCACGTGCCCGCCGAGCTCGTTGATGTTGCGCTTGACCACGTCCATGCCGACGCCGCGGCCGGACACGTCGCTGACCACGTCCGCGGTCGAGAAACCCGGCGCGAAGATCAGGTTGAACACGCGCTCCTCGGAGAGCTCCTCGTCACCGGACACCAGCCCACGTTCGCGTGCCTTGGCCAGGATCTTCTCGCGCCTGAGCCCGCCGCCATCGTCGCTGACCTCGACGACGACGTTGCCGCCCTTGTGATAGGCGTTGAGCTCGATGACGCCGTGCGCCGGCTTGCCGGCCGCGAGCCGCACCTCCGGCGTTTCGATGCCGTGATCGATGGCGTTGCGCACCAGGTGCACCAGCGGATCGCCGATCTTCTCGAGCACGGTCTTGTCGAGTTCGGTGCTGTCGCCGGTGAGGCGCAGCTCGATGCGTTTGCCCAGTCTCTGGCCGAGGTCGCGCACCAGGCGCGGAAAGCGGTTGAACACCACGCTGATGGGCAGCATGCGCACGCGCATCACGCTTTCCTGCAGGCCGCGCATGTGTCGCTCGAGCTGGCCCAGCGCATTGCGCAGGTCTTCGGCCTCGCGGCCCTCGAGCGGCGCCGCGAGCTGGCTCAGCACCGATTGCGTGATCACCAGCTCGCCCACCGAATTCAGCAGCTCGTCTATCTTTTCGATGCTGACGCGGATCGAGCCGCCGTCGCCGCTGGCGGCGCCGTGCGCCGCGGGTGCGGTCGACGTGGCGGGGGCGGCTGCTTTCGCGGCGGATTCTTCCGGAGCCGCTGTCGGCGCCGGCGCCGTGTTCGTGGCGGGGGCGGCATGCCGGGCAAGTCCCTCGTTGGCGGATACTTGAGGTGGCGGATTCATCGCCGTGGCCTGCGTGAGCGTCGCTTCAGGAGCCGCTGGCTCCGCGGCGATTGCCTGCGCCGTCACGGCTTGCGCCGACGTCGGTGCCACCGACGTCGCTGCCGCCGCCGCCGTGACCGCCGCCGCCGTGACCGCCGTTGCTGTGGCTTCCGCCGCCGGGCCGAATGCCTCCAGGTTCAGGTCGCACTCGCCTTCCACCCAGTCGAACACCGCCTTGATGGCCGCCTCCTCGATGGCGCCCTCGAGCTCGATGCGCCAGGAAAGGCGGCACTCCTCCGGATCGAGCTCGGGCAGCGGTGGAACCCACTTGGCATCGACGCGCACGTCGCAGGGCCCGAGCGTCGCCAGCTCGCGCAGCAGACGCAGCGGATCGTTGCCGTTGCGCAGTAGTTTGGGGCCGGGAACGAAGTGGATGCGCCAGCCGGTGGGGGCCTCGTCGGCGGGTTGCACCGGGCGCGCGGCGGAGTCCTGCGGCGCAGGCGCCGCGGGCATGGCAGCGGTCCCGGCCACGGTATCGATCGGGGCGGAATCGGCGGGCGTCTCCAGCACCAGCTCGATCTCCGCGTGCAGCGCGCCGACGCGCGCCTTGTCGATGGGCTCCTTGGACTGCGTCGCGCCCAGCATGTCGCGCATCAGGTCGCAGGAGCGCAGCAGCGTGTCCACCAGCGCCGCGTCGGCGCGGCGCTTGCCGCTGCGCAGCTCGTCGAGCAGGGTTTCCAGCGTATGCGTGAAGGCGGCGATGTCGGAGAAGCCGAAGGTCGCGCTGCCGCCCTTGATCGAATGCGCGACGCGGAAAATGGTGTTCACCAGCTCGAGGTCGGCTTCACCCGCCGAGAGCTTCAGCAGCGCGGCCTCCATCGAGTCGAGCGCCTCGAAGCTCTCGGCGAAGAAGGTTTCGTGGAATTGCGCGAGATCGAGCGTCATGCCGGGTACTCGAGCAGCGCGCCGACGCCGAGTACGCGGATGGCCTCTTCGAGCGGCGCGGAGCGGCGCTTCCACACGTATGGCAGATTCCGTTCGAGGCAATCGAGCGCGAAGGCCAGCACCAGCTGCACGCCGGCCGTATCCACCCGCTGCACGCCGCCGCCGTCGATCTCGCAGGGACCGGGCAGTTCGAGCTGCTCGAGCAGGTGTGTCTGCAATGCCCGGGCCTCCTTGATCGTGCAGGAAGCGGGCAGCACCACGCGACCGGCCACGGACTTGCCGCCCTCGGCCCCTGCCTTGGCATTCACATCGGCACTCATGACCTCAGCGGGCTCCGGCGCGGTTTCTTCCACCCTCTTTTTCGGCCGGGAACGCCGGTTGGTTGACGAGATGCGCTTCACACTGCGAATGCCTCAGGCGGCGCTGTCGCGCTCGAGATCCGCGCCGTGCAGGCGACGGAGTAGGCGCGCCTCTGTGCCGGCCACGCCGCAGGTGGCGACGATTTCCTCGACGGTGGCGCCGGAACGCGCCAGACGTCGCGCGGTCTCGTAGCTGCGTACGGGGGAGGCCTCGCGGCGTGGCGCGGTGCGCGGCGCCTCGGCGGGCCTTTCCACCCGCGCCGGAATACCGGCGACCAGTGTCGCGAGCGCGGCCACCTTCTCGGTGAGCGCGGCGATGTCGGCGCGCGACTGCTGCTGCGCGGCGATGACCTGGTCTAACTTCCCGGCAAACTGTTGCCGCTGCCGGCGCAGCGACCAGGCGAGCAGCGCCAGGGCCAGCACGATGGCGAGCGCGCGGCCCACCCACAGATAAAGCCCGATATCGTTCACGAGTTCACTCCTGCGCCGGGATTCCGGCGGCTGCATCGACCGATGCAGGGACAGGAGCAGGTTCCGTGCCAGCGGCGCGCGGCGCGGCCGTGATCGGTGTCACGTCCGTTGCAATGGGCGGCAGCGCGGCAGACGAGCCCGCGCTCGCCGCCTCGCTGGCGATGTCGGCCGCATCGCTGGGTGCGGGCGCGCCCTCGCCCGCGAGGATCACGATGACCACGCGGCGATTCGCGTCGCGCCCGGAGACGGTGTCGTTGGGTTTGGCGGGACGGAATTCGCCGAAGCCGATGACCGAGAGGCGCGACGGCGCGACCCCGGCGCGTGCGAAGCGATGCACCACGCTCGCGGCGCGCGCGGCCGAGAGCTCCCAGTTCGAGGGGTAGTAGCGCGTGCTGATGGGACGATTGTCGGTGTGGCCTTCGACGCGCACGGGATTCGGATATTTCACCAGGGTCGATGCCAGCGCATCGAGCGCGGGGATGGCCTTGTCGGAGAGCACGGCCTCGCCGCTCGCGAACAGGATGTCGGTCTTCACTTCGACTTCCAGCCAGAACTCGTGGCGGCGCACCGCGACCAGGTTGGCGTCGACCAACGACTTGAGCGCCGTCTCGAGCTCGTCCGCGACGTGCGCGAGTTGTTTGGCGATGGGGTGATCGGCGGGAATCGGCTGCGCATGGCCGGTGCGACCCGCGCCCGGATACGGGGCCGCGCCCGCGCCGGCGCCGTTGTCGTCGTTGACGTGGATGGCCTCGAGCATCTTGCGCGGCTGGCCGTCGATCATCGACTGCTCGACGATGGTCATCGCGATGTCGGCGCCCGAGCCGCGCGTCTTCTGGCCCACCTGCACCGGCTCGAGCGAGCGCGGCGTACCGCGGAAGGCCGCCTGCAATGAATCGGAGAGCACGCGGAACTTGCCCTCGTTGATCGAGGAGATCGCGTACATGACGACGAAGAACGCCAGCAGCAGCGTGATCAGGTCGCCATAGGGAATGGCCCACGCTTCGTGGTTGGTGTGCTCTTCGTGCCTACGCCTGCGGGCCATAATGGGGACATTCCTCGTTTCCTAGCAAACGGGGACAGGCCTCCGTGCGGTAACCAGGCAATCGAAGAGGGGGAGCGCGCCGGAGGCATGTCCCGGCGCGCATCGCCGATACATGCTCGAGCCGACCGTCCAACCCGGCGCGATGCGGCATTCGCTCCGCGTTCCGCCAGCGCCCGCGAAGACAACACCGTCGACGCGATTCTGAATGCGCAGCGCGGCCTGAGGCCTGTCCCCGTTTGCTAGGAAACGGTGAATGTCCCCATTAATGCAGGTAGCCATGGAGCTTCGACTCGATGGCGCGGGGGTTCTCGCCGAGCACGATGGAGACCACGCCTTCGATGACCATTTCGCGCACCTGGGTCTGCTCGGCGACGATGCCCTTGAGCTTGCCGGCGATCGGCAGGAAGAAAAGATTGGCGAGGCCGATGCCGTACACGGTCGCGGTGAACGCCGCGGCGATGCCGTGCCCCAGCTTGGAAGGATCGGCCAGGTTCTGCATCACGGCCATGAGGCCGAGCACCGCGCCGATGATGCCCAGCGTCGGCGAGTAGATGCCCATGCCCTCGTAAACCTTCGCGGCGCGATTGTCGGCATGCTCGCGCACGCCCATCTCGACCTCGAGGATGTTGCGGATCGCATCCGGTTCGCCGCCGTCGACCACGAGCTGCAGCCCGCGCTTCACGAACGTGTCCTCTTCCCGATCGATGAGCGGCTCCAGCCCGAGCAGCCCCTGCTTGCGCGCGATGGTGCTCCACTCGACGATCTTCTTGATCAGCTCCTCGGCCTGCAGCGGCGGCGGCCTGACGACCCACGAAAACCGGCTCATCGCCAGCTTGAACACGCTGAGCGGCGTCTGGATGAAGATGGCGGCGAACGTGCCGACCACCACGATCATGAAGGCCGCGGCCGACAGCAACGCATGGATACCCGCGCCCTTGAGCACGGCACCTACCAGCACCGCCACCAGCGCGAGCACGAAGCCGATTGCCGAAAGGATGTCCACTGCCCGCCCCGGCACCCCTAGAGGGGACCGCCCGCCACGCTCGCGAGCAGCGCGTCGATGTCATCCTGGCCATTGACGGCCTGCGCATCCGCGACACCCGGCACCTGTGGCCCGGCGCCACGCGATGCATCGGCCGGCGGCAGCTTCAACGCCGGCATCCGCCGCGTATCCTCGCCATTGGCCAGCATCACGAGCTGCCCGAGCACCTGCTCGAGCTCGCCCACCAGGCCGATGACGCCGCGGATGATCTGCCCGGTGAGATCCTGGTAGCCCTGCGCCAGCAGCATCTCGGACAGATGTCCGCGCACGCGATCAGCGTCGGGCAGCGCGCGCGCCAGGAATCCCTGCGCGCGCTGCGGCCAGCACGCGGCGACCGCCGCCTCCGGCGAGCCGTGCGCGCTCCATTCATCGAGCAGTTCCGCCGCACCGCGCGCCCATTGCTCGACCAGCGGGCCGGACTGGTCCACGAGATCCAGCGTGCGATGCGCGGCCTGGTCGGTGAGCCTCACCACGTGATCCAGGCGCTTGCGCGCATCGGGCACTTCCTGCGCCGCCAGCGCGTCGATGCGCGCCCGTTCGCGGAAGCGGCGCAGCGCCGATTGCGCACTCGCCGTCAGTCGTTTGAGCTCAGGATTGAGCTCGACGTTGATCTGCTCGCGCAGCCGTTCGAAGGCCGCGCGGAACGCGTCCTCGTCGTTGGCGTCGAGTGCGCCCGCGAGGTCGGCAATGTGGCAGCGATAACGCCCGTGCAGCGAGTCCTGAGACATCGGTCCCCAACTATGCCGCCGCCTTGCTGGCGAGGATCTTGTCTATCTTCTCCTTGAGCGTGGCCGCGGTGAACGGCTTGATCACATAGCCGCTGACCCCGGCCTGCGCCGCCTCGATGATCTGCTCGCGCTTGGCTTCCGCCGTCAGCATCAGCACGGGTAGTTTGGCGAGCCTGGCGTCGCCGCGCACCGCCTTCAGCAGCTCGAGCCCCGGCATGCCGGGCATGTTCCAGTCGGTGATCAGGAAATCGAAGTTGCCGTTCTTCAGCAGCGGCAGCGCCGTGGTGCCGTCGTCGGCCTCGGTGATTTCGGTGTAGCCGAGCTCATTCAGCAGGCCCTTGACGATCCGGCGCATGGTGGAGAAGTCGTCGACCACCAGGAATTTCATTGCGTTGCTCACGTTCGCTCTCCGCTCATAGACGATCGCGCCAACCGGCCAGCCGCGCCTGCAGGCGCGTCAGCGCCTGGCCATGGATCTGGCAGATGCGCGATTCGCTCACCTTCAGCACGGCGCCGATTTCCTTGAGATTCAGCTCGTCGTCGTAGTACAGGGACATCACCGTGCGCTCGCGTTCCGGAAGGCCTGCGATGGCCTCCGTGAGCGCGGCGCGAAATCTCTCGTCGATCACGTCGCGGAACGGGTCCGCGTCCGGATCGGTGGCGTTGATCTCGCCCTCTTCGGTCGTGAGGCTCGCGATCTGGCAGCCGGCCGCGTCCTCGACGATCTTGTGGTACTCCTCGAGGCTCACGCCCATCTTGTTGGCGACGTCGGTGTCGCGCGCCTCGCGGCCGAATTCGGCCTCCAGCTCGCGGATCGCGTTCGCCACGGCGCGTGCCTTGCGGTGCACCGAGCGCGGCGCCCAGTCGAGCTTGCGCAGCCCGTCGAGCATCGCGCCGCGGATGCGGATGCCGGCGTAGGTTTCGAAACTCGCGCCGCGTCCGACCGAATAATTGACCGCCGCCTCGAGCAGGCCCAGCATGCCTGCCTGGATCAGGTCATCGACTTCGACCGAGGCCGGCAGGCGCCCGGCGAGGTGGTAGGCAATCCGCTTGACCAGCTCGGCATGGCGCATCACCAGCTGCTCGGTGTCCCGGGCGCTGGCGCGCTGGCTGTAAGCGCTGACTCCGGTCATCGAACCACCTCGAGACGGACCGACGGGCGTCTGATCAGGCGCTCGACAAAAAACTCCACGTTCCCCCGGGGACCTTCGGCTACCGACCACATATCGGCGCGCAGGGCCAGCGTCTTGAGCGCCATGGCCGCCGCGCACGACGGGTACGCCGTCACAACGGGACGCTGTTCACGGATCGAGCGACGCAGGTACGCGTCCTCCGGGACCTCGCCGACATAATCCAGCTCGACGGACAGGAACCGGCTGGCCACGCGCTCGAAGCGCTGGAACAGAGCCTGGCCCAGGCCCCGGCCGCGCGACTGGTTGGCCAGTACGCGGAATTTCGTGACCCCGTGGTCGCGGGAAAGGATCTTGATGAGTGCATAGGCATCCGTGAGTGAAGCCGGCTCGTCGCAGATCACCACCAGTACCTGCTGCGCGGCCTGGGAGAACTGCAGCACCGAGCCTGCGATGCCGGGCGCGGTGTCCACGACCATGACGTCGAGCCGGGTGGTCAGATCCCCGAACGCACGCACCAGCCCGAGGTGCGTCAGCGTGTCGAGCTCGGCGAGCTGCGCGATGCCGGAGGCGGCCGGCACCACCTTGAAACCCTGCGGTGCATCGAGCACCACTTCCTCGAGCGAGCAATTGCCCGCGAGCACGTCCGCGAGCGTCAGCCGCGGCGTCAAGCCGAGGAACACGTCCACGTTGGCGAGACCCAGGTCGCCATCCAGCAGCATGACTTCCTTGCCACGCGAGGCGAGCGAGGCCGCGAGGTTCACCGCCACCGTCGTCTTGCCCACGCCGCCCTTGCCGCCGGTGACCGCGATCACCTGGACCGGATTGGCGTGCGCGGGCCTGGCATGCCCCACGTTGCCCTTGCTGGGCATGCTGGCCTTGTCATTTCCTGCCATTTCGGACTCCTGCCATTCGCCGCTGCATGACCTCGTCATCCGCGGTCGAGCCATTGCGGCTCGCGATTTCGACTGCCCGGCTCACGAGCCCGTGCGCGCGCGCGGGCGAAAGATCTTCGGGAACCCGCTGGCCGTCGCTGAGGTAGGCCGCGGGTAGTTTGTGGCGCACCAGCGCCGAGAGCACGCCACCCAGGCTCACGGCTTCGTCCACCTTGGTGATCACGCACGAGGAAGGCTTGGCGAGCTCGAAGCGCTGCACGACTTCATCGATGGCGCCCGCCTGGGTGCTGGCCGGCAGCACCAGCGAGGTCTCGATGCTGGCCTGCATCTGGTTCAGCAGGCGCAGGCGGCGCGCCAGCTCCGGATCGCGCGGGCTCGCGCCGGCGGTGTCGATCATGACGAACTGGCAGCCGCGCAGCTCGTACAGCAGCTCGGGTAGTTCGGCCACGTCGAAGACATTGTGCGCGGTCACTCCCAGCAGCCGTCCCAGCATGTGCATCTGCTCGTGCGCGCCGATGCGCACCGCGTCGGCGGATATCAGCGCCACACGGCGCGGACCGTGGCGCAGCACCCAGCGCGCGGCGAGCTTGGCGAGCAACGTGGTCTTGCCGGCGCCGGCGGGCCCCGCGAAGGCGACCACGCCGCCGCGTTCGAGCCAGCGATCGCCGGTGACCTGGATGGTGCGCGCGACCGTCGCGAGCGCGAAGCGGCGCGCGGCCGAGAAGCTGAGCTCTGCGGGAATCTTCCGCACCAGCGAGTTGGCCAGGTCCTGCGAGATGCCGAGCTGCGCCAGCTCCTTGAGCATGGCCGCCTGCACGGGCGAGCGGCGCGAGAGGTCGTTCCACGCCAGCGTCGCGAGCTGCGCCTCGAGCATGCGGCGCATGTCTTTCATCTCCGCCAGCGCTTCCTGCCCCGAGTTGTTGGGCGCCACGGCCGCCGGCGCCGCCGTGGCGGGCTTGGCCTGGTGCGTGGTGACGGGCGCGATCGATTCGGAAAGCTGCGAGGAGGCGCGGCGATTCTTCAGCAGTTCGGCATGGCGCATTTCGCCGCCGGGCACTTGAGGGGGCCGTGGCTCGGCAACCGACTGCGCGCGCGCGGCTTCGCTGCGCGCTTCGTAGCTGCGCGCCGCCGGCGGCGCATTCTCGACGGCGCGCGCCACCTCCATGTCCATGGCGGCGACCACCTCCACTTCGCTGCCGACACGGCCCGAGGACAGGATGACGGCATCCGGCCCCAGCGTCTCGCGCACCTGGGCGAGCGCGCTGCGCATGTCCCTGGCGATGTATCTCTGGATTCTCATCTAACTTCCTCTACCGGCTGCCCACCGCGGTGACCATGCGCACCTTGCGGTTGTCCGGCAGCTCGTTCCACGCCAGCACGTGCAGTCCCGGCACACTGACCCGGAAGAACCGCGCCAGGGCCGCTCGCAGTGCAGGCGGCGTCAACAACACCGCCGGTTCGCCGCCACGTTCTTGACGCATGGCGGCTTCCTGTAGTCCTCGTTGCAAGCGGTCTGCCAGCCCCGGCTCAAGACCCGGGCTCGCGGCCGGATTCGTGAGGCTGTTTGACAGAAGTCGCTCGAGATCCGGCTCAAGTGTGATGACGGGCAACTCTTCGGCGAGGCCGACGATGTCCTGGACGATCTGCCGACCCAGGGCAACCCTGACCTGCGCGATGAGCTGCTGGGTGTCCTGGGTGCGCGGCCCCGCTTCCGCCAAGGCTTCGACGATGGCGCGCACGTTGCGGATGGGCACGCGCTCGGCCAACAGGCCCTGCATGACGCGCACGACCGTGGCGAGCGGCAGCACCTTCGGGATCAGCTCTTCGACCAGCTTGGGTGAAGTCCTGGCGAGAGTCTTCATCAACTGCTCGGCCTCTTCGTGACCGAAGAGCTCGTGCGCGTGCGACTGGATCAGGTGTGACAGGTGCGTGGCGATCACGGTGGCGGCGTCCACCACCGTGTAGCCCAGCGACTGCGCGTGCTCGCGCAGGTTGGGCTCGATCCACACCGCTTCCATGCCGAAGGCGGGATCGCGCGTGGCGAGGCCGTTCAAGGGACCGAACACCCGCCCCGGGTTGATGGCCAGCTCCCGATCCGGATGCACGACGCTCTCGCCGATGGCGACGCCGGCCAGGCGGATGCGATAGCTGTTGGGCCCGAGCTCGAGGTTGTCACGGATGTGCACGGGCTGCACGAGGAAGCCCAGCTCCTGCGTGAGCTTGCGGCGGATGCCGCGGATGCGCGCCAGCAGGTCGCCGCCCTTGGCGCGATCGACGAGCGGCACCAGTCGATAGCCGACTTCCAGGCCGACGACGTCCACCGGGCGCACGTCATCCCACGACAGCTCCTGCTGCTCGGCAGGCACCGGTGGCGCCGCCACCGGTTCCGGCGCGACCTCCTCGACGACGGGCTTGTCGCGTTGCTGCTTGAGATACCACGCCGCCCAGCCCGCGATTCCCGCCATCGAGAGGAATGCCAGGTTCGGCATTCCGGGAATCAGGCCCATGACGCCGAGCACGCTGGCGGCCACGCCGAGCGACTTGGGCTGGCCGAACAACTGCTTGCCGAGCTCCAGGCCCACGTCCTGCTCGCGCGAGATGCGCGTAACGATAATAGCCACGGCCACCGACAGCAGCAGTCCGGGGATCTGCGCGACCAGGCCGTCGCCGATGGTCAGCAAGGTATAGGACTTGGTGGCCTCGCCCACCGGCAGGCCGTGCATCAGCGTGCCGATCAGCAGGCCGCCGACGCTGTTGATGATCAGGATCAGGATGCCGGCGATGGCATCACCGCGCACGAACTTGCTGGCGCCATCCATCGAGCCGTAGAAATCCGATTCGGCGCGCACCTCGGCGCGGCGTTCGCGCGCCTGGTCCTGCGTGATGATGCCCGCGTTGAGGTCGGCGTCGATGGCCATCTGCTTGCCGGGCATCGCGTCCAACGCGAAGCGCGCCGACACTTCCGAGACGCGCCCCGCGCCCTTGGTGACCACCACGAAGTTGATGATCGTGAGGATGATGAACACCACGATGCCCACGGCGTAGTTGCCGCCGATCACGAACTCGCCGAACGCGGCGATCACCTTGCCGGCGGCGTGCGTGCCCTCGTGACCATGCAGCAGCACCACGCGCGTGGAGGCGACGTTGAGCGCCAGGCGCAGGAGCGTCACCAGCAACAGCACGGTCGGGAAGATCGCGAACTCGAGCGGCCGCCGCACCTGGAACACGGCCATCACGATGACCAGCGACAGCGCGATGTTGAACGTGAACAGCACGTCCAGCATGAATGGCGGCAGCGGCAGGATCATCATCGCGAGGATCGCGACCAGGCCCACGGGCACGCCGATGCCCGCCTTGAGCAGCGCTCCCATCCCGGATCCGGAATTCGCGGTGCTGGTGGCCATGCTCAGTGGATCGTGGGCGGCGGTGGCGGCGGCGCGCCACGCTCACGCGCGGCGCGCAGCTGGTAGACGTAGGTGAGCACCTGCGCCACGGTGACGTACAGCGCGGCGGGCACTTCGCGGCCGATCTCGACGTTCTTGTGCAGGGCGCGCGCCAGCGGCGGCGCCTCGACAATGGGCACGCCATGCTCGGTCGCCAACTCACGGATCTTGAGCGCGAGCAGGTCGGTGCCCTTGGCGACCACGATCGGCGCGCGCATCCGGCCTTCCTCGTAGCGCAGCGCCACCGCGTAGTGCGTCGGGTTGGTCACGACCACGTCGGCCTTCGGCACATCCTGCAGCATGCGGCCACGTGCCAGCGCGCGCTGTGCCTCGCGGATGCGGCCGCGCGTCTCGGGCGAACCCTCGCTCTCCTTGAATTCCTCGCGCACTTCCTCGCGCGTCATGCGCAGGTCCTTGGCGTGCTGCCAGAGCTGGAACGGCACGTCGAACGCCGCGATCGCGGCGAGACCGCAGACCAGCACCAGCAGCGCATAGCCGCTGAGCTGCGCCGCATGCGCGATGGCGCCGGGCAATGGCTCGGCCGACAGGCCCATGAGCTGCGGGGTGAGGCCGCGCAGCAGCACCCAGCCGATGAGGCCGACCACGGCCACCTTGGCCAGGCCCTTGCCGAGCTCCATGAGGCCGCGCGACGAGAAGATGCGGCCGAGACCCGTCGCCGGATTCAGCTTGGAGAACTTCGGCGTGAGCGCGCCGGCGGAGAAATTCCAGCCGCCGATGGCGATGGGCGCGGCCAGCGCGGCGAAGAAGGTGGCGCCGAGAATCGGCAGCACGATCCACAGCGCGCGCGCACCAGCGGTGGTCAGCGCCGGCCAGATGGCGTCCTCGGACATGACCGTGGCGGGGCGCAGGCTCAACGTGTCGCGCATCAGGTCGGCGAAGGATCCGGCCGCCATGCGACCCATCGAGTAGATAGCCGCGGACGCGGCGATGCACACCGCCGCCATGGACAGCTCGGTGGAGCGCGGGACCTGGCCCTTCTCGCGCGCCTCCTTGAGGCGCTTCGGTGTGGCTTGTTCGGTGCGTTCCTGACCGCCCTCGGCCATGGCTCAGCTCCCCACCAGCATGCGCAGGAACGAGAACCCCTGCGCGATGAGCTCGGCGACCCCTTCCTGCAGCGGAGCGATTCCGGCGAGCACCACCAGCAGGCCCACCACCAGGGAGATCGGAAATCCGACCGCGAACAGGTTCAGCGTCGGCGCCGCGCGGCTGACCACGCCGAACGCGAGGTTGACGATGAGCAGCGCGGTGACGCCCGGCAGCGCGATGCTGATCGCGCCGGCGAACAGCTGGCCACCCCAGAGCACCATGGCCCACAGGCCTTCGCGCCCGAAACTTTCCGTGCCGACGGGCAGGCTGGTGAAGCCCTGCATGAGCACTTCGATGAGCGCCAGGTGTCCGCCGAGCGCCAGGAAGGTCAAGGTCGCAAGGATGATGTAGAGCTGGCCCAGCGCCGCGGTGCTGCTGCCGCGCAGCGGGTCGACGTTGAAGGCGAACGACAGGCCCATGCTGTTGGCGAGCAGCTGGCCCGCGAGGCCCAGCGAATCGAACACCACCTGCAGCGCGAAGCCCAGCGCCGCGCCGATCAGCAGCTGCTGGGCGACCACGACGAAGCCCTGCGCGGAAAATGGCGCGATGGTCGGTGCGGGAATCAGCGGTACGACGAGCGCGGTGATCGCGGCGGCCAGCACGACGCGGGTGCGCGTCGGCACGAAGCGCGCGCCGAACATCGGCGCCACCATCAGGCAGGCGCCCACGCGCACGAACGGGAAGAATCCCTGCGCCACCCAGGATTCGAGCTGCCCGCTGGTGAGTGCGATCGCCATCTCGGCCGGCCCTAGCCGATCATCCCGGGAATGCTTTCGATGAGGTTGCGCGTGTACTCGACCAGCGTGCGCAGCATCCACGGGCCGGTGAGCGCCAGCACCGCGGCCATCGCCAGCAGCTTGGGGATGAACGACAGCGTCATCTCGTTGATCGAGGTGGCCGCCTGGAAGATGCCGACGATGAGGCCCACGCCGAGCGCGGTCAGCAGCAGCGGCGCCGACAGCATCAGCGTCATTTCGAGCGCCTGGCGGCCCACGGTGACGACGGTTTCCGGAGTCATGTTCTATCTACCCCGCCCTATCTGAAGAAGCTCTGTGCCAGCGTGCCCATGACCAGCGACCAGCCATCGACCAGCACGAACAACATGATCTTGAACGGCAGCGAGATCAGAACCGGCGACAGCATCATCATGCCCATGGACATGAGCACGCTCGCCACCACCAGGTCGATGATCACGAACGGGATGAAGAGCAGGAAGCCGATCTGGAACGCGGTCTTGAGCTCGCTGGTCACGAATGCGGGCACGAGGATGTTGAGCGGCACGTCCGCAGGTTTCGCAAAACCCTTGCCACCCGAGATGCGCACGAAGGTCGCGATGTCGGACTCGCGCGTCTGCTCGAGCATGAAGCCCTTGAGCGGCACCACGGCCCGTTCGAGAGCGATGTTCGCCTCGACCGTGCCGGCCAGATACGGCTGTGCCGCCTCGGTGTTGATCTTGTCGATCACGGGCGCCATTACGAACAGCGTGAGGAACAGCGCCAGTCCCACCAGCACCTGGTTGGGCGGCGTCTGGCCGGCACCGATGGCCTGGCGGAGGATCGCGAGCACGATCACGATGCGGGTGAAGGCCGTCATCATCAGCAGGATGGCGGGCAGCAGGGTCAGCACCGTCATCAGGATCAGGATCTGCAGCGTCAGCGAGTAGGTCTGGCCGCCGCCGGGGTTCGTCGTCACGGTCACGGCGGGAAGGCCGGTGGCCGCGGCCTGCGCGAGCACCGGGATCAGCAGCACGGTGAGCAGCCCGAGCGCGCCGTGGCGGAATTTCGCGTCGGACTTCCGGCGGCGCTTCATCGGCCGAGGCTCCGCTTCAACAGATCCTTGAAATTGGGCAGGCCGGGTCCCGCGGCCTGCGGCGCCGGCGGCGCCTCGGTGTTCGCGCCGGGCGGGAACACGTGCAGCGCATTCACCGATCCTTGCGTCACGCCCAGCAGGATGTCGGTGTCGCCGACGCGCACCAGCACGCAGCGCTCCTTCACGCCGAAGGCCTGCTCGCCCAGCACCTGGATGCGCCCGGCGTTGCCGCCGGCGAAGCGGCGCGTGCGGCGCGCCAGCCATGCGAGCACGGCAATGAAGGCGACCACGACGATCAGCGCCAGCGTCACCTCGAGTGCGCCGCCTGCGGTGCTGCCGTGCGCGGCCGCGTCCGGCGCCGCGAAGAGCGTGGGATCCGCCATCGATATTTCCTGCGCGGCCTACTTCAGCTTGCGGATGCGCTCGGCCGGGCTCACCACGTCGGTGATGCGGATGCCGAACTTCTCGTTGACCACGACCACTTCGCCGTGCGCCACCAGCGTGCCGTTGACGAACACGTCGAGCGGCTCGCCGGCCGCGCGGTCGAGTTCCACGACGCTGCCCTGGTTGAGCTGCAGCAGGTTGCGGATCGGGATGCGCGTGCGGCCGACTTCCATCGACAGCGTGACGGGCACGTCGAGGATCACCTCGAGGTTGACGTCGCGCGCGGCTTCGTCGGTGTTCTGCGGCGCGACGGCCGCTTCGGATTTCGCGTTCATCTGGGTTTCCTCTACTTGGGCCGGCGCAGCAATTGCGCATCGACCGCATGGGGTCCGGGCCTGCGGATACGCTGCTCGTAGCGCACGCATTGCTGGCCGCGCGACACGCCGAAGGCGCCGCGGAACAGCGGTACTCCCTCGGCGAGCACCGTGGCCTTGCCATTGAAGTCGCAGGGCAGCACGTCGCCCGGCTGCATGTGCACCAGCTGCGAAAGCGTGATGCTGCCGCTGCCGAGATTGGTGCTGAGCTCGACCTCCGCGTCCTGCAGGCAGTCCTTGAGCGACGCCAGCCAGCGCTCGTCCTGCTCGGCGCGGTCGGACTGCACGCCCGAATCCAGCACCTCGCGCAGCGGCTCGATCATCGAGTACGGCATCACGATGTGCAGCGCGCCGCCGCCGCCTTCGAGCTCGATCTGGAACGGGCACACCACCACGACCTCGGAGGGCGTGACGATGCTGGCGAAGTTCGGATTGATCTCGGAATTCAGGTATTCGAGATCGATGTGGGCGATCGGCGTCCAGGCTTCCTTCATGTCGGCGAAGGCGCTGCGCAACAGCATGTGCACCACGCGCATCTCGGTGGCGGTGAACTCGCGGCCTTCGATCTTGGCGTGCCGGCCGACGCCGCCGAAGAAATTGTCGACGATGGCGAACACCAGCTTGGGATCCAGCACGAACAGCGCCGTGCCGCGCAGCGGGCTGATCTTCACCAGGTTCAGGTTGATGGGCAGCACCAGCGAGTGCGTGTACTCGCTGAACTTCTTCATGGTCACCTGGCCGACCGCCATCTCCACGGTCCGGCGCAGCAGGTTGTAGAGGCTGACGCGCAACTGGCGCGCGAAGCGCTCGTTGACCATCTCGAGCGTCGGCATGCGGCCGCGCACGATGCGCATCTCGCTGCTGAAGTCGTAGGCGCGCGTTTCGCCGGGCGCCATCTCCGGCTCGGTGCTGACCGCGCCGGCATCGACGCCGTTGAGCAGTGCGTCGATTTCATCCTGGTTGAGTACTTCCTGGCCGCTCATCGTCCACCTACTGCATGACGAAGGAGGTGAAATACAGGGCTTCGACCTTCTTCGGGTCGCCGCCCATCTCGCGCACGATGGTGCGCACGGCTTCGAGGCAGCGCTGGCGCAGCGCCTCCTTGCCCTCGGCCGAGGAAACCGACGCGTAGGTCTGGTTGCTGAGGATCATCAGCAGGTCGTTGCGCACGCGTGGATCGTTGTCCTTGATCAGGGTTTCGATCTCCATCTCGCGGGTCATGACGCCGACGGTGACCTGCAGGAAGCGCACGACGGATTCCGCTTCGAAGTTCACGACGAACGGCGGATCGAGATTGATGTAGCGCGGCGGGAGCTTCGGGCGTTCGTCTTTCTTGGCGGTCTTGGCCTTCGGATCGTGGGTGGCTCCGCCGCTGAAGGCGAACCAGGCGCCGGCACCGCCGCCGAGCACCAGCACCGCCGCGATGATCATGATCAGGCCCTTCTTGCCGCCCTTGGGGGCCGCTTCAGCACCTTCTTCCGCCTCGGCGCCGTCTAACTGCTCCGCTTCCGCCATGCTCGCACCCGTGATCCGTCGACGACTTCGACTGCATGAGGTTGTGCAACGGCCGTGCCATGGCCGCGAGTGTGAGGGGCATCACGAAAGCGGGCGTCCTCGCGCCGGTTTTTTGGCGAAATGGGGACATTCCTCGTTTCCTAGCAAATGGGGACAGGCCTGCAGCGGCCCCACGAATCGCGTTCCACGCGTCCAGGCGGGCACGCCGCGCGCCGGAGCTACGCAGCCGGCGCGGTGAAGCCGCGGCCAGGTGTGTCCCCGTTTGCTAGGAAACGAGGAATGTCCCCATTAAGCGTAGGTATCGAGCAGGCCGATCGCCGTCACGTGCGTGGTGATCTGGGCTTCGGCTTCGGGCGCGGCGTCGAGGCGCGACGTTGGGGGAGCGTCGGGTCGGGCCTGCCGGGCAAACCCTTGCGAGACGCTCGCATCCATGAGGTTGAAGCCCTGCGCCGCGAGCATTTCGCGCAACCGCGGAATACTCGCTTCGAGCAGCGCGCGCGTATCCGCCTGCGCGGCGCCGAAATGAATGGTGGCCTGCGAATCGCGCACGGAGACGCTGATGTCGACCGGGCCCAGGTCCAGCGGCGTCAATTGCAGCGATGCCGTCGATTCACCGCCGCGGACCATCATGGCCACGCGCGCGCTGAAGTCGTCGGCCCAGCGTGGATTGTGGGTCGGCGTCGCGATGGTGTCGCGCACCGCGACGGCATGTCGCGGCGCCTGCGCGAGCATTTCCGCGGCACGCGCCAGGTTCGCGGTCTGTGAATCCATGGACTGCTTCGCGTCGGGGGGCGCCTTCGCATCGGTCGCCGCATCGACCGTCGCATCTGCGGCCAGCAACTGCGCGGCGGCCTTCGCGTCGGCAATCTGCGCGGTCTGCGGCAGCTCGCCGGCATCCGGCGCAGTGGCGGAATGCTTGCCCTGCCCGCCCGACCCTTCAACGATGGCGCCATCCGCGCCACCACCCCCGCCGGCAACCGACAGCGGCGCCTGCGTCTGCATCTCGGCCGGCGGCGGCGGCTCCGCAGGTACGGTCGCCATGTTCAGCAAGCTGACCAGGAATGCCAGCGGCCCTTCGGCCTCACCGTCCGTCTCGTCGACATCATCGCCCTCGGTGCCGACCCCTTCACCCAACGCCTCGAGCGCGCCGCCTTCGATCGCACCCGGATCCCTCGGCACGCAATTCGCGGCCAGGGATTCGAGCGACAGGATGACGTCGAAGGGTGAAGCCGCCGTCTCCGGCGTTCCCGGCGCCACCGGCGTCGTACTGGTGACCGCCGCGGCCGGCGTCTTGCTCACTGAAATCATGGAGTGCGCCCCTTGAGGCCGCGCTGCTGCGACAGCTCATCGGTTTCCTGCTGATCGCGCCGGTTGGCGACGCGGGTTTCCTCGCTCTGCCAGCGCTCCTGCAGCGAATCGACCACGTGCGCGCGTTGCGCCGCCTCGCGCCACTGCGAACGCTCGTTGTCGAGCGCGCCTTGTGCCATCGACACCAGCTCGCGCTGCTGCGCGAGTGCCTCGCCGAGCCGCGCGAGGAAGGTCTGGTAGTCGCGCATGCCGATCACGTCCACTCCCGCATTGGCGCGCGACTTGAAGCCCGCCTCGTACTCGGTGCGATAGCGCTCGAGCGCGGCGAGCTTGGCGCGCATTTCCGCCAGATGCCGCTCCGCCGCGCCCACGCGCTCGGCGTGCTCGCGCTCGTTGCGTGCCGCGACCTGTTGAACCACCTCGAGACTTTCGGAACGCTTCTTCACGCCGCCGCCTTGGGACCCGCGGCCACGTTGGCGAACATCTGGCGCAGCGCATTCACGGCCTCGGCGTGGCCGACACGCTGCTCGATGGGCTGCATCAGGAACTTCTGCATCGCCGGCCACAGCTCGATCGCCTGGTCGATGCGCGCATCGCTGCCGCGCTGATAGGCGCCGATGTTGATGAGGTCGCGATGCTGCTGGTAGATGGACAGTGTCTGGCGGAAGCGCCGCGCCAGCTCGGCATGTTCGTCCGGGATGATCTCGTGCATCACGCGGCTCACCGACGCCTCGATGTCCACCGCCGGGTATTGCCCGGCCTCCGCGATGCGCCGCGACAGCACCACGTGGCCGTCGAGGATGGCGCGCGCCGAATCGGCGATGGGATCCTGCTGGTCGTCGCCTTCGGTGAGCACGGTGTAAAACGCGGTGATCGAGCCGCGGCCCGTAGCGCCGTTGCCCGCGCGCTCGACCAGCGCGGGCAATCGCGCGAACACCGAGGGTGGATAGCCCTTGGTGGCCGGCGCTTCGCCGATGGCGAGACCGATCTCGCGCTGCGCCTGCGCGAAGCGCGTCAGCGAATCCATGATCAGCAGCACGGACAGACCGCGCTCGCGGAAATACTCGGCGATGGACGTGGCCAGCCAGGCGCCGTGCAGGCGGATCAGCGGCGGGTTGTCGGCCGGCGACGCCACGACCACCGATCGTCGCCGGCCCTCCGGCCCCAGGATGCGTTCGACGAATTCCTTCACTTCGCGCCCGCGCTCACCGATGAGGCCGACCACAATGACGTCGGCGGAGGTGTAGCGCGCCATCATGCCGAGCAGCACGGACTTGCCCACGCCCGAGCCTGCAAAGAGTCCGATGCGCTGGCCGCGCCCCACCGTCAGCAAGGCGTTGATGGACCGCACGCCCACGTCGAGCGGCGTATCGATGGGATGGCGCGCCAGCGGATTGATGGTCTGGCCCAGCAGCCTGACGCGCTCGTCGGCCTGGATGGGACCGAGGCCATCGAGCGGGATTCCATTGCCGTCGATGACGCGGCCCAGCAGCCCCGGCCCGACGCGCACGCTGCCCGCGCGCTGGCGCGGCACCACGCGCGCCGCCGGCGCCAGGCCGTGAACGTCGCCCGTCGGCATGAGGAATAGTTTGTCGCCGGCGAAGCCCACGACCTCCGCTTCGACGCGCGAGCCGTCGCCGTTCAGCAGGTCGCACACGTCACCCACCGCGGCCTGGCAACCGGATGCTTCGAGCGCCAGCCCCACCATGCGGGTGAGCGAGCCTTCGACCGGCGGCGATGGCAGCTGCTGAGCACGCGCGACCTGGCGCTGCATGCGCTCGAGCCAGCCGCGGGTGCGCTGCGCGCGAAATTCACGCAGCCCGCTCACGGGCCGCGCTCCGCAGATTCGCTGGGTCGTTCTGCACGGTCATCGCCGAGCAGTCCCGATAGCGCCGCCGCCACGCTCGCCTCGAAGCGCGCGTCGATGCTGGAGCTGTCGGTGGTCAGGCGGCAGCCGCCGCGCGCCATCAGCGGGTCCTCGGCCAGCGTCCACTCCTGCTGGCCCGAGGCCGGCGTGAGCTTGCCGCGCACGATGGCGGCGTCATCGGGATGCAGGTGGATCTTGATGTTGCGCGCGGACAGCGGCAGCAGGCTCACCGTATGGCGAATGATGCCGATGATCTGCGTGGGATCGATCTTGAGCTCGCGCCGCGCCAGGTGCTTGCCCACGGCCAGCGCGAGCCGCGTGAGCTCGGTTTCCACGGCGGTATCCAGCTCCTCGAGGGGTCGCGCCAGCGTGCCGATGATGGCATCGAGCGCCGCGAGCTTCACGTCCACTTCCGCGATGCGTTTGGCGAGCTCCGCCTCGCCCTTGCGCACGCCTTCGACGTGGCCGTCCTTGTAACCGTGTTCCCAGGCCTCGCGCTCGACCAGCGTGAGGTGCATGACATTGACGCCCCGTGCGCCGGCGCGCGGCAACGGCGCGCCTTCCACCGCGGGCAGATCCCAACGCTGCGCGTCCGGACGCTGACCGGCGTCGGACTCAGACATATTGCTCGCCCTTGCCGCCGAGCTGGATGGTGCCCTCGTCGGCGAGCTTGCGCGCCGCCAGCAGGATTTCCTTCTGCGCGGCTTCGACGTCCGCCAACCGCACCGGACCCTTGGCTTCCAGGTCGCCCTTCAGCATCTCGGCGGCGCGCTGCGACATGTTCTTGAAGACCTTGGTCTTGAAGGTGTCGTCCGCGCCCTTGAGCGCGATCAGCAGCTTGTCGGCGGGGATCTGGCGCAGCAGCTCCTGCATGCCGCGGTCGTCGATCTCGAGCAGATCGTCGAACACGAACATCAGGTCCTGGATCTTCTGCGAGAGGCCCTCGTCGGTCTTGCCGATCTCGGCCATGACCGTGGTGCCCACGGAAGAATCCAGCAGGTTGACCATCTCCGCGGCCACGCGCAGCCCGCCGAGCGAGGAGCTCTTGCCGGATCCGCCGCTCGCGGCGAACTGCTTCTCCATCATCTCGTCGAGCTCGGCCAGCGCCGTCGGCTGGATGCCGTCGAGCGTGGCCACGCGCATCACCAGGTCGGAGCGCAGCTGCTCGGGCAGGCAGGCGAGCACTTCGGCGGCCTGTTCGGATTCCAGGTACGACAGCACGATGGCGACGATCTGCGGATGCTCGTTGCGCACCAGCTCGGCCACCTGCTTGGCGTCCATCCACTTGAGCGCGTCGAGGCCCTTGCGCTGGCCGCCGAGGCTGATGCGGTCCATGAGGCTCGCGGCCTTCTCCTCGCCGAGCGCGTGGACCAGCACGCGGCGCACGAATTCATCGCTGCCGACGCCGACCGAGGTCTGCTGTTCGACGGCGGAGGTGAAATCGCCGAGCACCGTGCGCACTTCATCGCGCGACACGTTGTTGAGCTCGGCCATCGAGCGACCCAGCCTCTGCACGTCCTTCGCGCCGAGATGCTTGAGGATTTCGGCGGCCTCGCTTTCGCCGAGCGTCAGCAGCAGGATGGCCGCGCGCTCGACGCCATTGCGTCCGCCCCTGCCCGCTTCATTCATCGTTCGACACCCATTGCTTCACGACCTGCGCGCCGCGCTTGGGGTCGGCGGCGACCAGGCCACGCGCCTGCGCGACCTGCTGTTCGTAGGCGATCGCGGGCGCTTCCGGCGGCCCGCCACCCGGTCCGCCGGCGACGGCGAGCGCACCCTGACGCAGCGGCGCGGCCTTCGCGGCGGCGATGAGCCCCTTGGTGAGCGGCTTCAACACGCTGAACACGATGATCAGCAGCACGATGACACCGGCCAGCACCTTGGCCAGGGTCTGCACCCAGGCCTTCTCCCACAGCGGCACGGACTCGAGCTCGCCCTCTTCGGGCGCCGGCGTGCCGAGGAACGAGGAATTCACGACGTTGACGCTGTCGCCGCGCGCGGCATCGAAGCCCACGGCATCGCGCACCAGCGCGGTCAGGCGATCCAGTTGATCTTTCGGCAGCGGTGTCTCGGTGACCTTGCCGTCTTCGCTGGTGGTGCGCAGGTTGTCGATGAGCACCGCCACGGAAAGGCGCTTGAGCGTGCCCGCGGGGCTGCGCGTGTAGGCCATGGTGCGGTCGATTTCGTAGTTGCGCGTGGTCTGGCGCGAGGTCGAGTCCGGGCCCGTGACCTGCGTGGAACCGGAGTTGTTAGCGGCGCCGGCCGCGGCGTTGGCGGCGCCCGGCGGATTCGCACCCGACTGCGCGGTCGCCGGCGTGGCGCCGGGCGGCAGGGCGACGCCGGGCTGCGGCGGCTGGTTGGTGAGCGCGCCGGGCACTCCGCCCGCGGCGCCCGAGCCGTTCTTCGCGGCTTCCTCCGAGGTCGATTCGCTGCGCACCACCTGGCCCTGCGGGTTGTACTGTTCGCGGGTCTGCTCGGTGGTCGACATGTCGACCTGCGCGACGACCTGCGCGCGCACGCGGCCGGGGCCGACGAGCGGCGTCAGCAGCTCCTGGATGCGCTGCGAATAGGTTTCTTCGAGGCGGTGCGCGAACTCGAACATCTTGTCGCGCATGGCGGTGTCGCTGTCGGTGTTCGGCGCGGACAGCAGCCGCCCCGCCTGGTCCACGACGGTGACCTGCGAGGCCGACATCTCCGGAATGCTGGAGGCGACGAGATTGGCGATCGCCTGCACCTGCTCATCGTCGAGCCGGCGGCCGGCCTTGATCTGCAGGAACACCGAGGCCGATCCCGGGCGCCGATCGCTGATGAACGCGGACTGGCGCGCCATGGCCAGGTGCACGCGCGCGCCCTGCACGTTCTGCAGCGAGGCGATGGTGCGCGCCAGCTCGGTTTCCAGCGCGTGCTGGTAACGGGCGTTTTCCATGAACGCGGACACGCCGAAGCCGGGGTCCTTGGTGATCGCGTTCACGCCGCCGCCGCCTTCGGGCAGTCCCTGCGCGGCGAGCTTGAGGCGCGCGGCCGCGAGTTGATCGGCGGGCACGGAAATGGACTGGCCGCCGTCATCGAGCTTGTACGGGATGCGGGCGCTGTCCAGCGCCTGTGTGATGGAAGCGGCGTCCTCGCCGCCGAGGTTCGCGTACAGCAGGCTGTAGGTAGGACCCACCGACCACAACATCACGCCGACGCCCGCGGCCACGGCCGCGGCGACGCCCACGAGCAGGATCAGGGGTTTGAGTCCCGTGATCACGCGTTGACCGGAAATGCTGGGTTCAGCCATCTGACAATCCTTCTGGGAACTGCGCGCGGTTCAACTACAGCGGCATGTTCATGATTTCGCGATACGCCTCGACGAACTTGTTGCGCACCTCGGTCAGCGCGCGGAACGAGACGTTGGCCTTCTGCATCTCGAGCATGACCTGCGGCAGCTCGACACCGGGTACGCCGCGTTCGAACTTGTTGGCGAGGTCCGCGGCCTTCGCCTGGGTGGAGTTCACGCCCTCCAGGCCCTGCTTCAGGAGCTGCGCGAAACCATTGTCGACGCCGGCCACGCCCTTGGCACCGGGTGCGCCGATGCCGGCGGCGCCCGCACCCTTGACGGCCTGCGACATGCTGCGGATCTGCGCGAGCACGCGGTCGATTTCCATGTTGCTCATACGGTGGTCTCCGTTCTGGCCAGCGCGACTCGCCCGGCCGGGTCGCAGCCTTGCTTCTCCATCACGCCGCGGGGACGTCGATGCCGGCGCTGCGGATGCGCGCGAGCTTGTAGCGCAACGTGCGCGGGCTGATGCCGAGCTTCTCCGCGACTTCGCGGCGGCTGCCGTTGGCGGCGCGCAGCGCCTCGAGGATCACGTCGCGCTCGGCACGTTGCATGGTCTGGTGCAGGGCCGGCGCGCCGGTGACGGCCGCCACGTCGAGTCGCGTCGGCTGCTTTTCGAACAGGATGTGCTCGGCTTCGATGACCGAGCCTTCTACCAGCACCAGCGCGCGCTGCAGGAGGTTGTCGAGCTCGCGCACGTTGCCCGGCCAGGGATAGGTGAGCAGCAGATGTGCGGCGTCGGCCGAGAGCGCGGGGATGCGCGTGCCGGCGCGGGCGCGCACCTGCAGCAGGTGC